>NZ_CP127407.1:2831538-3139230 GCF_030291075.1 Stenotrophomonas sp. 57
TGTGGTGGCCGATCACCTGCGCGCAGGCCATCACGGTGGCTTCCGGAATCACCGGGTTGACCTTGCCCGGCATGATCGAGCTGCCCGGCTGCAGCGCCGGCAGTTCAATCTCGCCCAGCCCGGCCAGCGGACCGGCGTTCATCCAGCGCAGATCATTGGCGATCTTGATCAGCGCCACCGCCAGCGCGTTGAGCTGACCGGACAGTTCCACCGCATCATCCTGCGCCGCCAGCCCTTCGAACTTGTTCTCGGCGCTGTCGAACTTGATCGAGGTCTGTTGCTTCAGCGCCTTGGCCACCTGCGCACCGAAACGCGGGTCGGCGTTGATGCCGGTGCCGATCGCGGTGCCCCCCAGCGGCAGCCGGCGCACGCGCTTGAGGCTGTCCTCGATGCGTTCCTGCGCCGACGCGAGCTGCGCCGACCACGCACCGAATTCCTGTTCGAAGGTCAGCGGCATCGCATCCATCAGGTGGGTGCGACCGGTCTTGACCACCTTGCGCAGGCTGCGGCCCTTCTTGTCCAGGGTCTTGCGCAGGTGCACCAGCGCCGGCAGCAGCTGTTCGTGCGTGGCCAGCACCGCCGACACGCGCAGCGCGGTCGGGATCACGTCATTGGAGCTCTGCCCCTGGTTGACGTGGTCGTTCGGGTGCACCACGGTCTTGCCCGCCTTGCCGGCACGGTTGGCCAGGGTAGCGATGACCTCGTTGGCATTCATGTTCGACGACGTACCCGAGCCGGTCTGGTAGACGTCGATCGGGAAATGCGCGTCCCAGTCACCGGCAGCCACTTCGGCGGCGGCGGTCTGGATGGCCTTGGCCACGGTCTTGGGCAGGTGGCCCAGTTCGGCATTGACGCCGGCAGCGGCGCCCTTGACCAGGCCCAGCGCACGGATGAAACCGCGCGGCATGCGCTGGCCCGAGACCGGGAAATTCTGCACGGCACGCTGGGTCTGCGCGCCCCACAGGGCATCGGCAGGCACCTGCAGCTCGCCCATGCTGTCGTGTTCGATCCGGAACCCCGCGGTTCCACCCTTGCTTGCAGCTTTGCTCATTGCATCGACTCCGCACTACTTCAGTTGGGGAAAGGGAAGCGGCGGCTGGCAGGGTGTCGCTTCCCGGGCTGGCGGCTGCGCCAACGATACTCCCTTGCCTGCAGCATGGGATGACGAGTGCGGGCCAGATCGTTCTGTCCGCAGGGCCGTGTTGTAGAGCCGAGCCTGCGCTCGGCTGGCCCGTGGGCGCTGGATTACCCGGAGCAGCCGAGCGTGGGCCCGGCTCTCCAGGGCACGCCTGCCCGGCACGTCGTAGAATATGGCCCCCGCCGCTCGTCCCCGCCCTGCCGACATGTCCGATTCCGCCCTGCTCGCCCTGTCCCCGCTCGATGGCCGCTACGCCGGCAAGGTCGACGCCCTGCGCCCGATCTTCTCCGAATACGGCCTGATCAAGGCCCGCATCGTGGTCGAGGTGGAATGGCTGCTGGCCCTGGCCGCCGAACCGGGGATCGTCGAGCTGGCGCCGTTCTCCGACGCCGCCATCGCCCGCCTGCGCGCCCTGGCCGCCAACTTCAGCCCGGCCCAGGCCGCACGCGTGAAGGAAATCGAGCGCACCACCAACCATGACGTCAAGGCGGTGGAGTACTTCATCAAGGAACAGCTGAAGGACGACGCCGAGCTGGCACCGGCGCTGGAATTCGTGCATTTCGCCTGCACCAGCGAAGACATCAACAACCTCAGCTACGGCCTGATGCTGGAACAGGCGCGACGTGAGGTGCTGCTGCCGACCCTGGATGGCATTGCCACCACCCTGCGCACCCTGGCCCATGCCCAGGCCGGCCAGCCGATGCTGTCGCGCACCCACGGACAGACCGCTTCGCCGACCACCCTGGGCAAGGAGCTGGCCAACGTGGTCGCCCGCCTCGAGCGCCAGCGCCGGCAGATCGCCGCGGTGGAACTGACCGGCAAGATCAACGGTGCGGTGGGCAACTACAACGCGCACGTGGCCAGCTACCCGGACGTTGACTGGCCGGCCTTCGCCGAGCGCTTCGTGACCGGGCTGGGCCTGGTGTTCAACCCGTACACCACGCAGATCGAGCCGCACGACAACGTGGCCGAGATCGGCGATGCCGCGCGCCGCGCCAACATCATCCTGATCGACCTGGCCCGCGACATCTGGGGCTACATCTCGCTGGGCTACTTCAAGCAGCGCCTGAAGGAAGGCGAAGTCGGCTCGTCGACGATGCCGCACAAGGTCAACCCGATCGACTTCGAGAATGCCGAAGGCAATTTCGGCATCGCCAACGCACTGTTCGAGCACTTCAGCGCGAAGCTGCCGATCAGCCGCTGGCAGCGTGACCTGACCGATTCCACCGTGCTGCGTGCACTGGGCACCGCGTTCGGCCACAGCCAGGTGGCGCTGGACTCGCTGGCCAAGGGCCTGGGCAAGCTGGAAGTGAACCCGCAGCGGCTGGACGCGGATCTGGACGCGGCATGGGAAGTGCTGGCAGAAGCCGTGCAGACGGTGATGCGCCGCCATGGCCTGCCGAATCCGTACGAGCAGCTGAAGGCGCTGACACGTGGCCAGGGCATCACCGCCGAGTCGATGCGTGCGTTCGTGCAGGGGCTGGAGCTGCCGGCGGATGCGAAGCAGCGCCTGCTGGAGATGACCCCGGGCAGCTACACCGGCCTGGCCGAGTCGCTGGCGAAGAAGATCTAAGGGGTTTCCGTTGCGGCGGCGGCCGCGGGCGCTGCCTGCGGCAGGAAACGGCAACAGCAACATCAACGTCAAGAGCGGCTCAGGATTGCTGCTAGCTGGGCGGGGCAGGCTGGGTTCGCGGGGGACGCCGTGAATCCGTCCGTGGAGGCTTGGCAGCCGCATCCATGCGGCTGACACCCCCGCGAACCCAACCCGCCCCACCTCTGACAGATTCCGGTGACGGATCGAAGAGCGTTGGGTTGTCGGGACGGAATTTGAAAGAGAGACGCGGCTTCGCCGCGTCCCTCCTTGTTTGTGGGGGTTTTGTAGAGCCGAGCCCATGCTCGGCTGCGTTTCGCGTGGGCAACAGCAAGCCGAGCGTGGGCTCGCCTCTACAAGGGCGTGAGCAAGCGCAGCGCGCGACCCGCTGTTGCCTTTGATTTTCTTCTTCCATTCCGTGGCGGGCCGCGCAGGAAACTGTCAGGGGCCGGGCGGGTGGGCTGCGCGGGGTGTCCGCCGCATGGATGCGGCGGCCAAGCTTACAGGGACGTACTTGCAGCGTCCCCCGCGCAGCCCACCCGCCCGGCCAAACCCGGCTTTTGCTTTCAGCGACCCACCCAGCCCCCGCCACGAGCGGCTCCGCCGTTGGCCGGACACCCCGCGACAAACCACCGCACGTGCGCAATCCCAACGAACGTCGGACAATGGCCCCCTTGGCGGCCCGCCGCGCCGCCCTTCCCGCTTTCCGCTGCAAGGATTCCCCCATGGCCGCCCGCAAGTCCTCCGCTCCGCTCATTGAAGTCACCGCCCGCCCCGGCCAGCCGCTGGGCATGGCGCCGGCCACCTTCCTGCGCGACTTCTGGCAGAAACGCCCGCTGCTGATCCGCAACGCCTTCCCCGATTTCCACACCCCTGTGCAGCCGGAAGACCTTGCAGGCCTGGCCTGCGAGGAAGGCGTGCTGGCGCGCCTGATCGAACACGACAAGGCCCAGGACAGCTGGCGCGTGCGCAGCGGCCCGTTCCAGGAAGACATCTTCCCCGCCCTGCCCGACCGCGACTGGACCCTGCTGGTGCAGGACGTGGACAAGTGGGACAAGGACGTGCGCGCACTGATCGAACACTTCAGCTTCCTGCCGCGCTGGCGCATGGATGACGTGATGATCAGCTTCGCCGCCACCGGTGGCTCGGTCGGCGCCCATGTCGACCAGTACGACGTGTTCCTGCTGCAGGCCCATGGCCACCGCCGCTGGCAGATCGATGCCAGCGAATCGATCAAGGGCAAGCAGCCGCCGCTGGGCTTCCGCCCGGACGTGGAACTGAAGCTGCTGAAAGTGTTCAAGCCGACCCATGACTGGGTGCTGGCGCCGGGCGACATGCTGTACCTGCCGCCGAACGTGCCCCACCACGGTGTCGCCGAAGATCCGTGCCTGACCTTCTCGTTCGGCATGCGCGCGCCGGCCTCGGCCGAGCTGATCAGCGACTACCTGGACACCCTGATCGCCGATGCCGACGAGAACATCCGCTACCAGGACGCCGACCTGAAGGTGCCGGCCGACCCGAACGAAATCGACACGGTGGCGATGGCGCGGGTGATCACCGCGCTCAATGCCATCCGCATGAACGACCCGGACAAGCTGGGCGACTGGTTCGGCCGCTTCATCACCACCTACCGCGCTGCCGGTGAAGTGATGGCGCATCAGGCCGCGCCGGCACAGGAAGAGGTGGTCGAAGCGCTGGCCTCGGGCCTGCTGCTGCAGCGCCACCCGTGGGCGCGCCTCGCGTGGCGCCGGGCCAAGCGTGGTGCCAGCCTGTATGTCAGCGGCCAGGACTTCGCGTTGCCGGTGAAGGACGCACAGCGCCTGGCCGGTGCCGAGCAGCTCGACGCCGCCGCCTACCGCGGCCTCTCCGACAAGGGCCGCGCGGTGGTCCAGCAGCTGCTGGTCGGTGGCGTGTTCCAGTTGATCGATCCGAACGAGGTGTATGACGCTGAAGACGAGGACGACGGCGAAGACGCCGTGGTGCTCGGCGAAGTGGTCGAAGGCCGTGACCGTGTCGACGCGATCGACGCCGATGCGGTGTCCGACGATGTCCACACCGTGACCGTGCACGACGACGGAATCGAGGTCATCGTCAACTTCGAAGACCACGACGAAGACGACAGCGACTACGGTCGCCCCTAAGCCTTGCCATGATCCGGGTCCAGCAGGTCAGCCACGCAGACGCCCACATCGCCATCCATGAGGTACGCCAGCGGGTGTTCGTGCAGGAACAGGGCATCGCCGCCGAACTGGAGCGTGATGCGCTGGACCCGGTCTGTGCCCACGTGCTGGCCCTGGACGCCGACGGCCAGCCGGTCGGCACCGGTCGGCTGGCCCCGGATGGCCGTATCGGCCGCATGGCGGTGCTGGCCAGCCATCGCAGCCGCGGCGTCGGTGAAGCCCTGCTGGAGGCGCTGGTCGAGGCCGGGCGCCGGCTCGGCCTGGCCGAGCTGCACCTGCACGCGCAGCTGCCGGCGCGTGATTTCTACGCACGCCAGGGCTTCCTGCCCGAGGGCGAGGCGTTCGAGGAGGCCGGCATCGGCCACCAGCAGATGCGCCGCCGGCTGGGCGCGGCCAGCGCCATCGACAGCCGCGCCGAGGCGGTGGCCATCACCACGGCCATCGTCCACCGCGCCCGCCGCCAGCTGTGGCTGCACAGCCGCCAGCTGGACCCGGGCCTGCTGGACGCGGCGCCGGTACAGGCCGCCCTGCGCCGCTTCGTCACCGCCCGCCACGACAAGCAGCTGCGGGTGATCGTGCACGATGCAGCGGCGATCGCCTCTGCGGGCGCGCCGCTGCTGGCCTTGGCCCAGCGCCTGCCCAGTGTGATCCAGTTCCGCGAGGTCAGCGACCCGGTCGACCGTGCGCTGGCCTCGGCCTGCCTGCTCAATGATGCAGGCGACTTCTACTTTCGTCTGATCGGTCATCGCCTTGACGGCGAGGCCGGCATCGCGCTGCCTGCACGTTCGCAGCCGTTCGAGCAGCAATTGCAGCGCGTCTGGGACCGTTCGCGCGATTGCAGCGAACTGCGCGCGCTCGGTATCTGAGCGGGCACCGCCACTCAACCTGTCTGGAAGCGGCACCGGGGGACCCGGGATGCCCGTGGTGGTGCCCCTTCGTGTCCGGATGGGGGTACAATTTGGCTGTTTGAACGCGCCCGCGCAGGGCTATTCATCTTCCTGCCGGGTCCTTCTGAAGCCATACCCCACAAAGCGAATCAACACCCTCCATCGTGGACAATCAACTGAAGCAGTTTGCGCAATCTTCGCAACTCGCCGGCGGCAACGCCTCCTATGTCGAGGACCTGTACGAGCAGTACCTGGTCTCCCCGGACAGTGTCGATACCAAATGGAAGACCTACTTCGACGGCTTCAAGGGCCGCGAAGCAGGCGACATTCCGCACTCGGCCGTCATCTCCCACATTGCGGACGCGGCCAAGGAAGCGCTGAAGGCCGGCACCGGCAACGGTGCGGGCGACGAGCGTGAGCGCAATGTCGGTCGTCTGATCACCGCCTACCGCTCGCGCGGCCACCTGGACGCCCGCTTGGACCCGCTGGGCCTGGCCGCGCCGGTCAACACCCCGGACCTGGGGCTGCCGTTCCACAGCCTGTCCGATGCCGATCTCAACAGCGAGTTCAGCACCGGCGGCGTCGGCGGCCAGCCGCGCATGAAGCTGCGCGACCTGCTCGCACGCCTGAAGGCGACCTACACCGGCTCGATCGGTGCGGAGTTCATGCACATCTCCGAGGTCGAGCAGCGCCAGTGGATCTACAAGAAGCTGGAAGCGGCCGGTGGCAACTACCAGCTGGACGCTGACACCCAGCGCCGCACCTTGGAACGCCTGACTGCGGCTGAAGGCCTGGAGCGCTACCTGCACACCAAGTACGTCGGCCAGAAGCGCTTCTCGCTGGAAGGCGGCGACTCGCTGATCCCGATGATGGACACCATCATCCGCAGCGCCGGCAAGGATGGCGTCAAGGACGTGGTGATCGGCATGGCCCATCGCGGCCGCCTGAACGTGCTGGTCAACACCCTGGGCAAGAACCCGCGCAAGCTGTTCGACGAATTCGAAGGCAAGTTCGAGCACGACGAGCACGCTTCTGCCGGCGACGTGAAGTACCACATGGGCTTCTCTGCCGACGTCGCCACCGAAGGCGGCCCGGTGCACCTGGCGCTGGCCTTCAACCCGTCGCACCTGGAAATCGCCGACCCGGTCGTGGCGGGTTCCGTGCGTTCGCGCCAGGAGCGCCGCAAGGACACCGCGCGCAAGCAGGTCATGCCGATCCTGATCCACGGCGACGCGGCCTTCTCCGGCCAGGGCGTGGTCATGGAGCTGTTCCAGATGTCGCAGGCCCGCGGCTTCGCCGTCGGCGGCACCGTGCACATCGTGGTCAACAACCAGGTTGGCTTCACCACCTCCAACCCGCTGGATACGCGCTCCACGCGCTATGCCACCGACGTGGCGAAGATGATCGCCGCCCCGGTGCTGCACGTGAACGGCGATGATCCGGAAGCGGTGGTGTTCGCCGCGCAGCTGGCCTTCGAGTTCCGCCAGAAGTTCGCCAAGGACGTGGTCATCGACCTGATGTGCTACCGCCGTTGGGGCCACAACGAGGCCGACGAACCGGCGATCACCCAGCCGCTGATGTACCAGGTGATCCGCAAGCACCCGACCACCCGCGAGATGTACGCCGAGCAGCTGGAGAAGGCGGGCGTGATCGCCGCCGGCGCCGGCAAGGCGATGGTCGATGCCTACCGCGAGAAGCTGGATGCCGGTGAAGTGACCACCGAACTGGCCAAGGTCGAGAAGACCCCGCCGACCAGCCCGCTGTTCGTCGATTGGCCGAAGCTGCTGGAAGGCAAGCTGTCCGATCCGATCTCGACCAAGGTTGAGAAGAACAAGCTGGTCGAGCTGGCCAAGCTGATCAACACCATCCCCGAAGACGTGCAGCTGCACTCGCGCGTGGCCAAGGTCTACGACGACCGCCGCAGGATGGCCGCCGGCGAGATCCCGGGCGACTGGGGCTTTGCCGAGAACCTGGCCTACGCCACCCTGCTCGACGAAGGCAAGGCACTGCGCCTGGTCGGCCAGGACGTCGGCCGCGGTACGTTCACCCATCGCCATGCGATCCTGCACGACCAGAAGACCGACAACTACTACATGCCGCTGCGGCAGCTGGTGGATTCGCCGGAGAAGGCCACCGTCATCGATTCGCTGTTGAGCGAAGAAGCGGTGATGGCCTACGAGTACGGCTTCTCCACCACCGATCCGAACACGCTCTGCATCTGGGAAGGCCAGTTCGGCGACTTCGCCAACGGCGCCCAGGTCGTCATCGACCAGTTCATCGCCGCCGGTGAAGCCAAGTGGGGCCGCATCTCCGGCCTGACCCTGCTGCTGCCGCATGGCTATGAAGGGCAAGGCCCGGAACACAGCTCGGCGCGCCTGGAGCGCTTCCTGCAGCTGTGCGCGCTGGAGAACATGCTGGTTGTGGTGCCGTCGACTCCGGCACAGGCCTTCCACATGCTGCGCCGCCAGCAGCACCTGACCACCCGCAAGCCGCTGGTGGTGATGTCGCCCAAGTCGCTGCTGCGCCACAAGCTGGCCGTGTCGACCCTCGACGAACTGGCCAACGGCGAGTTCCAGCACCTGATCGGCGACGCCAACGCGGACGCCAAGAAGGTCAAGCGGGTGGTGCTGTGCTCGGGCAAGGTCTACTACGACCTGCTGGAAGACCAGACCAAGCGTGGCCAGGACGACGTGGCGATCATCCGCGTGGAGCAGCTGTATCCGTTCCCGCGTGCGCTGCTGGCTGCCGAACTGAAGAAGTACGGCAAGGCCACCGACGTGGTGTGGACGCAGGAAGAACCGCAGAACCAAGGTGCGTGGTACCAGATCCGCCACCACCTGCAGTTCTGCCTGGCCGATGGCCAGAACCTGCACTACGCCGGTCGCGCACGCTCGGCTTCGCCGGCTGCCGGTCACATGGCTGACCACGTCCGCGAACAGCAGCAGCTGGTCGCCGACGCACTGGTCAACCCGTTCAACGACACGTTCGCTGAATAATCCTCCCCCTATTTAGAAGACAAACCAGGAAGCTCCCGCAATGGCCACCGAAGTCAAAGCCCCGGTACTGCCCGAATCCGTCGCCGACGGCACCATCGCCACCTGGCACAAGAAGGTGGGGGACGCCGTCAAGCGCGACGAAAACCTGCTTGACCTGGAAACCGACAAGGTCGTCCTGGAAGTGCCGTCGCCGGTCGACGGCGTGCTGAAGGAAATCAAGTTCGCCGAAGGTTCGACCGTGACCTCCAGCCAGGTCGTGGCGATCATCGAAGAAGGCGCCGTGGCTGCTGCCCCGGCTCCGGCTGCTGAAGCCGCTCCGGCTGCCGCTGCTGCCCCGGCCGCTGCTGCTCCGGCCGCCGCTGCCGCCCCGGCCCCGGCTGCCAAGTCGGCCGCCGATGCCCTGCCGCCGGGTGCCCGTTTCGCCGCCATCACCGAAGGCGTGAACCCGGCCGACGTCGACGGCACCGGCCGTCGCGGCGCGGTCACCAAGGAAGACATCGTCAACTTCGCCCGCAACGGCGGCGCCGGCAAGGCCGGTGGTGCACGTCCGGAAGAACGCGTGCCGATGACCCGCATCCGCAAGCGCATCGCCGAGCGCCTGATGGAGTCGAAGAACTCCACCGCCATGCTGACCACCTTCAACGAAGTCGACCTGTCCAAGGTCTCGGCTGCGCGCAAGGAACTGCAGGACGAGTTCGTCAAGGCCCACGGCATCAAGCTGGGCTTCATGAGCTTCTTCGTGAAGGCCGCCGCCAACGCGCTGCAGCGCTTCCCGCTGGTCAACGCCTCGATCGACGGCGACGACATCATCTACCACGGCTACTCGGACATCTCGATCGCCGTGTCGACCGAGAAGGGCCTGGTCACGCCGGTCCTGCGCAACGTCGAGCGCATGTCGTTCGCCGACATCGAAAAGACCATCGCCGACTACGCCAAGAAGGCACGTGACGGCAAGCTGGGCCTGGACGAACTGCAGGGCGGCACCTTCACCGTGACCAACGGCGGCACCTTCGGTTCGCTGCTGTCGACCCCGATCATCAACCCGCCGCAGAGCGCCATCCTGGGCATGCACGCCATCAAGGAGCGTCCGATCGCCCAGAACGGCCAGGTCGTGATCGCGCCGATGATGTACCTGGCGCTGTCCTATGACCACCGCATCATCGACGGCAAGGATTCGGTGCAGTTCCTGGTGGACATCAAGAACCAGCTGGAAAACCCGGGCCGCATGCTGTTCGGCCTGTAAGACACCTCCCGCCCCTCCGCGCCTGCGCGGAGGGGTTCTGGTAATGCATCAAGGAATAATTCAATGGCTGAACAATTCGACGTCGTCGTCATCGGTGCCGGCCCGGCCGGTTACCACGCTGCCATCCGCGCGGCCCAGCTGGGCCTGAAGACCGCCTGCATCGACGCAGCGCTGGGCAAGGACGGCAAGCCGGCCCTCGGCGGCACCTGCCTGCGCGTGGGCTGCATCCCGTCCAAGGCGCTGCTGGATTCCTCGCGCCAGTTCTGGAACATGGGCCACATCTTTGGCGACCACGGCATCAGCTTCAAGGATGCCAAGATCGACGTCGAGGCGATGATTGGCCGCAAGGACAAGATCGTCAAGCAGTTCACCGGCGGCATCGGCATGCTGTTCAAGGCCAACAAGGTCGCCGCGTATTACGGCTTCGGCGAGCTGCAGCCGGGCAACGTGGTCAAGGTCACCCAGCATGACGGTTCCATCGTCGAGCTGAAGGGCACCAACGTCATCATCGCGGCCGGTTCGGATTCGATCGAACTGCCATTCGCCAAGTTCGACGGCGAGACCATCGTCGACAACGTCGGCGGCCTGGACTTCACCGAAGTGCCGAACCGCCTGGCCGTGATCGGCGCCGGCGTGATCGGCCTGGAACTGGGCAGCGTGTGGAAGCGCCTGGGCGCTGAAGTCACCATCCTGGAAGCACTGCCGGAGTTCCTGGCCGTGGCCGACGCCGAAGTGGCCAAGACCGCTGCCAAGGAATTCAAGAAGCAGGGCCTGGACATCCGCCTCGGTGCCAAGGTCTCCAAGACCGAGATCACCGGCAAGGGCAAGAAGAAGGAAGTCGTTGTCACCTACACCGACAGCGAAGGCGAGAAGACCCTGACCGTGGACAAGCTGCTGGTGGCCGTCGGCCGTCGCGCCGCCACCAAGGGCCTGCTGGCTGAAGGCACCGGTGTCAAGATCAACGAGCGCGGCCAGATCGAAGTCGACGCGCACTGCCACACCGGCGTCAACGGCGTCTGGGCGGTCGGCGACTGCGTGCGCGGCCCGATGCTGGCGCACAAGGGCTTCGAGGAAGGCATCGCGGTGGCTGAGCTGATCGCCGGCCTGCCGGGCCACGTCAACTTCGACACCATCCCGTGGGTCATCTACACCGAGCCGGAACTGGCGTGGGTCGGCAAGACCGAAGCGCAGCTGAAGGCCGAAGGCATTCCGTACAAGGCCGGCAGCTTCCCGTTCGCCGCCAACGGCCGTGCGGTGGCGATGATCGAGCCGGCAGGCTTCGTGAAGATCCTGGCCCATGCCGAAACCGATCGCATCCTCGGCATGCACCTGGTCGGCGCCAACGTCTCCGAGCTGGTGCACGAAGGCGTGCTGACCATGGAGTTCAGCGGCTCGGCCGATGACCTGGCCCGCATCTGCCACGCCCACCCGTCGCTGTCGGAAGTAATCCACGACGCGGCGATGGCGGTCAGCAAGCGCGCCATCCACAAGGCGAACTGACCTGCATCCGGGCGGGTGCCGACCGCTGGCCGGCCCTCCCCCTGCAAACAGAAAACCCCGCCTCGGCGGGGTTTTTTGTTGGCTGCGCGGTGTAGCGCCGAGCCCACGCTCGGCTGCCCTGCCAAAGCCCGCCGAGCATGGGCTCGGCGCTACACCTTTCCAGCCGGCCTCTTCGGCGGATCGTCGCAGACCCTGTGCTGCACCACCGTCTCGCCGACCTTCCATTGCTTCGTGACCCGGCAGCGCTCCTTGGCCTCGGGTGCCGTCGAAGCCTTCGCCCCCGCAGCATTCGCTTCATCGGCACCGGCTGCCTGCTGGCGCTCCAGCCACGCCGACGGTGGCCCGGGCGGTGTTGCCAGCACCGGGCCTGGCAACAGGACCAGACCCATCAGCAGCACAGCCCTCATGCGGCCACCGCCCGGCCACCCAGCAACCGCGCCGGCAGCATGAACAGCGCGCGCAGGAAGGCGAACAGCGCCGAAAAGGTGATGCCGACCAAGCGGAACGGCAGGCTCAGCAGCCAGACGAACGGCCAGGCGATCAGGGCGAGGATCGCCAGCGGCCAGCACAGCACGAACAGCAGGCACCACACACCGAGCGCGAACAGGGTCTTCATCACGGTCTCCTTGCGGCGGCACCCTGCCGCCTGCGGACACCTTGGCGCCCTGCCCCGGCGGCCGCAAACGGTTTGCGACGAAACCCGGCTGGGGGCGATGAAACCGGTCCACCGCCGTTGTAGAGCCGAGCCTACGCTCGGCTTTCCAGAAGCAGCCGAGCGTGGGCTCGGCTCTACAGGAGCTGCACTGCGCCCGGGCGGCCGTGGGACACCTGGAAGCGCGCTGCGGTACGCACCGGCGCATCGGCGCGCAGCACGCTGTCGGCGAAGCGCAGTTCGGTATCCACGGTCTGCCGGTTCAGCTGCAGCTTCCACCAACCACGACGGTCGCCGTCGAAGTAGCGGATATGCGGATTCTGTGGAATCGACGGGCCGTAGTACGGGCCATAGGGTGCATCGTCGCCGCCACTGCTGATTGCCGGCGCGATGAATTCGGTGGCCACGACCGGGGCACCGGCGGCATCGAAGTCCAGCTTCAGGTCGTTGACGAAGGTGGAATGCCAGTCACCACCGAGCACGATCGCATTGCCCTGCCCGCCCGCCTGCAGTGCCTGCAGCAGCCGCTTGCGTGCGGCGGGATAACCGTCCCAGGCGTCGTTCCAGAAGCGCTCACGCGGCGTGCCGCCGTCCAGCCGCAGCTGCGCCATCAGCAGCTGCTGCACCACCACGTTCCAGCGCAAGCCGCGTGCGGCCGCCATCGACTGCGCGAACCACGCTTCCTGGCCCGCGCCCAGCATGCTCATGCGTGGGTCCAGGGCCGCCTCGCAGCGCGGCGACTCGCCCACACCGCAGGGATTGGCCGGGCGGAACTGGCGGCAGTCCAGCAGGGTCAGCTGTGCCAGATCGCCATAGCGCAGGCGCCGATGCACGCGCAGCCCACCATTGCCCGCAGGCGTGCTGCGCATCGGCAGGTGTTCGTAGAACGCGCGGTAGGCCGCGGCGCGGCGAACGATGAAGTCCTCCGTCGAGACACCGGGCTTCTCCGGGTGGATGCCCGCGTAATCGTTCTGCACTTCGTGGTCATCCCAGATCACCGCGAACGCGTGTGCGGCGTGCGCGGCCTGCAGATCGGGATCGAGCTTGTACAGCGCATACTGGTCGCGATAGCGCTCCAGGCTGACGGTCTCGCCACTGAAGCGCTCGGCATCCAGCGTGCTGCCACGCGCGTTCTGCAGCGGACTGTATTCGTAGAGGTAGTCTCCGGCATGCAGCACCAGGTCGACATCACTCTGCGCGATGTCACGCAGCACCGGGTAGTAGCCGCTGTTCCACGCCTGACAGGTACACAGCGCCAGCCGCACCTGCTGCAGTTGCGTGTCCAGCAGCGGCGCGGTGCGGAAATGGCCGACCGCGCTTTCCTCATCGCCATCGCAGGCGAAGCGATAGTAGTAGTCACGGCCGGGGCGCAGGCCGTTGACTTCCACATGTACCGAATGCGCCAACTCGGGCACCGCCGCGGCAACGCCACGCTGCACCAGCCGGCGCATGCCGGGGTCTTCGGCCACGAACCAGCGCACCGGCACCGCCCGCGACGGCATGCCACCGCCATTGAGCGGGTCCGGCGCCAGCCGCGTCCACAATACGGCCCCCTGCGGATCCGGATCGCCCGCGGCGACGCCCAGGGTGAACGGATCACGTCCCAGCCGCGGGCGTGGGCCGGCCGTGGCCAGCCCCGGCATCGCCGCCAGTGCGATCGCCGCTCCCGTGCCCTGCCACGCCATGCGCAGCAGGCGACGACGGCTTTCCGGATCGACAGGCCCGCGCATCAGAAGTGCACGGTCGCGGTCGCCATCACCTGCCGCGGCGCGCCGACCTGCATGGTCGCCAGGCTGCGGGTCGGGTCGGCGGCATAGGTGCCGTTGGTGTTGATCGAGGACAGGTAGCGCTTGTCGGTCAGGTTGGTCAGGTTCAGCGCCACGGTCAGGTTCTGCGCCGGGCCGAGCGTGCCGAAGTCATAGGCCACCGAGGCGTTGACCAGCCAGTAGCTCGGCACCGACACGTCGTTGGTATAGGTCACGTAACGCTTGCCGACATGGTTGGCGGCCAGTCGCAGGTCCCACGGGCCCGGGGTCCACGCCAGGGTGCTGGCGAACATCCACTCCGGGGTGTCGACGGTCGTCTTGCCGCGGGTCGGCACCACGCCGTTGTTCACGTAGTCGTTGTCGTAGGTGCTGTCATTCCAGGACAGCGCGTTGGACCAGGTCAGATCCTGCATCGGCTTCAGCTGCAGGGTCGCCTCCGCACCGCGGCTGGTCACCGAACCGACGTTGGAGAACAGCGCCGGGCAACCGAGGATGCCCACGCACTGCGCGATGGCCAGCAGGCGGTTGTCGAACTTCACGTCGTACACCGCCACTGAGGCTTCATAGCCCTGGCCGTAGCCGCGCCAGCCCAGCTCGAGGGTGCGCGACTGTTCCGGCTTCAGCGTCTTGGCGCTGGCATCGAATGCGGCCTGCGGCACGTTGAACGGGCTGCCCACGCCCAGTGCATAGGCCGCGATGTTCTTGGCGAACGAACCGAAGATCTCGTTGCCTTCGTTGAGCTTGAAGTTGAAGCCAGCCTGCGGGAGGAAACCCTTCTTCGAGGTCAGGCTGCTGTTGTTGGCATAGCTGCCCAGCGGCGTGCGCACGCGGGTGCGGGTGTTGGGCGACTTTGCACCGATGTCGATGGTCAGGCGGTCATCGAACAGGCGGAAGCGGTCCTGCACATAGAACTGCCGGGTAATGGTGGTGTAGCGCTGGTGCCACACGCGCTGGTCGGGATTGCGCAGGAAGAAATCGTCGGTGATCGGGCCGTCGATGTAGTAGAAGTTGCGCTGCACACTGTGTCCGTTGTCTTCGTACCACAGCCCCGCTTCCAGTTCGTGGCCACCGACGTTCCAGGTGAACGCCGAGGTCACGCCCGTACGGTCGATCGCATACTCGGTGGTGCGGATCGAGATCGGGATCTCGCGGCTGGTGCCCGGGTTGGATGGATTGGACGGGCTGAACCAGTGGCCCTGGCCACGGTTGCTGTGGTTGTAGACGTTGACTTTCAGGCGCATCGACTCGTTCAGGCCGAAATCGCCAGCAATGCTGGACAGGTCGTCATTGCGCAGGCCGTGACCGGAGTAGTACGCGTCCCACGGGCTGTTCACGCCGCCGCTGAACGTGCCGCGTGCGGCGGCCACCGCGCGATCCCAGTCCGGCGCGTAGTTGTCCCAGTCCCAGCCGAGGCGATCGATCATCTCCAGCGACAGGTCCTGGTAGTCGGCCTCGACGCGGCGCGAGGCGTTGAACAGCGCGGTGATCCTGCTGTCCGCGCCGAAATTGTAGGTGGCCTTGCCGTTGAACTGCTTCAGCTCCTGCGAGCCCTTGCCCTTCCACTTGTCGCCTTCGGAGTACACGCCGGACAGGTAGGCAGCGAAGCCCTGGTGTTCACCGGTCTCGAGGCGCGCATAGCTGCGGCGCGCACTGTCGCTGCCGACGCTCTGTGCCAGCACCACGCCATACTCGGTGGACGGATCGATCGAATAGAACTGGAACACGCCGCCGAGGTTGCTGGTGGACGGCGTACCCAGCGCACCGATGCCGGTGGAGACTTCGGCACCGCCCAGGTTCTCGCTGATCACCGCGCGGCTGATGTGCAGCCCATTGCTGTTGCCGTAGGCCATGTTGCCCAGCGGAATGCCATCGAGCGTGTAGCCCAGGCGGTTCTGGTTGAAGCCACGCAGGCTGATGGTGGTGGACCATTCGTACGCGCCGGTGGCATCGGCCGATTCGAAATGCACGCCCGGCTTGGTCGCCAGCAGCTTCAGCGGGTTGGCGCCGGGCGGCAGCACCTTCATGTCCTCGGCGGTCACGCGCTGCACCTGCCGGGCTTCGCCGCGACCGATCACCGAGATCGAATCGAGCGTGGTGGCCGACTGGGCGTCAGTGCCGGGGGCGGTTTCAGCAGCGGCCAGCGAAGGGAGCGAAGCACAGACCAGCAAGGCCAGCAGAGTGCGGCGGAGCGGAGCGTGGGACGACATGGGGGCGGATTCCTTGGGCACGCTGGACGCCGAAGGGCGGCGTCGAAGGGCAGCAGCGGCGGAATCGTAGAAGCGTCGCGTTACATGTCATTTACACGCCACGTGCGGACATTTGGCGTTTCAAATGGTCTGCCGGCCCCAGAGAGGCCGGCCAGCGGCCGGCACGACCGTTACTCGAACGAACCGACCGAGTCGTGGGCCAGGTTGTCGAAGCGGGTGTATTCGCCAAAGAACTTCAGCTTGCACGAACCCGTCGGGCCACCACGGTGCTTGCCGATGATGATCTCGGCCAGGCCCTTGTCCGGCGAATTTTCCTTGTTGTAGTAATCGTCGCGGTAGATGAAGACGATCATGTCCGCATCCTGCTCGATTGCGCCCGATTCGCGAAGGTCGGCCATCACCGGGCGCTTGTCGGTACGCGTTTCCAGCGAGCGGTTGAGCTGCGACAGCGCGATCACCGGCACGTGCAGTTCCTTGGCCAGGCCCTTCAGCGAACGCGAGATCTCCGAAATTTCGGTTGCGCGGTTTTCGCTGTTGCCCGGCACGCTCATCAGCTGCAGGTAGTCGATCACCACCAGGCCCAGGTCGTGTTCGCGCTTGAGGCGACGGCACTTGGAACGCAGCACTTCCGGCGACACGCCCGGCGTATCGTCGATGAAGATCTTGGTTTCCTTCAGCATCTTGATCGCGCTGGTGACGCGGCTCCAGTCCTCGTCTTCCAGCTGGCCGGTACGCAGGCGCTGCGCGTTGATACGGCCGTTGGAGGAGATCAGGCGCATCGCCAGCTGCGAGGCCGACATTTCCATCGAGAACACTGCCACGCCCTTCTTCGACTTGATCGCTGCGTACTCGGCGATGTTCAGTGCGAACGTGGTCTTGCCCATCGCCGGGCGCGCGGCAAGGATGATCAGGTCGGTCGGCTGCAGGCCGGCGGTCATCGCATCGAAGTCGTTGTAGCCGGTCGGCAGGCCGGTGATGTTGCCGCCGTTCTCGAAGCGGTTGCGCAGCTCTTCGAAGGCATCCTTCAGCGCGCCAGGCATGGCCACGAAGTCGGTACGTCCGCGTGCCCCCTGCTCGGCGATGGCGAACACGCTCTTTTCCGCCGAGGCCAGCAGCTCGCTGCTGTCACGGCCCTCCGGCTGGAAGCCGTCGTTGACGATGTCGGTGCCGACCTGGATCAGCTGCCGCAACACCGCCTTGTCACGCACGATCTCGGCATAGGCCACGATGTTGGCCGCCGACGGCGTGGTGCTGGCCAGCTCGATCAGGTACGCGCCATCGCCCACCAGCTCCAGCTTGCCCTGCGATTCGAACCACTCGCCCAGGGTCACCGCGTCGAACGGCCGCTCGCGCTCGGACAGCTCGCGGATCGCGCGGTAGATCATCTGGTGGTCGCGGCGGTAGAAATCACCTTCGGTCAGCTGGTCGTTGACCCGGTCGTAGGCCTCCGGCGCCAGCATCAGGCCACCCAGCACCGCCTGCTCGGCCTCCACCGAATGCGGCGGCACCCGCAACTGGTCGATACGCGATTCGTCGCGATCGCGATCGAAGCCATCACCGCGCTCTCTGCGGTTGGAACGGAAGCCGGAACGAGCGGACATGCTGCGGTGTTTCCTGCAAAAGTGGGCCGGACGAGTGTAGGCATGCGCCGACCCCGGCAGCCATGGACAAGCCTGTGGATAAGCCGTGGAGAAACGGGGGATATCCGCCGGTGCCTGGCCATTCTGGCGCGGGGGGCGTCGCAGTGCCTGCGACGGGCGCCGTTGCGACGCCCGAGCGGGTCATTATCGCAGATCAGGCGGCCAGGGTCGGAGCTTGTGCAGACGCGCTCAGCGGCACGTGGGGTCAGAGCCCGTCGCAGCCACTCCCGGGATCCGACCCCACCTATCTCAATCGCCCTTCACGTGCACCGCGATCAGTGCCAGGAACCGGTCCACGTAGCCCTGCAGGAATTTCTGCGTGCCCTCGTTGTGGATCGTGCCGTCGGCATCGATCAGGCCGTCCTTGAAGTGGATGAACGCTTCGGGCTGACCGAGCACGTGCATGTCCAGGAAGGCCAGGCTGTTGCGCAGGTGCTGCTGGGCCACGGCGGTACCGATCTGGCCGATGGAGGCGCCGATCACCGCCGCCGGCTTGCCGGCAAACGCGCTGTCACCGTAGGGGCGCGAGCCGATGTCGATGGCGTTCTTCAGCACGCCCGGCACCGACCGGTTGTATTCGGGGGTCACGAACAGCACGGCGTCGGCGGCACGCACCTGATCCTTCAGCCGGGTGCCCTGCGACGGGTACTGGCCATCGAAATCCTGGTCGTAGAGCGGAAGATCGCCGATCTGCACGTACTGGAAGCGGGCGCGGTCACCTGCGATCTTCTCCAGCGCATGGGCCAGCTTGCGGTTGCAGGAATCCTTGCGCAGGCTACCGACGAACACGGCGATGGTGGGGACGGACATCGGGTCATACTCCTCACGGTGCGGGAGGCCCAGCGTAGACGCCGGGCCCGTGCCGTCCGGTGAAGATCAGCCGCCGGTCACGCCGGCCCGCACCTGCCGCCAATGCGCCTGCCAGGCCTGGAACATCAGCACGTTCCACAGGTGGGTATGCCACTTGCGCTGGCCCCCCAGGAACTGCTGCCACAGCGGCTGCACCGCCGCCGCCGACAACACGCCTTCGCGCTCCAGGCGTGCCGGCTGCAGCAGGTCTTCGGCCCACGGCCGCAGGTCGCCCTTCAGCCAGTCGCTGACCGGCGCACCGAAACCCCGCTTGGGCCGGTGCACCATCGACTGCGGCACGTAGCGGCCAAGAACGCGCTTGAGCAGCACCTTGCTGGTGGTTTCGCTGCGCTTGAAGCCCAGCGGCAGCGACCAGGCGAACTCGGCCACGCGCCAGTCCAGCAGCGGCGCGCGTGCCTCCAGGCTGACCGCCATCGAGGTGCGGTCGACCTTGCACAGCAGGTCATCCGGCAGGTAGGTCACGTAATCGGCCAGCATCATTGCATCCGCCGGCGTGCCGGCACCGTGCAACGGGTCGGCCAGGTCGTAGAAGCTGCCGGCCGCCTGCGCGCCCGGTACGGCCGCCGCCGGATCGCGCCAGCGCGAGATGCGGTTGCGGTACACGTCGCCGATGCCACGCGCGCCCGACTCGGCCAGCAGCGCAGCCAGGCCACCGGTCCGCGAGGCCTCGCCCTGCTGCTGCGAGCGCGCCCCCATCCAGCGTCGCAGCGGGCCGGGCACGCGGCCCAGCATCTGCCAGTTGCGCAGCGCGCGCACGTAGCGGGTATAGCCGAAGAACAGCTCGTCACCGCCATCACCGGACAAGGCCACGGTCACACCCTGCCGCGCCAGGCGCGCAACCAGCGCGGTCGGCACCTGCGAGGCATCGGCGAAGGGTTCGTCGAACATCGCCGGCAGCTGCGGTACCACCGCCAGCGCGTCAGCGCCGCTGACATACAGCTCGGTGTGGTCGCAACCCAGATGCGTGGCCAGTTCCCTGGCCAGCGGCGCCTCGTCGTGGCCGGAACCGGTGAAGCCGATGCTGAAGCTGTGCACCGGCTGCCCACTCTGCGCCTGCATCAGCGCGGCCACCAGTGACGAATCGGTACCGCCGGACAGGAACACGCCCACCGGCACGTCGGCCACCATGCGCAGCGCCACCGCATCGCGCAGCAGCGTGTCCAGCTGTTCCTCGGCCTCCTCGATGCGGCCCTGGAACGGGGCCGCCAGCGCGGCCTGCATGCGCGCACGCGCATCCCAGAACGGGCGCTGCGCCTGCTCCGGACGGTGCGCGGCCGCACCCGCCGCTACGGCTTCGGCGTCCAGGCGCAGTACGCGGCCTGGCATCAGCTTGTAGCAGCGCTGGTGGATGCTGTGCGGTGCCGGGATGTAGTCCAGCCGCAGCAGCAGGGTCAGCGCGTCGCGGTCGATGTCGTTGTCGAAGGCCGGATGCTGCCACAGCGCCTTCAGTTCCGAGCCGAACACCAGCGTGTCACCGGCCCAGCCGTAGTAAAGCGGCTTCTTGCCGACGCGGTCGCGGGCCAGCCACAGGCACTGCTGCTGGCGGTCCCACAGGGCGATGGCGAACATGCCGTTGCAGCGCTGCAGGGTGTCTTCCATACCCCACTGCAGGATCGCTGCCAGCAGCACCTCGGTATCCGAATGGCCACGGAAGGCATGCCCCAGCGGCTCCAGTTCGGCACGCAGGGCAGCGAAGTTGTAGACCTCGCCGTTGTAGGCCATCACGTAACGGCCATCGGCCGAGGCCATCGGCTGGTGCCCCAGCGGCGACAGGTCGAGGATGCTCAGGCGGCGATGGGCCAGCGCGATGCCGGCCGCGGCGTCGACCCAGCAGCCACCATCATCCGGCCCGCGGTGGTGCAGCGCCTCGCCCATGGCCAGGACCTGCGCCTGCAGCACCTCGGCCGACGCCACCGGCGCCGGCAACAACATTCCCGCCAATCCACACATGCATCAGGGTTCCTGCGCCAGTTCAAGGGCGGCGCCAATCACCGCATTGTCGCTTGGAAGCCCGAACATTGCTGCCCCCGCCAGCGGGGTATAGGTATCGGCACCGCAGACCCGGCGCAGCGGCAGGTGGCCGAAACCGGCCTCGACCAGTGCGGTGACCACGCCCTCGCCGACCCCGCCACTGTGTCGCCCCTCGTCCAGCACCAGCACCCGCCGTGCGCTGGCCGCCTGGCCGGCGATGAAGCCGGCGTCCAGCGGCACCAGCCAGCGCAGGTCGATCACCCGCACCTGCCAGCCCAGCTGCCGCTCGATGGCCCGCGCCGCACGCAGCGCCATCGGCACGCCATTGCCGTAGGTGTAGACCACCAGGTCGCCAGCCTCCGGCGCGTACACACGGCCCTCGCCTGGCACCAGCGCCTGGCCCTGGGCCGGGTAGTCGAACAGCCATTGGCCATCGCCGGGTTCGTGCAGGTCCTTGCTCATGTACAGCGCGATCGGCTCCAGGAACACGGCCACGCGCCCATCCACCCGCGCCAGCGCCGCGAGCGTGCGCAGCATCATCACGGCATCGTCGCCGCGCGATGGGCAGCCGACCACCAGCCCGGGGATATCGCGCAGCGCGGTGATCGAGTTGTCGTTGTGGAAATGGCCGCCGAAACCCTTCTGGTAGCCCAGCCCGGCCACCCGCACCAGCATCGGGTTGCGGTACTGGTCGTTGGAGAAGAACTGCAGCGAACAGGCCTCGCCACGCAGCTGGTCGATGGCGTTGTGCAGGTAGGCCAGGTACTGGATTTCCGGCATCGGCAGCATGCCCATGTTGGCCAGGCCCTGCGCCATGCCCAGGATCATGGTCTCGTCCAGCAGCGTGTTGAACACCCGGCGCGGCCCGAAGCGGCGCAGCAGATCCTTGGTGACGGTGTAGACACCCCCCTTCTGCGCAACGTCCTCGCCGAACAACAGGCTCTGCGGATACTTGGCCAGCAGTTCCTGCAGGCCATGGTTGATCTGGATCGCGAGATGCCGCGGCGCCTGTCGTTCGGGCAATGCCTCGGCACTGCCATAGAGTGACTCGCGCGCTTCGGCAGCGACCTCGCGCTGCGCTTCGGCCTGCACCGCTGCGGGCGTGTATGGTGCGAGCGGCGCCATCACCTCCTGCAGCGACTGCAGCTTCGCACTGCCTTCGGCGTCGGCGGCGGCGGCCATGCAGCGCGCGCGCATCGTCTCGTACGCGACCTCGATGGCGGCTGCATCCATCCAGCCCGATTCCAGCGCGATCTGCGCCGAACGCAGCAGCGGGTCCTGGGCTTCGGCTGCACACAGCTCCGGCAGCGCGCGCCACTCCACTTCGAAGTCGGTGCCGGCATGGCCCATCAGGCGCGTGGTGCGCAGATGCAGGAAGGTCGGCCGCCGAGTGCGTCGGCAGTGCTCCACCGCGGCCTGTACCTGCGCGTGGCCGATGGCCAGGTCCAGTCCATCGGCAAAGAAGTAGTCCAGCCCCGGTTGCCGGCTGAAGCGCTCGGCAATCCAGCCATCAGGCGTCTTCACGGAAATGCCCAGGCCGTTGTCCTCGCAGACGAACAGGATCGGCGCCGGCAGTTTCTGGTAGGCCGACCACATCGCGGTATTGAACGCGGTCTGCGCAGTCGCATGGTTGGCCGAGGCATCACCGAAGGAACACAGCACGATGCTGTCGGCCGGAACCGGCAGCACCTGCCCCAATCGCTTGCCACTTTCGATGGCCAGCGCGGTGCCCAGCGCCTTGGGCAGGTGCGATGCAATCGTCGAGGTCTGAGGCAGCACCCACAACGGCTTGCTGCCCCACACCTTGTGGCGGCCACCACTGGCCGGATCCTCGGCACTGGCGGCGAACGAGAGCGCGGCATCGCGCAGCGGGTCGATGCCCGGCACCTGCCGCGAACGCTCGGCCATGAAGGCGCCGGAACGATAGTGCAGGAAGGCCGGATCGGTATGACGGCAGGCCCGCGCCAGCAGCGCGTTGCCTTCATGGCCGGAGGAACCGATGGTGTAGAAGACCTTGTTCTGCAAGCGCAGTACGCGTGCCATCAGGTCCAGCTGGCGGCTGGCCAACTGCGAGTCGAACAGTTCGCCGAACGCCGCCGCGGTGAGCGTACTGCCCGGCAGGATCGGTGCATCCGCTGCGGGTCGCGGGCGTGGCGTACCGCGCCAACCGCGCACCGCCTCGAGGAAATTGACATCGCACACATCGGCGCGGTTGAGCACGCGCATGCGTGCGGGGATCGGATCGGGAACCTCAGCGAACATCGAACACCCTCCGTGTCGTTGTTGCGTTCGGCCGGGCCTGCCCCGGCATTACCCTGTTCGGATCACACGGCTTCGAAACGCGCGCGCACCTCGGTCGTCACTGCCGGCATCGGCAGGAAGCGCGGCTGCTCGCGCACGCGCTGCAGCCAGGCGCGAACTTCCGGGAACGGCTCCAGGCTGATGCCGCCCTCGCCCGCCACATCGGTATAGGCGAACAGCGCGATATCGGCGATGCCGTACTCGCCGCCAGTAAACCACTGTGCCTGGCGCAGGTGCTGCTCCATCACTGCCAGTGCCGTGGCGGCACGCTCGTGCAGGCGCGGCAGTTCGGCGCGGCGCGGCGAATCGAGCGCGGTCCAGCCGCGGATGAAGCGCGCCACTGCCACACAGGGTTCATGCGTGTACTGCTCGAAGAACATCCAGCTCAATGCCTGCGCCCGCTCCCAGCCATCGTTGGGCAGGTACGGCGTGCCTTCGGCCAACCAGAACAGGATCGCGTTGGATTCGGTCAGCACGCGGCCATCGTCGCGGACGATCAGCGGTACCTTGGCATTGGGATTCAGTGCCAGGAACTCGGCGGTGTGGGTCTGGCCGTGGGCGCTGTCGACCTCCACCCAGCGGTAGCGGCTGCCAAGCTGTTCCAGCAGCAGTCTGACCTTGTGGCAATTGCCCGAAACCGACATGCCATGCACCGTCAGCGGGACGCGCGCTTCCACCATTGCCTTCTCCATCGAATCCGGCCGGCGGCCGGCTGGACGCAGTCTGGCAAGCGCGCCGGTGAATGCCAAGCGCGGGTGCAGCATGCGGACAATCTGTAGAGCCGAGCCCACGCTCGGCGGCTGTGCGCCAGATGCGGCCGAGCATGGGCTCGGCTCCGCAACCGTCAACGGCGCTGCCGCCACTGTTCGCGCGACTGGCCCCAGATCTGCATCGGCTTGTCGTTGTACGGCGGTGGCAATTCACCCATGCGCAGCAGCGTACTGCCGAGCTTGCGCGCGACCGCCCGCGAGTTGTCGTTGTTCTCGGCGATGGTGTGGATGACCTCGTCCCACCCCAGCGCGTCGAACGCCCAGTCGATGGCGGCAACCGCCGCTTCCGGTGCATAGCCCCGGCCCCAGCTGGCATGACGGATGCCCCAGCCGACCTCGGTACCCGGCCAGTCCTGCGGTTGCCAGGGGCCCATCCGCCCGATCCAGTCTCCGCTGGACTTCTCGATCACGCTGAACATCGAGAAGCCGAACAGCTGCCAGGCGCCAGCCAGGCTGCAGAAACCACGCCATGCCACCGACGCCGGTTGCACGCCACCCAGGGTGCGCATCGTTTCCTCGTCGGCGCAGAACGCCAGGTAGGGTTCGTAGTCTTCGCGACGCAGCGGACGCAGGATCAGGCGCTCGGTTTCGAGGCGCAGGTCGAAGATGCTCATGCCGACTCCATGTCGAAGGGGCCACCATGATGGTGGATTCCGCCTCCACACGGATGAATACCCGTACCCACAACGAAACGGGCCGGCATGAGCCGGCCCGCCAGGTACAGCAGGGTGTTCTGGATTACTGGCGCGTGGCCGCAGTGGCGCCGGCAGCAGCGGTCTGCGTGACCAGCTGGCCATCGACCACCGGCAGGCGATCGCTGGCCGGCTTGTTGTCCATGCGCACGGTCTTCTCGGCGCCGTCGTAGCGATAGGTCACGTTGTAGCCCTTCACCACGTCATTGGTGCCCATGGCGATGCGGTTGCCGGGCTTGCTGGCCATGCGCATGGTGCCGGTGGTGCCGTCCTCGTTGCGGTAGGTCACGTTGTAGCCGGTAACACGGCTCGACTCGGACGTCGCCGTCTCGGTGTGGCACTGGCGCTCGGTACGGTTGACCACGCGGCCACCCACATGGCGCTTGTCGATCTGGTTGCCGATGAAGCCACCGGCCACCGCACCGGCCGCAGTCGCGGCCTTCCTGCCGTTGCCACCGCCGACCTGGTTGCCGAGCAGGCCGCCGACCACCGCGCCGACCACGGTGCCGCCGACGTTGCCGTCACGCTCCGGCAGCCGCTCCTGCACGGTCACGTCCTGGCAGACCTCGTGCGGGGTCTGGGTGGTGGAGGTCTCGCGCACGGCATCGGTGCCGATCACGGTGGCGTAGGCCTTCTGCTTCTCGGTAATCGGGTCGACCTTCAGCACGTCGGCGTATTCCAGGCCGCGCGGCGCAGACGGTTCGAGCCTGTCACCCTGTGCGCCATCATCTGCGGCATTGCCTCCGACCAGGCGTGATTCAGCATTGGGGGTTCCGGCGCTGATGGAGTCGGGCGACGTGTTGCCGCTCTTCATGAAGGCGGCGGTGGCGATGCCACCGACCAGCAGCGCGCCCGCTGCGACCAGGACAGTTGTAGTTGTGCTTTTCATGACCTGCTCCTTGCGGACCATCCGCAACGTTCTTGGGCCAGATTGCAGCATGCACTGCCTGAACGGAATCTCCACATTTCCTGCTCATTCCTGTAACCCATTCAGCATGGGGAAATGCTGGGCCCGTGGTAGCGTTTGCATATTCCCCAGGAGGATCCACGCCATGGCCAACCCGATGCTGCTGCCGTTACTGCAATGGGCCCGCCGGCTGCGCTACCCCACCCTGTTCAAGCTCACCGCCGGCCTGTTCGTGCTGACGCTGTTCATCCCCGACCCGATCCCGTTCGTCGACGAACTGGTGCTGGGCTTCGGCACCCTGCTGCTGGCCAACTGGAAGAGCCGCAATAGCGTCCCAGCCCCGCCGCCGCTGGAACAGCGTTGAGCCCGCTGGTCGACAGCCACTGCCACCTGGATGCCAGTGAATTCGATGCCGACCGCACGGCGGTGATCGAACGGGCAGGCGCCGCGGGCGTGCGCGCGCAGGTGGTACCGGCCGTCACTGCCGCCAGCTGGCCGAAGCTGCGCGAGGTGTGCCGACCGGCACCGGGGCTGTACCCGGCCTACGGCCTGCATCCGATGTTCCTGGCCGCGCACCGGCCCGATCATCTGCCGCTGCTGCGCGAATGGATCGAGCGCGAACGACCGTGTGCGATCGGCGAATGCGGACTGGATTTTTTCGTGGAAGGTCTGGATGCAGAGGCGCAGCAGGCGTACTTCATCGCCCAGCTGGAGCTGGCCCGCGAGTTCGAGCTGCCGGTGATCGTGCATGCGCGACGCGCGGTGGACGCAGTGATCGCCGCGATCCGTCGCATCGGCGGCCTGCGCGGCGTGGTGCACAGCTTTTCCGGCAGCCCGGAGCAGGCCGCGCAACTGCACCGGCTGGGCTTCCTGCTCGGCCTCGGTGGTCCACTGACCTACGAACGCGCGCAACGGCTGCAGCGGCTGGTGCGTGGGATGCCGCTGGAACAACTGCTGCTGGAAACCGATGCACCGGATCAGCCCGATGCCGGCATCCGCGGCCAGCGCAACGAACCGGCCCGGCTGGCGGTCATCGCCCGCCACGTGGCCGCACTGCGTGGAATGGAGGTTGAATCCGTTGCACACGCCACGACGGAGAACGCGCGCCGATTGTTCGGCCTTCCGGCCATCTGAGCGTCGTGGCGGCCGCTGGCCGGCACGACATCCGGTAGGTGCCGACCTCGGTCGGCACGATCCATCAAGCCTCGCTGGCCTCAACCACCCCGGCCTTCACCTTCTTCGGCTCCAGCAGCATTTCCAGCGCCTTGCCCACCGCAGCGAACGCGAACGCGCCGGTGATGTGGGTTGCCGCACCGAGGCCAGCGCCGCAGTCCAGTTTCAGTGCCGCATCCGCACCCAGGTTCGGACGGAGGCCGCAGACGCTGCCATCGGCCTGCGGATACTTCACGTTTTCCAGCGAGTACACCGCCGGTACGCCAAAATAGCGCTTGGCGTTCTTCGGGAAATTGAATTCGCTGCGCAGCTTCTTGCGGATCAGCGCCAGCATGGCGTCGTGCTCGGTGCGCGAGACATCGCGGATACGCACCAGGGTCGGATCGGTGCGACCACCGGCAGCCCCCACGGTCAGCAGCGGCAGCTTGCGGCGACGGCACCACGCGATCGTCTCGACCTTGACCCGGAAGCTGTCGCAGGCATCGATCACCAGGTCGAATCCACGGTCCAGCAGCTCGGCCATGTTGGACATGGTCAGGAACGCCTGCACGGCATCGACCCCGATGTCCGGGTTGATCGCGCGGCAGCGCTCGGCCATCGCCTCGGCCTTGTTGCGGCCGTAGTTGCCTTCCATCGCCGGCAGCTGGCGATTGGTGTTGGACACGCAGATGTCATCGGCATCGATCAGGGTCAGGTGGCCGACCGCCGAGCGCGCCAGTGCTTCCACCACCCACGAGCCAACCCCGCCCATGCCTACCACCGCCACGCGGCTGCCCTGCAGGCGCTCGAGCGCGCCTACGCCATACAGCCGTTCGATGCCGGCGAAGCGTTGTTTGACCTGTTCGTTCATCCGCCTATTTTAACGTGCAGGCGCCAGCGCCTACAGCGCGCCGGCATCGAACCCACCGTTGCACGCCCGGAGAGCCCGCCATGAACGCCAGCCCGCCCCGCCGTCCGTCCACTGCCCAACGCTACCTGTTCGTACTGTGCCTGGGCCTGCTGATCGGCCTGGTTGCCACGGTCATGCTCGGTCGCGCCCTGCAGGCCCGCCGCGACCCGTTCCCGGACAGCCTGATGCAGGTGATGCAGCGGCAATCGCAGCTGCTGCAGCAGGCCCAGCAACAGAACCGCTGCAGCCTGGCCGACAGCGTGCCGCGGCTGCAGGCCCTGCGCCTGCTGTCCAACGACCTCGACCTGGCCTTTCCCGGGCTGAAGGACAACGGCCGGTTCCAGCAGCACGCCAGCCAGCTGCGCGGCAGCCTCAACGCCGCGCTGGCTGCGCCGCCCAGTGACTGCACCGCTCTGGCCAAGGTAGCGGAAACCGTGCAGGCCGACTGTCGTGCCTGCCACCAGGACTTCCGCTGACGCGCATTCATCCTGCAGCCGGGCAAGCCACGCACGGTTGGCGCGTTGTTCACGTTCGAAAGGAGAGGATTCGTCCACCCTGCTGCATGACGCAGTACCACCCAACGCACCCGCCTTCACGGCCAGGAGACGCCCCATGAAGATCCAGCTCATTGCCGCCAGCGCCATCGCTACTCTCGCCCTGGCAGGCTGTGCCACCTCGCCCGGCTACGGTGGTGGTGGTTACAACAACGGCTACAACAATGGCGGCTACGGCAACAACGGCGGTTACAACCAGGGCCGTTGCGCCGACTGTGGCATCGTCACCCGCATCAACACCGTGCCGTCGGGCCGCACCGCGCCCAGCGCGACCGGCGCCATCCTCGGCGGCATCGTCGGTGCCGTGGCTGGCCATGAGATCTCCGATCACACCGGCGGCAGCCGTGGCAACAAGAACATCGCTGCAGCCGCAGGCGCGGTCGGTGGCGCGCTGGCCGGCAACCAGATCCAGAAGAACGTCACCAGTGATACCTACGACATCAGCGTGCGCATGGATGATGGCCGCACCATCGTGGTCAACCAGCGCGACCTCGGCGGCATCCGCGAAAACACCTATGTCCGCGTAGTCAACGGCAAGGTCATCCTGCGCTGACCTGCACGGGCCGACGGCAAAGAAAAAGGCCCGCTTGCGCGGGCCTTTTTCATGTGACGGCTTGCAGCGCGATCAGGTCGGCTGCACGGCGTCGGCCTGCAGGCCCTTCTGGCCCTGCACGACGGTGAAGGTGACCTTCTGGCCTTCCTTCAGGCTCTTGAAGCCCTGGGTCTGGATGGCACGGAAGTGCACGAACACGTCTTCGCCGTTTTCACGGCTGATGAAGCCGAAGCCCTTTGCATCGTTGAACCACTTGACGGTACCGGTCTCGCGATCAGACATCTCACTAACTCCCTGGTGACTCTCTCTTGTTGTAGGAAACGCCTGGTGGGCGGCTGACAAGCAAGGGGGAAGCGAGGTGCATCGATGCAGCGGATCGGGAAGATCTTGCTTCATCAGGCCACGATCCACGGTGACCTTGCCAAGCTCAGCGACTGCAACTTAACCCGCCCAAAACGAAAAAGCAACTGGCAAAATCCTTCACTGTCAACCCCAAAACGGCCACCATACGGTACAGCATGGGACTCTCATTCATCTTATATCTGCTAGCGGTCATTTTTGTCCTTGTCGGCATCGCCGGAATCATCCTGCCGGCCCTGCCCGGCATCCCGCTGGTGTTCATCGGATTGCTGCTGGCAGCCTGGGCCGATGGCTTCGCCCATGTCGGCTGGCCGACCCTGGTCGCATTGGGTGTTCTGACCCTGCTCTCGTTGCTGCTGGACGTGCTGGCCACCGTGGTGGGGGCGCAACGGGTCGGTGCCAGCCGCAAGGCGCTTTGGGGAACCTTCGTCGGCAGCATCGTCGGCCTGTTCTTCATGCCGATCGGCCTGTTCGCCGGCCCGTTGATCGGCGCCCTGCTGGGCGAGTATTGGCACACCCGCGAACTGGGGCGCTCCACCCGGGTTGGCCTGGCCACCTGGCTCGGCATCCTGCTGGGTCTGGCGCTGAAGCTGGCAGTGGTGATCGCGATGCTGGGGCTGTTCGCCTTCGCTTGGTTCCTGTGACCTGCCTGTCCTTCACGCCACGCGCACGCGGTGGCCGTGCATAAACCGTGGGGGCTGGCCGTGATCCGGTACAGCCGCCACACTGTGCGATTCCCGTATTCACTTAAGGGCCTGCTGCAATGACCCTGTCTCCGCTGCTTCCCCGTCTCGCGCCGCTGGCGCTGGCCCTGGCCAGCGCGCCGCTGGCCGCGCAGGAGTTCGCGCCCAGTGCCGACGCCTCGCCGGCCGCGTGCGCGGCCATTACCACCGATGCTGCCCGCCTGGCCTGTTATGACCGCCAGTTCGGCCGTACCCCGCAGGCCACCGCCGAGGCCGACGCTGCGGCCGAGGCGGCCGCGCAGGCCCGTCGCGAAGAACGCCAGACCGCACGCGTAAGCCAGGGCGAAGAGAAACTGCGCGAGCGGGTCAGCGACCTGTTCCGTCCAGCCACCCCTGACAGCGCCCTGGCCAATGCCGGCCGTGGCTCGCTGCTGGACAGCCGCTGGGAGCTGGCCGAAGACTCCAAGCTCGGCCCGTTCCAGCTGCGCGCGTACAAGCCGGTGTATCTGCTGCCGGCGTTCTGGACCAGCGACCGCAACACCATGCCGCACTCGCCGAACCCGGCCAACACGGTCACCACGCCGCAGGTGCTGGACAGTGCCGAACTGAAGTTCCAGATCAGCTTCAAGACCAAGATCGCCGAGAACCTGTTCGGCGACAACGGCGACATCTGGGCCGGCTACACCCAGAGCTCGCGCTGGCAGGCCTACAACGGCGAGGATTCGCGCCCGTTCCGCGAAACCAACTACGAGCCGGAAGTGATGATGGTGTTCCGCAATGGCTACTCGATCGGTGGCTGGCGCGGGCGCATGACCGGCATCGCCTTGAACCACCAGTCCAACGGCCGCGCCGACCCGCTGTCGCGCAGCTGGAACCGGGTGATGCTCAACATCGGCCTGGACCGTGAGAACTGGGCGCTGGTGCTGCGGCCGTGGTACCGCATTCCCGAGACCCGCAGCGACGACAACAACCCGGACATCGAGGATTACATGGGCCGCGGTGACGCGACCCTGACCTGGAACCGCAACGGCCACGAGGTCTCGCTGATGGCGCGCCACTCGCTGCGCACCGGCAGCCGCTCGCACGGCGCCCTGCAGCTGGATTACGGCTTCCCCATCAGCAACCTGCTGCGCGGCCATGTGCAGATTTTCGATGGCTATGGCGAGAGCCTGATCGACTACAACCACAAGGCCACCTACGTGGGCGTGGGCGTGTCCCTGCTGGAATGGTTCTGATGCACGTGACGATCTGGCACAACCCGGCCTGCAGCAACTCGCGCGGCGCATTGAAACTGATACGTGATGCGGGCTTCGAGCCGGCGGTGATCGACTACCTGGGCGACCCACCCGACGTGGCCACGCTGCGCCAGGTGCTGGCCGAATCCGGCCTGGACGCGCAGGCGCTGGTGCGCAGCAAGGAAGCGCAGTTCACCGAACTGGGCCTGGAAGATGCGGACGACGCCACGCTGCTTGCGGCGATGGCCAAGCACCCGCGGCTGATCAACCGCCCCGTGGTGCGCACCGAGAAGGGCACGCGCCTGTGCCGTCCACCGGAAACGGTGCTGGAGATCCTGTAACCCGCCCCGCCTTTGCCGCGGGGCAGCGAAACCTGTTGGTAGAGTCGACTGTTGGTCGACTCTCCGCCAATCCTTCAGATTCGTCCGGCGGAACACCCGCACTGCGTGCGATAGTCGACTGACAGTCGACTCTACCCAAACGGGGTCCTAGCCCTCCTCCCCGGCTGGCCTACAGCCAGTCGGTGATACCTTCGCGGCGGTACACCTCAGCGAACGCCGGGCGCGCCTTCATCGACGCGGCGTGCGCCTTGAGTACCGGCCAGGTGTCGCTGGGTTTGGGCATGTTGCGCGACCAGCGCATCAACATCACCAGCATGTAGTCGACCACGCAGGGCGTGGCGCCCAGCAGGTATGGACCATGTGACTGCAGGTGCGTGGCGACATGCTGCCAGGCCGCTTCAAGGCGCTGACGTGCCATCTCGCGGCTGGCCTCGGCGTTTGCCTCGCCCGCCACCTCGTTCGGATAGAACCAGGCGCGGTAGGCCGGCTGCAGCGTATTGGCGCACCAGAACATCCAGCGATAGGCATCGGCGCGCTGCGGTGTGCCCACCGCGGGCAGCAGGCCGGCATCCGGATGGCGATCGGCCAGATACAGCGCGATGGCCGCCGCTTCAGTCAGTACCAGGCCATCGATCAGCAGTGTCGGCACCACACCGGCCGGATTGAGCGCCAGGTACTGCGCCGACTTGTGCTCGCGCGTGTCGAAATCCAGCAGCACCAGTTCGTGCTCGATGCCCAGCTCGATCAACAGCCAATGCACCACCAGGGCGGCGGTGCTGGTCGAACCATACAGCGTGGTGCTCATGCGGAAGATCCTGTACAGGTGGATCAGTCGATTATGCGCCCACGCACGCGATCGTTGCTCAGCCGCAGCTGCTCATGCAGGAATCCCGGCGTTCGCCACAGGACATCATCGGCGCGCGCATCGTGCAGTCGTGCGCCTTCAGTTCGCAGGCACGGCGCAGTTCGGGGTTGGCGACGTCCTTGCAGCGCCTGTCCGGCGCCGGCACCACCTGTTGTTCGCAGCTGAAGTCGTTGCTGCCGACACTGCCCCGCGCCATGCAGCTGCGATAGTCGGCCTGGCACTGCATGCGGCACTGCGAGGAGGCGGAGAAATCCGCACCTTCATAGGATGACGTTGAGCTGCAGCCGGCCAGGACCAGCAGGAACGCAGCCGCGACAGATCGATGCAGGCGCATGGGCACATCCAGTGCAGGGAGGTGCCGACACTAGCAGACTACGGTTGCGCGTGCTGGCAACGACGCGTGCCCACGATCAGTACACGGGAATACCGGTATCGGTACGGACTTCATTGACGGTACCGCCGCAGGAGAGCAGGCACTGGGTGTACGGGGCACTGCATGAAGGAAGCGCCGGGGAGCCGCAGTAGTCGTCGGCACCGTTGCCCCCTTCGCAGTTGTGCCGCTGCTTGTCGTCGGCGATACCACTGCAACGGCTGATGATGCGGCTCTTCTCGCTTTCGCAGCTCCGCTGGTCCGACTCGGCACGGGCACGGTTGTGGAAGTCGCACGTCGCCTTCCGGCTCTGGCAGACCGACGCGCAGATCTTCCCCGCTTCGTGGGTGGGTGGCTCGACGAAATAACGTGGTCCGCAGCCGCTGCACGCCAGCGTAGCGACCAGCAACACGAAAACACGCGCCCCCTGCAGCACGATGGACTCCTTTCCAGTACGCCAACCCGTACGTTAGCAGAGCAGGCCGCGCGCGGCAGGCTGCAGACAACAACGGCGCCACCCAGGCGCCGTTGTCTGAACCCTGGACGGAAGGCTTACTCCACCACCACCGGAATCTTGCCGATGCGGGCCTGCCATTCGCGCGGGCCGGTCTTGTGTACCGATTCACCGGTGGAATCGACCGCCACGGTCACCGGCATGTCCTGCACGGTGAACTCGTAGATCGCTTCCATGCCCAGGTCGGCGAAGCCAACGACCTTGGCCGCCTTGATCGCCTTGGACACCAGGTAGGCCGAACCACCGACGGCCATCAGGTAGGCCGACTTGTGCTTCTTGATCGCCTCGATTGCGGCCGGGCCGCGCTCGGCCTTGCCGACCATGCCCAGCAGGCCGGTCTGCGCCAGCACCTGCTCGGTGAACTTGTCCATGCGGGTCGCCGTGGTCGGGCCGGCCGGGCCCACCACTTCATCGCGCACTGGATCAACCGGGCCCACGTAGTAGATGAAACGCCCCTTCAGGTCGACCGGCAGTTCCTCGCCCTTGTTGAGCATGTCGACCATGCGCTTGTGCGCGGCGTCACGGCCGGTCAGCAGCTTGCCGTTGAGCAGCAGGGTCTGGCCCGGCTTCCAGCTGGCCACGTCCTCCGGAGTGATCGTGTCCAGGTCCACCCGGGTGCCCTTGGACGCGTCATAGGTCAGCTTCGGCCAGTCTTCCAGCGACGGCGGGTCCAGCATCACCGGGCCGCTGCCATCCAGGGTGAAGTGCGCATGGCGGGTGGCCGCGCAGTTCGGAATCATCGCCACCGGCAGGTTGGCCGCGTGGGTCGGGTAATCCTTGATCTTGATGTCGAGCACGGTGGTCAGGCCACCCAGGCCTTGCGCACCAATGCCCAGCGCGTTGACCTTCTCGTACAGCTCCAGGCGCAGTTCTTCAATGCGGTTGGACGCGCCACGGGCCTGCAGCTCGGTGATGTCGATCGGTTCCATCAGCGCTTCCTTGGCCAGCAGCATCGCCTTTTCGGCGGTGCCACCGATGCCGATGCCCAGCATGCCCGGCGGGCACCAGCCGGCGCCCATGGTCGGCACGGTCTTCAGCACCCAGTCGACGATGGAGTCGGACGGGTTGAGCATCGCGAACTTGGTCTTCGCTTCCGAACCACCGCCCTTGGCGGCGACGATCACGTCGACGGTGTTGCCCGGCACCACCTTGACGTTGACCACGCCCGGGGTGTTGTCCTTGGTGTTGACGCGCTTGCCGGCCGGATCGGCCAGCACCGAGGCGCGCAGCTTGTTGTCCGGGTGCATGTAGGCGCGGCGCACGCCTTCGTTGGCCATGTCTTCCACGCCCATGGTGGCGTCATCCCAGCGCACGTCCATGCCGATCTCCAGGAACACGGTGACGATGCCGGTGTCCTGGCAGATCGGACGGTGGCCTTCGGCGCACATCCGCGAATTGATCAGGATCTGGGCCATCGCTTCCTTCGCGGCCGGCGACTCCTCGCGCTCGTAGGCGGCGGCGAGGTTCTTGATGTAGTCGACCGGGTGGTAGTACGAGATGTACTGCAGCGCGTCGGCGATGGACTGGATGAGGTCTTCCTGCTTGATCGATGTCACGGCTTGCTCGCTTGCTCGAGGCTGGCGGGGGTAATCCGCCCATTTTACCCCCCTCCACCGACTGCGCGTAGATTCGCCGGGGTCAGATCCCTTTCCAGCGCGGAAAGGAATCCGACCCCACCCCTCTGTCACGGTTCATTCCTGCCCGGCGTCCTGGTCAACATGAACATCGAAACCGCTTTCCAGACCCATCGACCGCGCCTGATGGCCCTGGCCTACCGCCTGCTCGGCAGCCGCGCCGACGCCGAAGACGTGGTCCAGGATGCCTGGCTGCGCTGGTCCGGCGCCGACCCGGCGGCCGTCCGCGACCCCGAAGCCTGGCTGGTCACCACCACCACCCGGCTTGGCCTGGACCGGCTGCGCGCGGCCAAGCGCGAGCGCGCGCATTACGTCGGCCCGTGGCTGGCCGAGCCGCTGGCGGTCACCCTGGAGCCCGATCCGGCGCCCGGCCCGGCCCAGCTGCATGCGCTGGCCGACGACGTCTCGGTCGCCTTCCTGACACTGCTCGAGCAGCTCGGCCCTGAAGAGCGCGCCGCGTTCCTGCTGAAGGAAGCCTTCGACCACGACTATCGCGAGATCGCCGAGCTGATCGGCCACAGCGAAGCCAACTGCCGGCAGCTGGTGCATCGCGCAAAACAACGCCTGCAAGCCGGGCGGCCGCGCTTCAACGCCGATGCCAGCCAGCACCGGCAGCTGCTGGCGCGTTTCATGGAGGCGTCCCAGGTTGGCGACAGCGAGGCGATCCAGGCCCTGCTGCACACCAATGCGCTGCTGGTCTCCGACGGCGGCGGCGTGGTCACCGCAGCGGTACGCCCGCTGCTGGGCGCCGAGCGCATCGGCCGCCTGTTCTGGGCCATCGCACGCCGTGGCGCGGTGCATCCGGCGCAGCTGGGCTACGTCAACGGCGAGCCGGCGATCCTGCGCTTCCATGGCGATCGGCTGCACTCGGTCACCACCATCGACGTGGTCGATGGCCGCATCGCCAACGTATACAGCGTGCTGAATCCGGAAAAACTGCCGTCGGTTGTCACGCACGATGGCGGCGCGGCGTCCTGGTAGTGAAAGGCGGCCATGGTGGCCGCCGTGGAGCCGAACATGTCCGACCACGCCTCTCCCCGCGTCCCCTACACCCGCCTGGCTGCCGAAGCCTTCAAGGGCCTGCTGGCCACCAGCAAGGCGGTGCATGACAGCTCGATCGACCCGACGCTGATGGAACTGCTGTTCCTGCGCGTATCCCAGCTCAACGGCTGCGGCTACTGCATGGACATGCACGGCACCGCGCTGCGCAAGGGCGGCATCGAGCCGCGCAAGCTCGACACCCTGCCCGCCTGGCACGAAAGCCGTTTCTTCGATGCGCGCGAACGTGCCGCGCTGGGCTGGGCCGAGGCGCTGACCCGGCTGACCGAGGGCGCACCGTCGCAGGCAGCGTTCGACGCGCTGGCACCGCACTTCGACGAGAAGGGCATCAGCGACCTGAGCATGGGTATTGCCGTGATCAATGCCTGGAACCGCTTGGGCGCTGGGCTGCTGCCGCCGCTGCCGTAACGCGAGGGCCCGGCCGGGCTGCCGCCCGGGGTGGCGGCGGGGGTCGGATCCCTTTGCGTGGCAAAGGGCTCTGACCCCGGTGCTGCCACACGGCTGCGCTGACCCCCTCTGCACGTCGCAGGCGCGCACAATACGCGCATGCCTGCTCCCCCCACCGCTGGCGCCGCCGCCGCGAAGAAACCCAGCCTGCGCCAGCGCTTCAGGGCGATGCGCAACCTGCCGCCGTTCCTGCGCATGGTCTGGAAGACAAGCCCCGCGCTCACCCTGGCCAGCCTTGGCCTGCGCCTGATCCGCGCCCTGCTGCCGGTGGCGATGCTCTACGTCGGCAAGCTGATCATCGACAGCGCCCTGCTCCTGAGCCAGCACGATGCCGGCTTCCCGCCGCTGGGCGAAGCGCTGTCCAGCGGCCTGCTCAACCCGCTGCTGGGCCTGCTGGCGCTGGAATTCGGCCTGGCCATCGCCTCGGACCTGCTCGGCCGGCTGGTCAGCTATGCCGATGCGCTGCTCTCGGAACTGTTCGCCAACGTCACCAGCATCCGGCTGATGGAGCACGCCGCAACGCTGGACCTGGAGGACTTCGAGGACCCGGACCTGCAGGACAAGCTGGACCGCGCGCGGCGCCAGACCATGGGCCGGATGAACCTGATGAGCCAGCTGTTCGGCCAGGTGCAGGATGCGATCACCGTGGCCAGCCTCGCCGTTGGCCTGCTGGTGTACGCGCCGTGGCTGATCCTGCTGCTGGCGCTGGCACTGGTGCCGGCCTTCATCGGCGAATCGCACTTCAACGCGGCCGGGTACAGCCTCAACTTCCAGTGGACGCCCGAGCGCCGCCAGCTCGACTACCTGCGCCAACTCGGCGCCAGCGTGGAAACGGCCAAGGAAGTGAAGATCTACAACCTGCACCGCTTCCTGGTGGAGCGCTACCGGCGCCTGTCGGAGGCGCTGTTCCAGGCCAACCGTGCACTGGCCCGGCGCCGCGCGTTCTGGGGCACGCTGCTGGCCGCGCTGGGCACGCTGGGGTACTACACCGCCTACGCCTACATCGCCTGGCGCACGGTGCGCGGCGACTTCTCGATCGGCGACCTGACCTTCCTCGCCGGCAGCTTCCTGCGCCTGCGCCAGTTGCTGGAAGGCCTGCTGATCGGCTTTTCGCAGGTGGCCAGCCAGGCGCTGTACCTGGACGACCTGTTCTCGTTCTTCCAGATCGAGCCGGAGATCCATTCGCGCGAAGGCGCGGTACGCGTGCCGCAGCCTATCCGCCAGGGCTTCGTGTTCGAGAACGTCGGTTTCCGCTATCCCGACGCCGAGCAGTGGGCGGTGCGCCATCTGGATTTCCAGCTGCACGCCGGCGAAGTGCTGGCGCTGGTCGGCGAGAACGGCGCGGGCAAGACAACCCTGGTCAAGCTGCTGGCGCGGCTGTACGAGCCGGACGAGGGTCGCATCCTGCTCGATGGCCGCGACCTGCGCGACTACGACCTGGACGATCTGCGCGCCAACCTCGGGGTGATCTTCCAGGACTTCGTGCGCTACAACCTGAGCGCCGGCGAGAACATCGGCGTCGGCCAGGTCGAGGCGATGGATGACCAGGCACGCATCGCCGACGCCGCGCGGCGCGGCATGGCCGAGGACGTGATCGAGGACCTGCCCGGCGGCTACGACCAGCTGATCGGCCGCCGCTTCAAGCAGGGCGTGGATCTGTCCGGTGGCCAGTGGCAGAAGATCGCCATTGCCCGCGCATGGATGCGCAATGCGCAGGTGATGATCCTGGATGAGCCAACCGCAGCGCTGGATGCGCGCAGTGAGTTCGAAGTGTTCCAGCGGTTCAGGGAGCTGGCGGATAATCGTACGGCAGTGCTGATTTCCCACCGTTTCTCTTCGGTACGCATGGCCGATCGCATCCTGGTGCTGGCCGATGGCCGCATCGAGGCCAGCGGCACCCATGAACAGCTGATGGCCCAGGGAGGGCGGTACGCCGAGCTGTTCGAGCTGCAGGCGGCGGGTTACCGCTGAGAACGCCTCTCGTTCCGCCTAATGAGAACCTGTCTCATTTGAGATAGAATCCACCCGACGACTTCCGATAGATACGCCCATGTCCTCCGCTTTTGGCGCCGAAACGGTGCTTGAGGTCCGCCACTGGACCGACGCCTACTTCAGTTTCACCACCACCCGCGACAGCGGCTTCCGCTTCGAGAACGGCCAGTTCGTGATGATCGGCCTGGAAACCGAGGCACGCCCGTTGCTGCGTGCGTACTCCATCGCCAGTGCCAACTGGGAAGAGCAGCTGGAATTCTTCAGCATCAAGGTGCAGGACGGCCCGCTGACCTCGCGGCTGCAGCACATCAAGCCGGGCGACAAGGTGCTGGTCGGCAAGAAGCCCACCGGCACCCTGCTGATCAGCGACCTGCACCCCGGCAGGAATCTGTACCTGCTGGGCACCGGCACCGGCCTGGCGCCGTGGCTGTCGGTGATCAAGGACCCGGAAACGTATGAGCGCTTCGAGAAGGTGATCCTCTGCCACGGCGTGCGCTACGAGAAGGACCTGGCCTACCGGGATTACTTCGAGAAGGAACTGCGCGAGCACGAGTTCCTCGGCGACATGATCGGCGACAAGCTGCTGTACTACCCGGCCGTCACCCGCGAGCCGTTCCCCAACCAGGGCCGCCTGACCTCGCTGATGGAAAGTGGCCAGATGCAGCGCACCCTCGGCCTGCCGGAACTGAGCCCGGAAAACGACCGCGCGATGATCTGCGGCAGCCCGCAGATGCTCGCCGACCTGCGTACCGTGCTCGACGCCCGGGGCTTCCAGGTTTCGCCGCGGATCGGCCAGCCGGGCCAATACGTGTTCGAGCGCGCGTTCGTCGAGAAATAAGCCGTTGCGCCTGCAGAGCCGAGCCCACCCTCGGCTCGCGCGCACCGCGCGCCCTCAATGTCGGCCGGACAAGCAGCCGAGCGTGGGCTCGGCTCTACAACAGCGCTTCGATCGCGCCGCGCAGCTGCTCGGGCCGGGTGGTGGGCGCATAACGCGACACCACCTGCCCCTGGCGGTCGACCAGGAACTTGCTGAAATTCCACTTGATGCGGGCACTGCCGAGCAGGCCACGCTTCTCGCGTGACAGCCAGGCCCACAGCGGGTCGGCGCCTTCACCGTTGACCTCGATCTTCTCCGACAGCGGGAAGCTGACCGGGTAGTCCAGCGAACAGAACTGGCGGATCTGCGCGGCGTCACCGGGCTCCTGCGCGCCGAACTGGTTGCACGGGAAGCCGATCACCACCAGGCCACGCTCGCGATACGCCTGCCACAGCTGCTCCAGCCCTGTGTACTGCGGGGTGAAGCCACAGCGGCTGGCGACATTCACCAGCAGCAACGGGTGGCCCTGATAACGGGCCAGCGCCTGCGGCTGGCCGTCGAGGTCACGGAAGCTGAAATCGTAGGCGCTGGTCATGATGGCGGGCCGTGGGCGGTGAATGCATGGTACCCGCGCCCGGCTCCGCCAGCATGCCTTTTGACACAAGTGCGGCCACGACCGGCCGGGTTACCCTCGGGCCCTTGTTTGCCTTACCGGAGTTCCTACCTTGACCACTCGCCTTGCCCTTGCCGTGGCCATGTCCCTCGGCCTTGCCCTGCCCGCCTTCTCGGTCGGCGCCGCCACCCCGGCTGCCAGCACCCATGCCCAGCAGGCCAATCCGTTCTTCGCCGAAAGCCCGCTGCCGCTGCACTTCCCGCAGTTCGACAAGATCAAGGACAGCGACTTCGCCCCGGCCTTCGACGCCGGCATGGCGCAGCAGCTGAAGGAAGTGGAGGCGATCGCCAACAACAAGGCCAAGCCGACCTTCGACAACACCATCATCGCCCTGGAGAAGAGCGGTGACATCCTCGACCGCGCGACCACCGTATTCTTCAGCCTGGTGGGCGCCGATACCAACGACACCCGCAAGAAGCTGCAGGCCGACTACTCGGCCAAGTTCGCCGCGCACAGCGATGCGATCGCGCTGAACGGCAAGCTGTTCGCCCGCATCCAGGCGCTGTACGACACCCGCAGCCAGCTGGGCCTGGACGCCGAAGGCGTGCGCCTGGTCGAGAAGTACTACGACAACTACGTGCGCGCCGGCGCCAAGCTGTCCGACGCCGACAAGGCCAAGCTGAAGGAAATGAACGCCGAGCTGGCCAACCTGGGCACCAAGTTCAGCCAGAACGTGCAGTCGGAAGTGAACGCTTCGGCGATCACCGTCGACGACGTCAAGGAGCTGGACGGGCTGTCCAAGGAGCAGATCGCCGCCGCCGCCGAAGCCGCCAAGGCCCGCGGCCAGGACGGCAAGTACGTGATCGCCCTGCTCAACACCACCGGCCAGCCGCCACTGACCAACCTGGCCAACCGCGCCCTGCGCCAGAAGATCTACGAGGCGTCGGTCAGCCGCGGCAGCCGCGGCGGTGAGTTCGACAACACCGCGCTGGTCTCGCGCATCATGCAGCTGCGCGCCGACAAGGCCAAGCTGATGGGCTTTGCGAACTTCGCCGCCTACAACCTGACCAACCAGACCGCCAAGACCCCCGAAGCAGTCAACGCGATGCTTGGCAAGCTGGCCCCGGCCGCCGTGGCCAACGCCAAGCGCGAAGCCGCCGACCTGCAGGCGATGATCGACCAGGAACAGAAGGCCGCGGGCAAGCCGACGTTCAAGCTGGAACCGTGGGACTGGGCCTTCTACAGCGAGAAGGTGCGCCAGGCCAAGTACAACTTCGACGAGTCGCAGCTGAAGCCGTACTTCGAAATGAAGAACGTGCTCGAGAACGGCGTGTTCTACGCCGCGGGCCAGGAATTCGGCCTGACCTTCAAGCAGCGCACCGACCTGCCGGTCTACCACGATGACGTCACCGTCTACGACGTGTTCGACGCCGACGGCAGCCAGCTGGCGATCTTCATCTTCGACCCGTATGCACGTGCCTCCAAGCGCGGTGGCGCGTGGATGAACTCCTACGTCTCGCAGTCCAAGCTGACCGGCTTCAAGCCGGTGGTCGCCAACCACCTGAACATCCCGAAGCCGCCGGCCGGCCAGCCGACCCTGCTGACCTGGGATGAGGTGAACACCACCTTCCACGAGTTCGGCCACGCCCTGCATGGCATGTTCTCCAACGTGAAGTACCCGTACTTCTCGGGCACCTCGGTGCCGCGTGACTTCGTCGAGTTCCCCTCGCAGGTCAACGAGATGTGGTCGGACAACCCGGTCATCCTGAAGAACTACGCCAAGCACTACCAGAATGGTTCGGCGATGCCGCAGGCACTGCTGGACAAGGTGCTGGCTGCTGCCAAGTTCAACCAGGGCTTCGCCACCACCGAGTACCTGGGTGCAGCCATGCTTGACCAGCGCTGGCACCAGATCGGCGCCGACCAGGTGCCGGCGGCCAAGGACGTGATGGCCTTCGAGCGCGCCGCGCTGGAGAAGGACGGCATCTACTACGCGCCGGTTCCGCCGCGCTACAAGACCCCGTACTTCAGCCACATCATGGGCGGCTACTCGGCCGGCTACTACGCCTACATCTGGTCGGAAGTGCTCGACGCCAACACTCAGAAGTGGTTCAAGGACAACGGCGGCCTGAGCCGCAAGAACGGTGACCACTTCCGTGCCACGCTGCTGTCCAAGGGCGGCAGCGTCGACGCGATGCAGCTGTTCCGCGATTTCGCCGGCCACGAGCCGCAGATCGAGCCGCTGCTGGAAAAGCGTGGCCTGACCGGCGCCGGCAACTGATCGCCTGCACGGTAGCGTGAAACGAAAACCGCCCGGGAGACCGGGCGGTTTTTTGTTGGATGGGGTCAGAGCCCATTTCTACGCAACGGGATCTGCCCCCATCCACGCATGGCGTGGATGCGCTTCCAGATCAACGCGGCGCGACGTACCCGCCCGGCACGCCTTCCGGCGACAGCACCAGCTGCCACAACTGCGCATGCCGGCAACGGAAGGTCGCCATCGATCCAGCCAGGTAGAAGCGCCACATGCGCCGGAAGTGCTCGTCATAACGCGCATCCAGCCGTGGCCATGCCGCTTCCACGTTGCGCCGCCAGGCCTGCAGGGTCAGGTCGTAGTCGGTGCCGAAGTTGTGCCAGTCCTCCAGCACGAAGCGGCCTTCGAACGCCTTGGTGATCTGCACCGCCGACGGCAACATCGAATTGGGGAAAATGTAACGCGCGATCCATGGATCGGTGCGATGACGCGAGATGTTGGTGCCGATGGTGTGCAGCAGCAGCAGGCCACGCGGCGACAGGCAGCGCTTGGCCACCTCGAAGAAGCTGGCGTAGTTCTTGTCGCCGACATGCTCGAACATGCCGATCGAGAAGATCGCGTCGAACGGTTCGTCCAGTTCCCGGTAGTCCTGCAGGCGGATCTCGATCGGCAGCCCGGTACACAGGTTGCGCGCGAACTCTGCCTGCTCCTGCGAAATCGTCACGCCGACGCCGCTGACACCATAGCGCTCAGCGGCAAACTTCAGCGCCTCGCCCCAGCCACAACCGATATCCAGCACACGCTGCCCCGGGCGCAGGCCCAGCTTGCGGCAGACCAGGTCGAGCTTGGCGTCCTGTGCGGCATCAAGATCGTCGGCGTTGCGCCAATAACCGCAGCTGTAGACCAGGCGCTGGCCGAGCATGGCCTGGTACAGGTCATTGCCAAGGTCGTAATGGCGGCGGCCGACTTCATAGCTGCCCTGCCCGGCCTGCAGGTTGAACAGGCGCGCCTTCAGCGCGTCGGCCACTTCGCGCCAACCGTGCACCCGTTCGTCCAGGTGCGCCTGCATCAGGTGGACGAGGAATTCATCCAGGACGTTGGCATCCCACCACCCTTCCATGTAGCTCTCGCCCAGTCCGAGCGAACCATGGCCCATGACCCGCGCGAAGAAGCGCGGGTCATGCACCTGGATGTCCTGTGGCTGGGTACCGCCGATGCGGACCCCGGCTTCCTGCAGCAGGCCGGCGACCCGCTCCTGCAACCCTGTGTCCACGCCACCTCCTCGACTGCGGTCAACCGCGTGCGAACAGCTCCACGTAGTCCTTGGACACGTGCGGCAACAACACCGCGGCCGGAACATCGGCGGTCTGGGTGCCGTCCGAGTATGGACCCACCTGGTAGGGCGGGAACACAAAGCGCAGCGCCGTGATCTGCCCCTTGTCGTCGGTCACCGGCTGGAACTGGCTGAAGTTGTCGGCCTGCGGGCCGGTGCCATCGGCGATCATGCGCGATGCATTGCGCAGTGATTCCTGCAGCTGGGCCGGGTCCATGTCCTCGCCGCTCAGGCGGGTGGCCACGCGTTCGCGCAGCTGGTCGGCAACGAAATCACTGATCGCCTTCCAGCCCTTGGCATCGGCCACCAGCTTGTCGGCGCTGAGCATCTGCTGCTGTGCCGGCAGCCACACGAAACGCGCCACCAGCGGTTCACCGTGAGCGCCACCGGTGTAGCGGCTGCCATCGGCACTGACCACCACCAGCTGCGGCGTTTCCAGCAGCTTCTCGAAGCTCAGCGACAGCTCGTAGGGCATGGTCGGCTTGTCGTTGCCCAGCCCGTCCAGTGCCTGCTGCAGGTCGCTGCGGGCGCTGGTGGCATAGTCCTGCAGCGCGCGTGCCAGGCCCGGGTAGCGGTCGATGCCGGCCGGGTAGCTGATGCCCACCACTTCGCGCTCGTTGTTCTCGATCACGTCGCGCAGGTCCAGCGGCGCCTCCGTGGCCGGCGTTTCGCCTGCAGCGGTGGCCTCGGCGGCGGGGGCCGCATCGGTCGCCGGTGCCGGCTCGCTCTCACGCTGGCAACCGGCCAGCAACAGCACGCCCACCACGCCGGCCAGCACGCTGCCGCGCAATGGCCGGTTGTTTCCAATCTTCATCGGGATCCCCTGTTCATGTTTGTACATCATCGCCTGCCATGGCTGAAGCTTGGCCCGCTGGCATTCAGCCAACGAGCAGGTCGTGGTACTCCTCATGCCGCTGCAGGAAGGCCTCGGCGTAGGAGCACGCCGGCACCACCTTGTACTTCTGCTCACGGGCAAAACGCAGCGCCACACGGGTCAGCTCACCGGCGATGCCCCGGCCGGCGATCGGCTCGGGCACCTCGGTATGCGTGATGACCATGCGCCTGCGTTTGATCTGGTAATCCAGCACCGCCAGCTGTCCGCGCACACGGGCGGTGAAGCGATGGTTGGCCAGGTCGTGTTCGACCTCGTAGGCCAGACCGGGGGGCGTGACCGAAGCCATGGAACTGTCTCCTGCGGCGACTGCGTGGATGGTGCGCAGCCGGGCGCCATGATCGCGTGAAGCCTGAACAGGGGCAAGTCCAGTCCGTTCACGTCAGTTTTCGACCCTCAAGCTGGAGGGCCGGCGGCCGCTATCGCCTGTGGAGGGGTACGGCCAGGCTGGCACGACCCTTGCGACCGTTGATCATGCGCACCACCGCGGAGGCACCGATGCACCCCAGCGACACCCATTCCGATACCGACCGCGCCCTGCTGGAGGGCCTGCTGCAACTGGCGGTGGAAGGGCAGACCGAAGATCAGGATTTCCAGCGCATCGGCGAAGAAGTGTTCGCCCGCCTGCTGGATACCTACGGCCAGCAGGCCCCGGCCTGACCAGCAGCAGGGGCCCTGCCCCCGGGGGCCGGATCCAGCGGATCCGGCCCCAGCCACCCTCAACCGCCGCCGAGGCGGAAGGTCGGATTGGACAGTTCGCGCAGGAAGTGGGTGAAGATGCTCGGCTGCATGGCCAGCATGAAGATCACGCCGAACGCCGCACCGGCCAGGTGCGCGCTGTGGTTGATGCGGTCACCACCGCGCTTGTCCATCCAGATGCTGTAGCCGACGTAGAACGCGGCATAGACAATCGCCGGTGCCGGGATGAAGAACACCAGGATGATCGACCACGGCTTGATCAGGATGAAGGCGAACAGCACCGCCGACACCGCGCCGGAGGCACCGAGGCTGAGGTAGTTCGGGTTCTTCTGGTTCTTCAGGTAGCTGGGCAGGATCGAGACCAGCAGCGCGCCGATGTAGAACGCCGGGTAAGTGAGGTAGCTGCCGGTCAGCTGCACCATCACGCTCTCGATGAATCCCCCGAAGAAGAACAGGGTGATCATGTTGAAGATCAGGTGCGACCAGTCGGCGTGGATGAAGCCATAGGTCACCAGCCGGTCGTACTGGCGGTGACGGTCGATGGCCGGCGGCCACAGGATCAGGCGGTCGGCCAGCTTGCGGTTGTTGAACGCCATCCACGACAGGATGGCGGTGATGGCGATCAACAGCAGGTTGACAGGGGTCATGTCAGGCTCAGGCGCTACGGTAGTTGTCGACCATACGATAGCGTTTCGCGTACCAACCGAAGGCCAACGCCGCGACGAAGGCGAAACCAGCGAAGAAGAACATCAGGAATGCCGCCTCGCTCAGGCCGGTACTGGCGATCTTGTGGGTCACCACGTCATTGCGCACGGCTGCGTTGGACAGCAGCACCCACAGGTTGCCGATGGTGGTGGTCAGGTTCCAGAAGCTCATGACCACGCCCTTCATCGCCTGCGGCGCCTGGCTGTAGGCGAACTCCAGGCCAGTGGCCGAGACCAGCACCTCGCCGAAGGTCAGCAGCGCGTACGGCAGCATCTGCCAGAAGATCGACATGGCGTTGCCGCCGTCCATCACCACCTGGATACCGCCGACCACGATCCAGGCCAGGCCGCTGAAGGCGATACCGGCGGTCATGCGGCGAAGCGCGGTCGGCTCCAAGCCGAAGCGGCGCAGGGCCGGGTACAGCACCAGGTTGTTGAACGGGATCAGGATCATCACCAGCAGCGGGTTCAGCGCCTGCATCTGCGAGGCGGTGAACCAGCTGGGCATCTGCATCTGCTGGCCCTGCAGCACCCAGGTCGAGGCCTTCTGGTCGAACAGCGAGAAGAACGGCGTGGTCAGGGCGAAGATCACCAGCACGCGCAGCACCGAGCGCACGCCCTCGACCGCTTCGGCCGGATGCTGGCCACGGGCACGATCCAGCTGCAGCCAGGTGCCACCGCCGATACCGGCCAGGATCGATACCAGCGCCAGGCACAGGCAGATGACGATGCCCAGCGAGCCGACCAGGCCGAACGAGGCCACTGCCAGCACCAGGCCGAGCGCGGCGATCACCAGACCCGGGCGGCCCTGGCCGGCCACGCGCGCGGTCAGCGCGGTGCGCACCACGTTGGCGAACGAATGCGGATCCTTCGGCGGCAGCGGCACCAGCACATAGCGCTTGCGGCCCAGCCAGAACACGAAGGTGGCGATGAACATCAGGATGCCCGGGATGCCGAACGCCCACTGCGGGCCCCAGTTCTTCAACACCAGCGGGATCAGCAGCGAGGCGAACAGCGAGCCGAAGTTGATGATCCAGTAGAACGCGTCGAAGACGATCTTGGCCAGGTGCTTGTTGCTCTGGTCGAACTGGTCACCCATGAACGAGGCCACCAGCGGCTTGATGCCACCGGCGCCCAGCGCGATCAGGCCCAGGCCGAGGAAGAAACCCTGCCGGCTGTCTTCGAACAGCGCCAGGCACAGGTGGCCGGCGCAGTAGACCAGGCTGAACCAGAGGATGGTGTGGTACTTGCCGAAGAACCTGTCGGCCAGCCAGCCACCGAGCAGCGGGAAGAAATACACGCCGATCATGAAGCTGTGCATGATGTCCTTGGCTTCACCGGCACGGCCTTCCGCAGTGATTTCCTGCAGCAGCAGCGAGGTGATCAGGAACTGCACCAGGATGTTGCGCATTCCGTAGAAACTGAACCGCTCGCAGGCCTCATTGCCGATGATGTACGGGATCTGGCGCGGCATCTTTCCCTGGCCGGCGATGGGGGCAACTGCGTCGTGGCTCATCCTGTAAGGCAATCCTGCAAAGCGAAAGGCGCAAGGTTACCGGAACCCGGGCTTCCGAAGCACGCTGCAGGGCTGCATGACAACGGTGCCAATCCGTGGCAGGCAACGACATGACGTGCCGGAAGTCACGGCACCTCCACGACAAAAGCGTAAACTTATCGTTATGCGCCCCCTCGCCCACGCCCATCTCCTGCTCGGAAGCCTCGTGCTGGTGCTGGCGTTGCACGCGCAGGCCCGGCCGCAGGCACCCGCCAGCGCGACCCGCAGCACCGAACCTCGCCAGCTGACCGTGGCCGCGCTGGAGCTGCCCAGCCGCGATGAGGCGCAATGGAAGCAGCGCCGCGAGCAGGTCGCGCAACTGCTGACCGAACTGCAGCCGGACGTGATCTCGGTGCAGCAGGTGCTGCAGCAGCAGGGACGCAATCCGGCCTGCTGGCTGGCCAGCCGGCTGCGCTACAGCTGCGACTTCGTCACTGCCGACCCGCCCAGCCAGCCGCTGCGGCACGGCAATGCGATGCTGACCCGGCTCCCGGTCAGCGAGGATGGAGTCACCCTGCTGCACCCGCCCGGCACCTTCAGTGCGGCCGGCATGATGCGGCTGAAGCTGGGCGAGGCGCTGGTCAACATCTATGTGGCGCGGCTGCGCCCGGACCCGGACGAAGCCATCGCACGCCAGCACCAGACAAGCGACCTGATGACCTGGATCGGCGCCACTGCCGAAGGCATGCCCAGCCTGATCGCCGGTGATTTCTCCGCCAACACGGTGGAACTGGTGCGCAGCACCCCCGGCTTCCAGCCGGCCCGGCGCAATCCTGGCGGTCGCCCGGAACCGCCTGCCGCCAGCGGCGGTGGCGCCAGTGGTCACGGCCTGGACGTGCTGTTCCAGGTCAAGCACTTCGGCGGCATCCGCCAGCAGCCGATCCTGCTGCCCGCCGACGGCGACCTGCCCGGCCTGCGCCTGGGCGTGATGGCCACCCTGCGCCTGCAGGGTGATACGGCCACGGCCGAATAGCCCCGCCTTCGGTCCCGATGGGTGCCGGCCAGGGTCGGCACCCACCAGAATCGGCCCCGTTCCCCGAACCTGGCAGACAAAAAAGGCCGGAGTCTCCCCCGGCCTTTTCAGTTCATCCAGTGACGCAGATCAGGCGATCGCTTCCTGGTAACGACGCTCGACTTCGTTCCAGTCGATGACGTTGAAGAAGGCGCCGATGTATTCCGGGCGGCGGTTCTGGTACTTCAGGTAATAGGCGTGTTCCCACACGTCCAGGCCGAGGATGGGGGTGTTGCCTTCCATCAGCGGGCTGTCCTGGTTGCCGGTGCTCTCGACCACGACCTTCTTGTCCGGGGTCACGCTCAGCCACGCCCAGCCGCTGCCGAAACGGGTCAGCGCGGCCTTGGTGAAGGCGTCCTTGAACTTGTCGAAGCCGCCCAGGTCCTTGTCGATGGCCTTGGCCACGTCGCCCACCGGGTTGCCGCCCGCGTTCGGCGCCATCACGGTCCAGAACAGCGAGTGGTTGGCATGGCCGCCACCATTGTTGCGCACCGGACCCTGCAGGTTCTCCGGCAGCGACTTGAGCTTCTTCACCAGTTCTTCGACCGGCAGGTCAGCGTACTCGGTGCCTTCCAGCGCTGCGTTGACGTTGTTGATGTAGGTCTGGTGATGCTTGGTGTGATGGATTTCCATCGTCGCCGCATCGATATGCGGTTCCAGCGCGTCGTAGGCGTAGGACAGCTTGGGCAGGGTATAGGCCATGATGCATCTCCTGATTGCGAGGGCACCCGACGGTGTCGGGCGTTGCGCGGTGAATGATGGGGACAGAGCTCCAGATTACCAAGGGGGATGTAAAGGAAATTGCGTCCTGCCAGTGAGCACGACGGCAATTGTTACGCACCGGTGACGCACTGCACTCCTCATGCACCGTGCAGCGCGCAGGCGCTACAGTGCGTGCATCACCCTCGCCTGCCTCCGCCCATGCGCAACCCCCGGCTGCTGATCACCGCCATCGCCCTGCTGGTTCTCGGCCTGGTCGTCAACCATTTCATGCAGCGTCCTCCGGCGCCACAGTTCGCACCGGACCTGCAGGCCACACCGGCCGCGCGTGCGCCGGCCGCTGCCGCTGCAGGCAATGACGGCGGCTTGCCCAGCTTCCTGCCCGCTGAAGCCCGGCAGACCATCGCCCTGATCCAGCGCGGCGGGCCATTCCCGCACCGCCAGGACGGCAGCACCTTCGGCAACCGCGAACAACAGCTGCCACAGCGTCCGCGCGGCTACTACCGCGAATACACCGTGGACACCCCCGGCGCACGCACCCGTGGCACGCGCCGCATCGTCACCGGCGGTGATCCGGCGGAGGCGTGGTACTACACCGACGACCACTATGAATCGTTCCGCAGCTTCACCGTACCGGCCCAGGGAGCGCAGTAGTGAGCCATGACGATTTCGGCCTCGGCCTGCACGACATCAACAACGCTGGCGTCTACGCCATCGACAGCGAGGACATCGGCGCACTGGCCGCCGCGATGCGCGACGCTGGCCTGAAGGTGATCCGCATCGACCTGGAAGGCGTGGCCGATAAGCGTACCCTGCTGGCGCGGCTGGCGGCTCAGCTGGATTTCCCGGCGGGCTTCGGCGGCAACTGGGATGCGCTGTCGGACAACCTGCGCGACCTGCAATGGCTGCCGGCCAACGGCTATGCGCTGTTCCTGGCCGACGTGGATGCACTGCGTGCCGCCACGCAGAAGGACTTCGACACCCTGCTGGACGTGATGGATGAAGCCAGCCGCGACTGGGTGGGCCGCGATGTGCCGTTCTGGGTGTTCCTGTCGCAGAGCGCGTAAGGGCAACGCCCTGGTAGAGGCCGACCCTGGTCGGCGCTTCTGTGCCAACCAAGGTCGGCACCCACCAAAGCACGCCAGCACGCCCCCCACATCCCGCAGTGGGTCCAGCGAAAAGCCTCCTTGTTGTTCAAGGGGGCGCGCCAACGGGGCGGGGATAAGGAAACATGCGTGGACAACGGCAGCCGCTAGCGGCTGCCGTTGTCTTCCTGCAGCTCTTTCTTGAAGGGAATGTCCGGCGGTGGCCGCGCCACGGCCGGCTGGTCCTGCATGTTCGGGTTGCTCAGGCCACAGCCGCCCCCGGCCTGCAGGATGGAGATCACACAGGAGATGCGGGTGTTGGTGCCCGGCAACGGAATCTCCATCGACTTGATGCCCTTGCGCACCCATTCGGCCAACAACGATTCCTGTGGCACCCAGTACTTGTCGAACGAGGTGGGCGTGTAATCGTACGGCGGCCGCTTCAACCAGGTGCCGGACTGCGCGATGCGCTCCTTGCTCCAGCCATCATTGGCGCCACCGGGGGCGCCACGCTCGGCGTGACCGTCACCCTCCTGCCCCGGCACGCGCACGCTGCCATCGGCATTGAACAGGCCATTGCCCTTGCCGGCGGTACTGGCCTGGCTTGCGCCGCTGCTGGCACCGTCGTGGTTGCGGCTCGACGCGCCCCAGTCGTCGCCCTTGGCAGGCGTGGCCCAGTTGCCCGGGTTGGGAGCCGGACGCGCGCCGGCCTGGGCCGGTGTCGCGCTGGAGGCGGATGGCCGTGGCGTACTGCTGCTGGCCTGGCTTGCAGTGCCGGCCGCAGGTGCCGCCATTGCCGCTGGCGCGCTGCCGCTGGAAGCTGAAGGCGCCGCCGCGGGTGCCGACGCAACGTCGCGCTCACGCACCTGCACGTCACGGCCGGCCGGCGCACGCACGGTCGGCTCGCGCCCGGCCACAGCAGCCATCCGTACCTGCGGATCGACCACGGCCTGCACTTCGCGCTCGCGCACCTGCACATCGCGCTGCGGCACACGGACCTGCACATCGGCCGTGCGCACCGGTTGCGATACCACCGGTGCATCGACCGTACTGACTTCGCGCTCCTGTACCTGGATGTCACGCAACGACGGCGCACGCACCGCGACTTCGGGCGTGCGTACCGGAGCCGGGGTGGGTGGCGCCTGCACCGGCTGCACGCTGCGCTCGCGCACCGTCGGCGTGGTGTCGCGCGGCACGATGCTCACCTCCGTGCGCGGCACGCTGACCGGTGGCACCACGAAATCCGTACTGGCCTCGGCTACTTCGGTGGCCTGCACCGGAGACGGTGGCGGTGCCGCGACCGGCGCCGGCTCGGATTCGGCGGGCGGCGGTGGCACGCTGGCCGTTGCAGCCGGAGCAGGTGCGGGCGCAGCTGCCGACGCGGACGCCGGGCGCGGCTCAGGCGCCGTTGCGGCCCCTGCATCCTGGCCAGCCGCAACCTGGCCCGGCGGTGCAGCCGCCGCCGCTTCGGCGCCTGGCTGATCGCCGCCGCCCTCCCGGGTCGCGCGACCGACAAATTCCACCTGCACGCGCTCGCCCTCGGCGCCTTCTTCTTGCGGTGCCGTGGTGCGGATCACTGCTACCCATAGCAGCAGCAGGAAGAACAGCAGATGCAACAGCGCACTGGCCAATGCCGAGATCCAGCGCATCCAGCGCTGGTCGCGCGGTGCAGCATCCCAGTCCTGCCAGAACAGACGACGCAGCGCCTGCCACGGCGACAACCGGGGCAGCTGCCCCGGCGGCCCCGGCAGCGGACGCGGCAGCAGCACCGCGATCAACTCGCTGGCATGCAGCGGCCGCGGCAATGGGCCGAGCGAGCGCAGCCACAGCGCCCACCCGTACGGCAGGCGCGTGGTTTTCTCAAGGACGGCCCCGGGCTGCTGGCGGGCCAGCAGCAGGTCGATGAACTGCTCGGCCCGGGTCAGAGGCACGCGTCAGCGATCAGGCGGCGTTGCCGCGAGGGATATACGGCGCGTGGCCACTGTCGTGGTCGGTCGCGTCGCGCACGGCGGTCACCCCCGGCACGCGGCCCATCAGGGTCTTTTCGATGCCCTGCTTGAGGGTCACGTCGGCCATGCCGCAGCCCTGGCAGCCGCCACCGAAACGCAGCAGCACCACGCCTTCGGCCGAGACTTCCTTCACGGCCACCTTGCCACCATGCGAGGCCAGCTGTGGATTGATTTCGTTTTCCACCACCCAGTGCACGCGCTCGACCAGCGAGGCGGCATCGCCGGGTGCTTCGCCCTTGATGCGCGGCGCCTTGATGGTCAGCTGCTGGGTACCGGCGCTGCCGGCGACGATGTCGATCTCGGCACCGTCGAGCCAGCCGACGCTGCTCGCGTCGACGTAGAGAGTGAAGCCGTCGCAGTCCACCGCCCACTCGTCGCCAAGTAGGTCGGTCGGCTCGGCGAACTCCAGCCGGGCGTCGGCGCGCGGGGTGCCGGGATCGACCGCGCTGAGGCGCACGCCCATGCCGGGCACGCCCTCGCGTTCGATCAGCTTGCGGAAATGGGTCTGGGCAGTGTCGGAGATCTGGATCATCAGGCTATTCTAGCCAAGTAAGCGTCAGCCGCTCATTCGGTTTATACACCGTCCGGCGCATTGTTCAGTCAACACGAGGTGGAGATTCCCATGGCCGACCTGATTCCACTGGCCCAAGCCCGTTGCGTGCCGCGCAAAGGCAGCGACCACAAGCTCGGCGAGGCCCGCCTGGCCGAACTGCTGCCGCAGATTCCCGGCTGGGAGCTGAGCGAGGGCGGGCAGGCCCTGACGCGCACCTTCCGCTTCAAGGATTACTACGCCACCATGGCCTTCGTGAACGCGCTGGCCTGGATTGCCCACCATGAGGACCACCATCCGGACCTGGGCGTGCACTACGACCGCGCCGTCGTGCGCTTTTCCACGCACGACGTGGGCGGCCTGAGCGAGAACGACTTCATCTGCGCTGCAAAGACTTCGGCCCTGACGGAGCAACTGCCATGAACGTACGTTTGCTGAGCCTGTCCCTGATTGCTGCGACCGGCCTGGCCGGCTGTGGCGCGTCCGAGCCCCCCGCACCGCCACCGCCGCCGCCGACCGAAGTGGCCGCGGTGAAGACGCCGCCGCCGCAGTACCCGCTTGAGCTGGCGTGCATGGGTGTTGGCGGCACCAGCACCTTCAAGGTCACCATTGGCACCGACGGCAAGCCGAGCGACGTGGCCCTGTTGACCGGCGCCGGCAACCCGCAGCTGGATGAACTGGCAAAGACCGCCGTGCAGGGCTGGCAGTTCAACGCGGCCACCCGCAACGGGCAGCCGGTGCCGGCCACCATCCAGGTGCCGGTCAGCTTCAACCCGCCGCAGCCGAAGCCGGACCAGTGCTTCGCCATCGAAGAACGCCTGCGCCGCGGCGGCTGATCGCCCGCGCCCCGACGAGGCCAGCCGACGCCCGCCTCACCCTCGCCGCCCCGGCCTTGCCCGGGGCGGTTGTCTATTGACCAGGACCGCGTCGGCACATGCTGCAGATTCCCCCCGAAAACATCTGGATCGCGCTGGCGGTCACCCTTGCGGCCGGCCTCGCCACCGCCATCGGCAGCCTGCTGGTGCTGTTCTCACGGCGCCCCAACCCGCGCCTGCTGGCGTTCGGCCTGGCCTTCGCGGGCGGCGCGATGGTCTATGTGTCGCTGTCGGAAATCCTCAACAAGTCCATCGCATCGTTCGCGCTGGCCTATGGCGAGCGCACCGGCTTCACCTACGGCACGCTGGCGTTCCTGGCCGGCGTGATCGTGATCGTGCTGATCGACCACTTCATTCCCAATCCGCACGACAGCCTGGACAAGCAGGACCCCGCGTTCCGCGAAAACAGCCGCGAGTACCTGAAGCGGGTTGCGCTGCTGACCTCAGTCGCGATCACCGCGCACAATTTCCCGGAAGGGTTGGCAACCTTCTTTGCCACGCTGGAAAGCCCCTCGGTCGGCATGCCACTGGCGTTTGCGATTGCCATCCACAACATTCCCGAGGGCATTGCAATCGCGGTGCCGGTGTACTTCGCCACCCAGAACAAGTTCTATGCGTTCGGCGCCAGCCTGCTGTCCGGTCTGGCTGAGCCGGTGGGGGCCCTGCTGGGCTACTGGCTGTTGGCCGGATCGCTGTCGCACGCTACGTTCGGCTGGGTGTTCGGGCTGATTGCAGGCGTGATGGTGTTTCTTGCGCTGGATGAGCTGCTGCCGGCGGCCAAGCGTTATGCCAAGGGCCACGAAACCGTGTACGGGCTGGTGGCCGGCATGGGCACACTGGCGATCAGCCTTGTGCTGTTCAAGTGGTGAGGGGCTCCTGGCCAACGGGCTGAGCCCCCTCGCTTCTGGCGCATTCCACAGTATTGAGCGGTCACGGGCGGGGTCGGCTTGCAGGGGACGCCGTGAATCCATCCATGGAGGCTTGGCCGCCGCATCCATGCGGCTCACTGATCTGGCCCCCCGTCAGCGGACGCCAAGAAGCGATACTTTGATCGCACTTGGAGGTCCCTTATGTCCCGTCTCACCCGTCGTAGCTACACCGATGAGTTCAAGCACCAAGCCGTGGAGTTGGCCGAGTCGCTCGGGCCTGCCGCAGCGGCCCGTCAGCTAGAGATGTCGGTCAAGACGCTGGCAAATTGGCTTGACGCGGTCCGTGCTGGCCGGTCGTTGACCTCTGAGGCTCGCAGGCCGGCCACCGATCTGGAAAGCGAGATCAGCCGCCTTCGGGCCGAGAACGCCAATCTGAAGATGGAGCGGGAAATCCTAAAAAAAGCGGCGGCGTTCTTTGCCAGAGAGTCCAAGTGAGGTACGCCTTCGTCGCCAGTCAAAGGACTCACTACCCGACTAGGTTGTTGTGTCGGGTTCTTGGAGTTTCTATCTCTGGATTCCATGACTACCTGCGCCGGCAGTGTGCCCAAACGTGCGATGTCGATTCGGCCCTCCGTACCGAGCTTCGGGCCATTCATGTGACCAGCAAGCGCAGTTATGGGCGACGTCGGCTGGTCGAGGCCTTACGAGCCAGGAATCACCCGGTCGGCCACAAGCGCGTGGCACGGCTAATGGCCCAGGAGCGAATCCAGGGCAAGACCAAAGGCCGATCTCGACCCAAGTCCTCCGGCGGCTCATCTCAGCTCGCCCCCAACCTGCTGGATCGGCAATTTGCCCCCGGAACCGGACCGACGGCGTGGGTCGGGGATATCACGTATGTCCCCACCCGTCAGGGATGGCTGCATCTGGCCGTGGTCATCAGCGTCCAGACCCGGCAGGTGCTGGGCTACAGCGTTTCCAAGCGCCTGACTGAAGAGCTGGTGGTGAAAGCATTTGCCAATGCTTGGGCTCTGCATCCACAACGACCCGGCCTGATCTTCCATTCAGATCGTGGTGGGCAGTACTGGGGGAACCAGTTTCGCCAGCTGCTGCAGTCCCATGACGTGGTCCAAAGCATGAGCCGGCCTGGCAATTGCTGGGACAACGCGGTGGCCGAGAGCTTCTTTGCGACGCTCAAGACAGAAGAGGCTGCCGAGCCTTACGCCAGTAGGGAACAAGCCAGCCAATCCATCGCTGCTTACATCCACGGCTTCTATAATCCAGCCCGGCTACACTCGGCGCTGGGCTATCGCTCGCCTAACAACTACGCCCGGCAGCTCCCGGCTGTCGCATGAAACGGCTTCATGGCGTCCGTTTTCAGGGGGCCAGATCAGACACCCCTGCAAGCCGACCCCGCCCGTGCCCCTCATTTTTCCGTGCGTGCCAGCCGCGCAATGAAAGAATGAAAAGCGAAGCCCGCGCTGTGCGCGTGAGTCGAGCGTCGCTCGACTCTACCCGGGCCGCCACGCGGCCCGAGTCTGCTCTTCTTTTGATGTTCCGTGGCTGACGCGAACGCGATCTGTCGAAGGGTGGTCCGGGTGGGATGGCGGGGGTGTCCGCGGCATGGATGCCGCGGCCAAGCCCCCAAGGATGGGTTCACGGCGTCCCCCGCCAACCCATCCGGACCGACCAAAACCGGAATCCCGCTTTGGAGGCGAGCCGCGAGGCGGCTCCGCCCGATGGCCGGTCAGCCCCTCGCAGAGGTTACTTCAGCCGGTCCAGCGCCTCGACCAGCTCATCCGCCAGCGGCGCGTTCAGCACATACGGGCTCTTGCCGTCGTCCAGTGCGAATTCCAGCGACGCCGCGTGCAGGAACAGGCGCTTCAGCCCGATCTGCTCACGAAGCCGCTTGTTGACCGCCGGATCGCCGTACTTGTCGTCACCTGCCACCGGATGCCCCAGATGCTGGGCGTGCACACGGATCTGGTGGGTGCGGCCGGTCTCGATGCGCACTTCGCAGTAGGAATGCCCGCCGCGGCGCTCCAGCACCCGGAAGTGGCTGATCGATTCCTTGCCGATCGCGTTGACCTGCACATGGCGCTCGCCGCCCTGGCGCAGGCCGACATGCAGCGGCGCGTCGACCGTCATCACGCCGTCGGGCATGCGCCCGGCCAGCAGGGTCAGGTAGCGCTTGCGGATGCCGGCACCATGGTCTTCACGCAGCAGGGCCTGCAGTTCGCTCAGCGCCGAGCGCTTCTTGGCCACGATCAGCAGGCCCGAGGTGTCGCGATCCAACCGGTGGACCAGCTCCAGGGTCTGTCCCGGGCGCAGCGCGCGCAGGGTCTCGATGGCGCCGAAGCTGATGCCGCTGCCACCGTGGCTGGCCACGCCGGAGGGTTTGTTCAGCGCCAGCAGGCGGGCATCCTCGAAGACGATGGCCTGCTCCAGGCGGCGCATGAACGCCTCCGGCGGACCGGCCTTGTCTCCCTCCTCGCTGAGACGGACAGGCGGTACGCGCACCTCGTCACCGGCCTCCAGCTTGCGCTCGGCCTTGGCGCGGCCGCCATTCACCCGTACCTGGCCGCTGCGTACCAGCTTGTAGACCAGGCTGCGCGGGGCGCCCTTCAGCTGTCCGAGCAGGAAGTTGTCCAGGCGCTGGCCGGCGCGGTCGGCGGGAACGGTGATCATGCGCACGGAAGGCTTGTCGCCAGCGGCTTTGGTGGGGTCTTGGGCGGTCATCAGGCTGTTTATTCTGTTACACTCGGGGGGCGAGATAAGGGATTGATTTCGTTGGAAGTTACTCAGGGCCAGAAGCCCAGCTTCCGACGAATCCGGCACAGTGCGCGACCACCGCCCGCGGGGCGGCCATGTTAGCGGCTCACCGGCCTTCCCGGCCATCGCCGGATGCCTGACACGCAACCGTGCTGAACATGTCCCGCGTGGCGCTCCAGCCTGGCTGACAGCTGCCTGCGGCCCTGCAACACCCAAAACCCATAAGAGTGAAGCGCTCCCGCGGCCTGCCGTGGTGTCGTAGCGCTGGAAACCCAAGCCGCCCTCCCCGCGCTTGCGCGAATGGGCGGCGAGCCGTGTCCAGAGGCGAAACCCCATGGCGTTCCGCGCGGTAGCCGCTTGCGAGGAACGCAACAATGAAGCGAATGCTGATCAACGCCACGCAGGCTGAAGAGCTGCGTGTTGCCATCGTGGATGGCCAGTCGTTGTATGACATCGACATCGAACAGCCGTCCAAGGAACAGAAGAAGTCCAACATCTACAAGGGCCGGATCTTCCGCATCGAGCCCTCGCTGGAAGCGGCCTTCGTCGAATACGGTGGTGGCCGCCATGGCTTCCTGCCGCTGAAGGAAATCTCCCGCGACTACTTCCAGGCCGGCGTCGACCACAACAAGGCCGGCATCCGCGAGCTGCTGAAGGAAGGCCAGGAGATCGTCGTCCAGGTCGACAAGGAAGAGCGTGGCAACAAGGGCGCTGCCCTGACCACGTTCATCTCGCTGGCCGGCCGCTACATGGTGCTGATGCCGAACTCGCCCAGCGCAGGCGGCGTGTCCCGTCGCATCGAAGGCGAAGACCGTGCCGCCCTGAAGGAGGCCCTGGACAAGCTGAACATCCCCGACGACATGGGCGTGATCATCCGTACCGCCGGCGTCGGCCGCGATGCGGAAGAGCTGCAGTGGGATCTGGATTACCTGCTCAACGTCTGGCGCGCCATCGCCGAGGCCGCGCTGAGCAAGCCGGCCCCGTTCCTGATCTACCAGGAATCGCGCCTGATCGTGCGCGCCCTGCGTGACTACCTGCGCGCCGACATCGGCGAGATCCTGGTGGACACCGAGGAAATGTACGAGCACGCCCGCGAGTTCATGCAGCAGGTGATGCCGCAGACCCTGCGCAAGCTCAAGCATTACAAGGACGACATCCCGCTGTTCAACCGATTCCAGATCGAGTCGCAGATCGAAGGCGCCTACGAGCGCAACGTCCGCCTGCCGTCGGGCGGTTCGATCGTGGTCGACCAGACTGAAGCGCTGACCGCTGTGGACGTCAACTCCTCGCGCGCCACCAAGGGCAGCGACATCGAGGACACCGCGTTCCAGACCAACCTGGAAGCGGCTGAGGAAGTGGCCCGCCAGCTGCGCCTGCGCGACCTGGGCGGCCTGGTGGTGATCGACTTCATCGACATGGCCTCCAACAAGCACCAGCGCGAAGTCGAGAACCGCCTCGCCAACGCGTTGAAGTACGACCGCGCGCGCGTGCAGGTCGGCCGCATCTCGCGCTTCGGCCTGCTGGAAATGAGCCGCCAGCGCCTGCGCCCGAGCCTGGGCGAGTCCAGCCAGATCGTCTGCCCGCGTTGTGACGGCCACGGCCGCATGCGCAGCGTCGAGTCGCTGTCGCTGTCGATCATCCGCGTCGCCGAAGAGCATGCGATGAAGGAGAACACCGGGCAGGTGCTGGTCCAGGCCCCGGTGGAGATCGCCAATTACCTGCTGAACGAGAAGCGCAGCGCCCTGCGCGAGATCGAACAGCGCCACGAAGCGCCGATCGTGATCGTCGCCGACGAGCAGCTGCACACCCCGCACTACACCGTCACCCGCCTGCGCGAGAACGAGCTGGGTGAAGAAAGCAGCAAGCCCAGCTACCAGCGCGGCACCCCGCGCAAGCTGCCGGTGCACGCCCTGACCAAGGGCCAGCTGAACATCCCGCCGCCGGCCGTGACCCAGGTCAAGCACAGCTCCCCGGCCCCGGTGCGCGAGGAAGCAGAACCGGCCAAGGCGGCGCCGGCCCCGGTCGCCGCAGCGCCGGTGGCAGCGGCCCCGAGCGGTGGCGTGATCGGTTGGCTCAAGCGCGTGTTCGGTGGCGAACCGGCCCCGGCACCGGCACCTGCGGCTCCCGCCGCCCGCCAGCAGCAGGACGGCGGCCGCAAGGACCGCAACAAGGATCGCAACAAGGACCGCAAGGACCGTCGCGACGAAAACCGTGGCAACGGTGGCAACGGCAACGCGCAGCAGCAGAAGGATGGCGGCAACCGCAAGGACCGGGGTGAGCAGCGCAACAAGGACGGCCGCAACGGCAACAACGGCAACGCCCAGCAGCAGCCGCAGCAGGGCAAGCAGAAGGAACCGCAGCAGAAGGATGGCCAGCAGCAGCCGCAGCAGCAGAACAAGCCGCGCAACGAGCAGCAGGGCCAGAACCAGCAGCAGCCGAAGCTGAAGCAGCCGAAGCAGCCGCGCCCGCAGCAGGACGGTGACAAGCCGGCCGAGAAGCCGCAGCGCAACGTCGCCGAAGCCCCGGTTGAAGGTGTGACCGCGGCAGCAGCCGTGGCCGCCACTGCCGTCGCCGCCAATGTGGTGACGGCGCAGGAAGCCACCGCGCCGGTGGCAGCCGTTGCACCGGTGACCACCGCTCCGGCGGATGCCACGGCACCGGTCGACACCGCTGCCGACACCGGCAACGATGCCGTTGCGGTGACCGGTGAAGAGACTGCAGCCGACGCCCATGGCGAGCAGGCTGGCGAAGGTGCAACCCGCCGCCGTCGCGGCCGTCGCGGCGGCCGTCGTCGTCGTCGCGGTGGCGCCGAGAACGCTGCCGGTGGTGACGGCCTGGGCGATGACCAGGACGAGGGTGACGAGGGTGATGACGCCGAGGGCGTCGAGCCGAACGTCGACAGTGCTGCCCCGGCCACGCCGGTCGCCGCCGCACAGCCGACCCGTTCGCAGCCGGAATTCGATTTCGATGACGACGCCGAACCGGTCGCTGTCGAAGCCGAGAAGCCGGTCCGTGCTGCCGCCGCTGCTGTCGCCGCACCGGTGACGGTGGTGAGCAGCGCCGTGGTCGAGGCTGCCGCACCGATTACCGCCGAAATGCCGGCGCCGGTTGAAACCGCAGCCAAGGCAGAGCCGGTGTCCTCGCCGGTGCAGACCAGCATGCTCGATGCCATCGACGCAGCAACCCCGGCGCAGCCGGTCGCTGTTGCCCCACCGGCGGTCGAAGCAAAGCCGGTCGCGGTGGAAGCAGCCCCGGTGGCTGAAGTCGCTCCGGTGATCGAAGCGAAGCCGGCGGCAGTCGAGTCTGCACCGGTGGCTGAAGCCAAGCCGGCCGCTATCGAAGCCGCTCCGGTGGTAGAAGCCAAGCCGGAGATCGTTGAGGCTGCTCCGTTGGTTGAAGCCAAGCCGGTCGTCGAGCCGGTCGTGGTCGCCGAACAGCCGGTCGCGCCGGTGGTGGTGGAAGCCGCGCCGGTCGAAGCCGCGGCCCCGGTCGCCGACGCGGTGGTGACGCCGTTGATCGACCCGGTCGCCGACGGCCACGCCGACGCTGCCGCCCAGGCTGCAGAAGCCAAGGCTGATGAAGAAGACGAAGAGGCCGCCAAGCGCACGCCGCCGGCGAACTGATCGCTCCTTGATCACGTGAGAAAAGGAAACGGCGGGGATCAGTGATCCCCGCCGTTTTTGTTTGTGCTTCGGGCCGAACCGTACCAACCAAGGTTGGCACCTACCCAGGCGTGTCCCGTCAGGGTTTCGGCGCGAATTGCAGGCGGGTCCACACGCCGTAGTGGTCCGAAGCCCAGCGACCGCTGTCGTCGGGCTGGTCGAACAGGATCTTCGCCTCGCGCGCGACCATCTCGTCCTGCTGGAAGAAGATGTGGTCGATGCGGGAAGGCGCCTGGTAGTAGTGGCGGTTCAGCGTACTCACCCCGGCCAGGTCGGTGTTCACGTGCACGCTGCCGTAGCTGTCGCCGTAGTGGCTGCGCAGCTCGCTCAGGTCGCCCGCATCCACCAGCGCGTTGAAGTCGCCGGCGATCACCACCGGCGCACCGGCCGAGGTTTCGGTGATGTAGCGCAGCAGGTCCTCGACCTGGCTGCGGCGGATGCGTTGCCCGCGCTCGTCACTGCGCTCGTTGAGATGCGTGGCGTAGACGTTCACCGGCGTGCCGTCGACGTCGATGCGCAGGTGAGCAACCGTGCGGTAGTCGTCCAACGGCTGCAGCAGATGATCGCCATGGGCAAGGATCGGTCGCCGGGTCAACAGGGCGTTGCCATAGCGCTTCGGCGCCCCCACCGGATCGGTGGACACGAACACGTACTTGTAGCCGAGCTGGCTGGCCAGCCATTGCGCCTGGTTGCGCACGTTGCGGCGCTGGATCACTTCCTGCAGGGCAACCGCATCCGGCTGCAGGCGCTTGAGCTCGGCCAGGATGGTGCGGCGGCGGGCTGGCCAGTCCTCGCGGTCGTGATGCAGGTTGAAGGTGACCATGCTCATGCCCGGCGCGGTGGCGACGTCAGCCGCCGCCGCGGCGGCCGGCTCGGCCGCCGTCACCGCGCCCGGCAATGCCAATGCAATTGCCAGCCCCAGGGCACGCACGGTCGTGCGCACCCTTGCCCCCTGCTGCTTCATCGTTACTGCCCCTTGCGCTCGGCGCGGCGCACCGCGCTCGGTACATCGATCTCGACCCGCGCCGGCAACTGATGCACGTGCAGCTCCTTGTTGACCCATTCGGCCGTTTCGCCATTGATGGTCGCTTCGCCCGGATCACCGGCGTACGGCCACGGCAACACCACGCCACCGACCGGTGGCAGCAGGCCCGGCTGCACGTCCAGCACCAGTTGCTTGTCGCTGCGCTGCAGGCGGTAGTTGAGCTGGCCCTGCGGAGTACGCAGGCCCTGAACGGCGATGCCCTCGCCCTGCAGCCACGCGGTCGGCACGCCAGCAGCCAGCACCAGCGCATCGTCCATATCGCGGTTGTAAGCGAACATGTCCAGCGCCGAACGCACGAAATCCGAGGCCACCCACGCATGTGGCAGGTCACCGACGAAGAACGGCTTGCGTGGTGTGTGCGAGACCACTTCGGCCCACTGGTTCCAGGCCTGCGGCGCACGGTCCCTGAAGAAGAATTCGGTGGCCTGCCAGGCGCGGTCACGCCAGCCCAGGCGCACGAACGCGGCCACGTTGCGCCACTCGTAGGGCGTGTAGTCCTTCCATTCGCGCTTGCCGTCGCGCCGGGCCACGAATTCCTTCCAGTAGCGCTCGAAGGTCGCCTCCAGCGCCTGCTGCGGCAGCCGGCCCTGCTCGCCGCCCGGCGCCAGCGCGATGGTGGTCGAGGTCGCATCGAAATCGCCCAGCTCTGCCGAGCCAGGCAGGTAGTCGATGGTGTGCTGCTGCATCGCCGACAGCAACGAGGCCTGCAGGTCATCACGGAACTGGTCACGCGATTCGGCAATCTGCATCGCCTCGACCTTGCCCAGCTGGGTCGCCAGCAGCGCCGCGTCCTTGTAGCCGCGCAACGCCCAGAAGTTGTCCCAGTACGAATGCATCGGCTTGGCCGAATAGCCTTCGTGGCTGATCGAGGCCGGCATCATCCCGTAGAACGCCGGGTTGCGCGCGCGGTTCTCTTCGGTGCGCTCGCTGGCGCGCAGCTGCTCCATGTAGGTGTAAGCGCCCTGCACGTGCGGCCACATCAGCTCGGTGAAGGTACTGTCGCCGGTGTAACGCCCATACTCGGCGATGCTGTAGATCAGCTCGCCATGGCTGTCGTTCTCCGGCACCGGATCACTGCCGCGCGCATCGACGCAGCACGGCACCTTGCCGTTCTCGAACTGGTACGGCGCATACCAGTTGATGTAATCGCGCACCGCGTCGCTGCGGCCCATGCGCAGCAGTCCTTCGGAGATCATCGCGCCATCGCGGATCCAGCTGCGGGCATACGAACGCGTGCCCGGCTGCAGGCGCGGGCCAACCCGCGAGATCAGCATGTGTGCTACGGCCGTACGCAGGGTATCGACCAGCGCCTGGCCCGCGGCGGGCACCTGCAGCGAGACCACGCCCAGCTTCTGCCGCCACTGCTCGGCCACCTGCGCCTGCGCCTTGGTCACGTCCAGCGCCTTCGGCGCCCAGCCACCGGTCTGCGGCAGCACCACTGCCACTTCGCGGCTCTGGCCGGGCTCGAGCTTGAACGTATAGATCAACGCGCCCGAGGCCATGCCGGTGCTGTCCTTCACCGCCGTGGTGGCCGGGTACTTGCCGTCCGCCAGGTGCATTGCATCGAGCTTGCCGTCGAACGTGCTGGCAAAGCGCGCATCCGGCACCTGCAGCGGGTAGATTCGCGGCTCACCGTTGACCCGAACCAGCTGCTCGCCGACATCCAGCGCTTCGATGCGGCTGAAGCCACCCACGGTATTGAGGAACTGCGTAGGCGGATTGACCTGCCACGGGCGGATTGCCAGTGCCAGGGTGTATTCGTGCGCCACCTTGTCCGGATTGCTCAGCCGGTAGCGGCCAATCAGCTGCGCACGCTCCGGCGTGCCCTGCACGAAACCTGTCACCGCCAGACCGGCCTTCTCGTGCACCCAGTCGACATTCGCGATCGGCAGGTAATGATCCTGCAGCGACTGGGTGATGGCCACCTTGGACCAGTCCAGCAGCTCGCCATCGAGGCGGATGAACGGCTCAATGCTGAAGCTGCCCTTGGCCGGCTCCAGCGCACCGTCCTCGCTGATCAGCGCCTGTTCCTGGCCGCCATCGAGGCCGAGCAGGGTCCAGTACGGCTGTTCGCCCACATACGCGCGCGGCAGCGAGCCGCGCGGCAGGTCGGCGGCGACCGAGGACAGGAAGGCATTGGGCGTGGCGGCGAAGGCCAGGGGCTTCAGTGCGATGTCACGGATGCCGTACCGCCAGTTCGGGCCATCCTGCAGATCGAAGCGCACGTAGCGCGCATCGGTGTCCGGCAGCGCCAGCCAGTCACGACCACCGGCACCACTGGTCACTTCGCGCACGGTCCGCCAATCGCGGCCATCCTCGGAGGTGCGGACGGTGTAGCGACGCGCTTCCAGGTTCGGCAGCCAGTCGATCACCGCACCGCCGATCTCGCGGCTCTTGTGCAGGTCCAGGCTGATGGTCTGCTGCTTGACCCCGCCGCTGATCCAGAACGTATCGCTCTTGCCGTCGATCATGCGGTCCTGCAGGGCGGTGGCGGTATCGGCGATCACCGACGGCACCAGCGCCGAATCATCCTGCGGCGGCAGGCCCTGCAGGGTCAGCTTGTCGAAGCACACCGTGCCACGGCCGCCGACCTTGCTGTAGATCGTGAACTCAACCGCGGCGCTGCGCGCCATCTCCTTTTCGGGAGACGGTCCCCACGCCTTGTCGATCTGTCGACGCCGGTACTCGACCGGCGTCCACGCCTTGGAGAATGTGTAGCCGGGGCGGTTGACCCACCAGACGTTGTCGCCGCTGGCGTCGATCAGCTTGAACTGCAGGTCGTTGCCCGGCGAATCACCGCGCAGCTGGAAACCGAAGCGGTAATTGACCGGATAGTCGATGTTCAGCGCGCGGCGGATGCCGACGTAGCCGGAGACATCGTGGAAGTCATAGTCCAGGCACAGCGCGCGGCCACCGCCGACGCCGCTGACCGGCCGCAGCGAGCCGCTGACCTGGTCGGACAGCACCAGCGTCCAGGCGGCGATATCGTCGAAATCGTCCAGGACCTTCGGTGCCGGCAGCGCCGGAGGTGCGGCAATCGCCAGGGAGGTCCACAACAGGCCCAGTCCAACGGCGATCGCTCGCTTCATCCCTTGACGCTCCCCAACAACAGACCTTGGATGTAGTACCGCTGCAGCACCAGGAACAGCGCCAGCACCGGGACCACGGTGACCACTGCGCCAGCCATCATCATTTCCACGTCCATGATGTGCTCGCGCGAGAGGGTGGCCAGCGCCACCGGCAGAGTGTAGTGCTCCTGGTCGGTCAGCACGATCAACGGCCACATGAAATCGTTCCATGCGCCCATGAAGGTGAAGATCGCAAGGGTCACCAGCACCGGCTTGAGCATCGGCAGCACGATCTGGAAGAAGATGCGCAGCTCCCCTGCCCCGTCGATGCGAGCCGCTTCCAGCAGCTCGTCCGGAATCGAACGCGCGTACTGGCGCACCAGGAAGATGCCGAACACGCTGGCCAGCGCCGGCACGATCACGCCACCGAAGCTGTTGACCAGTCCCAGCTGCTTCATCAGCAGGAACAGCGGCAGCATCGCCACCTGCGCCGGAATCACCAGCGCGGCCATCAGCACCTGGAACAGGCGCTCGCGGCCGACGAAGTTCAACTTGGCGAAGGCATAGCCGGCCATGGTGTTGAGCAGCAGCGAACCGACCGTGATGCCCAGCGAGACCAGCAGGCTGTTGGCGAAATTGCCGCCCATGCCGGTACGCGCGAACAGCTCATGGTAGTTGTGCGTGGTGACGCTGGAAGGCAGCAGCGGCGGCGGGAAGTGGCTGGCCTCGCCCTGCGGCATGAATGAGACCGACACCATCCACAGCAGCGGTGCCAGGCTGACCAGGGCCAGCACCAGCAACGCACCATTGATCATCCACGGGTACCAGCGCGACTGGCCGATTTCACGACTCATACCAACTGCCTCTTGCGGCCGAAACGCAGCATCACGGTGGTCACCGCCAGGATGATCAGGAACAGCAGGAACGCCACAGCCGAGGCGCGTCCCAGGTTCCACCACTTGAAGCCTTCCTCGAACATGAAATACAGCACGCTGACGGTGCTCTGCAGTGGGTCGCCGCGGGTCATCACGTACGGTTCGGCGAACAGCTGGAAGTAGCCGGACACGGTGATCACGCCGACCACCAGCAGCACCGGACCGAGCATCGGCAGCGTGATGTGCAGGAACTGCTTCCAGCGCGAGGCACCGTCGATGCGTGCGGCCTCGTACAGGTCATGCGGGATCGCCTGCAGGCCAGCCAGGAAGATCACCATGTTGTAGCCGAAGTTCTTCCATACCGCGAACAGCATGATGGTCGGCATCGCCCAGTTGGGATCACCCAGCCAGTCGATCGGGCTGATGCCCAGGTGCCCCAGCCCGTAGTTCACCAGGCCATAGCTGGTATGGAACAGGTAGCGCCAGATCACTGCCACTGCCACCAGCGTGGTCACCACCGGCGCGAACAGCGCAGTGCGGAACAGCGCCTTGAAGCGCGCGGCCGGTGCATTCAGCAGCATCGCCGCGCCCAGCGACACGCCGATCGACAACGGCACGCCGATCAGCACGAAGTAGGTGGTGTTCCACAGCGACTTCCAGAACATCGGCGTCTGCAGAAGGTCGATGTAGTTGCCCAGCCCGACGAAGCGCAGGTTGCTGCTGTCGGCCAGCGCGTACAGATCGAAGTCGGTCACGCTCAGCGCCAGCGCCGAGGCCACCGGCAGGCCGAAGAACACGCCCAGCACGATCAGCGAGGGACCGGCGAAGATCCAGCCGGCAAGCGAAGTACGTTTCATTGCGCGCTCCCGGCGGCGACGGCGCTGCTTGATTGCGGCGACGGCACGCGCTGCTGCAGGCGTTGTTGTTCATGCATCCAGCGGCGCTTAGCCAGCACCTTGTCCACGCGCTGGTCGAGCTCTTCCACGGCCTTGTCCTGCGGCAGGCCACCGCGCACCACCTTCTCGGTGACGATGCGCATTTCCTGCACGATGCGCTCCCATTCGAGCACCTTCGGCGTCGGCTTGACCCGCTCCAGCTGGTCACGGAACGCCGCAGCCAGCGGATCGTTGGCCAGCGACGGCGCGCTCCAGGTGCTGCGGCGCGGCGGCAGGTCGCCGATGATCGAATGGAAACGCGCCTGGATCTGCGGCCGCGACAGGAACTCGATCAGCTTCCACGACGCTTCCTTCTGCTGCGATTTGCGGAAGATCACCAGGCTGGTACCCCCGGCAATGCCGGCGCCGGGGCCGTCCGGCCCCGGCAGCGCGGCGGTACCCCACTGCCCTTCCAGTTCCTTCGGCTGCAGCTTCTTGAACTCGCGGATGTTCCAGGGGCCGGAGATGTAGAACACGTTGAAGCCGCGGAAGAACTCGTCCCAGACGTTGGAGATCTGCGTCTCGGACATCTTCGGCGCCCAGCCCTGCTCGAACATGTTGGCGTAGAAGGCCAGCGTGCGGCGGAAGCCCGGGCTGGCGAAGTTGCCGCGGGTGTCGTCGTCGCGCAGCAGCGGATCGGGCTGCTGCAATGCCAGCGACAGCTGCTGCTCGAACTCGTTGATCGGCATCAGCACCGCGTAGCGGTTCGGACCCTGCATGCGCTTGATCGCCGCCATCTGCTCGTCCCACTCCTGCCACGTGCGCGGCGGGTGGTCGTAGCCGGCCTTGGCCAGCAGGTCCTTGCGGTAGTAGATCAGGCGTGTATCGACGTACCACGGCACGCCCACCAGCTCGCCGTGGATCACGTTGGTATCCCAGATGCCCTGGAAGTAGTCCCTTTCATCAACCACCGCCGAGTGCTCGACGAACGGCTGCAGCGGCGTCAGCGCATCGAGCTCGGCGAACTCGGGCACCCAGGTGTTTCCGAGCTGGCAGACATCCGGCAGGCCATCGGCAGCGAACGCGGTCAGCAGCTTCTCGTGCGCTGCCGTCCACGGGATGTTCTGCACATCCACCTTGATGCCGGGGTTCTCGGCCTCGAACTCGTGGATCAGCTCGCTGACCACCTCGGCTTCGCGCCCCATCGCCCAGAAGCGCACGGTGGTGGTACCCGGCTCGGTGCGGGCGCAGCCGGCCACGGCCAACGCGGCCAGAGCAGGCAGCGCCCAGCGGCGCAGGCGGTCGATCCAGTTCGGCACCGGGTTACTTCCCCTGCCCTGTGTTGCGGTTGGCATTGTTTTTCTGTTCCTGCGCGGCAGCCGCGCGTGATTCGGCGATACCCACCGCGCGTGCCGCCGCGGCCTTTTCGTCCTTCTGCAGTTCCAGCGGCTGGAATGAGCCTTCCGGCGCCAGCCAGCCACCGCTGAACCCTGCCCGCTCCAGTCCCTTGCGGATGTAGGGGTTCTTCTTCATCACCTCCCACACGAAGTCGTTGCGGTAGTTGGCGATCATGGTCAGGATCGGCCCCTGGTCGATGGCGATGTAATCGCTGGCGACCCAGCCACGATCCGGCACCAGGCGACCGGTCTTGATCGGGATGTCGTAGTTGAAGCTGGGATTGAACGAATCCAGGAAGCCATAGCTGGAATAGATGTAGTCGCCGTAGCGCTTGTGCATCTCCAGCGTGGCCGGGATCACCTGCTCCGGCGCGAACACCACCGAGGCGATCGCCGCGGTCGGGGCGATGGTGCCGTCATCGAAGTTCTCGCGCAGGCCGGCGCCACGCGAGGAATAGTGGCGGAACTGGCGCTGCTCGCCGCGGTATTCCTGCGTGGTGTTCTGCGGGCCATCACTGGCGGTCAGGCCCCACACGTTCTCGCCATAGTCCTTCCACTGCATCGGGTTGGCGATGGCGTACTCGCGCTGGGCCAGCGCGGCCGAGCGGCTGTTGAGGAAATAGGTGCTGCCACGCTCGCGCATGTACGCGTCCTGGATGTCGCGGAAGTCGATCCAGACATGGCTGTACTGGTGGCCGAACAGCGGGCCGAACGACAGGTATTCCTGGCCCTGGTAGACGCCCCAGTCGTTGTCGTAGGTGCGCGTCCACACCGTCCACGCGTCCGGGCTGACCGGGTGCGTGGGTGAGCCCAGGGCGAGGATGTAGACCATCATCGCCTCGTTGTAGCCCATCCAGTCGTGGTCGATGAAGCCGCTCTCCGGGAACCAGCCCATCGAGATCAGCGGCGCACGCTGCTGCAGCCAGGGCCAGTCGACCTTCTTGTACAGGGTGTCGGCGATCTGGCGGATCTCCTTCTCGCGCGGATCGTCGCCGTCGTAGTACGACTGCGCGAACAGCACGCCCATCATCAGCAACGCGGTATCCACCGACGACAGCTCGACCCAGCTGTCGTAGCGACGGCCTTCCTGCATGTCCAGGAAGTGGTAGTAGAAGCCCTTGTAGCCGGCCTTGCCGGTGCGCTGCGGACCCATCGGCACATCGCGGAAGAACTTCAGCGTTGTCAGGGTACGGTCGATCGCCTGGTTGCGGCTGACCCAGCCGTTCTCGATGCCGATCGGATAGGCGGTCAGCGCGAAGCCGACCGAGGCGATGCTGGCGAACGGCCGCGACGGATAGCGGTCCGGGGTCAGGCCGTTGATTTCGTTGGTGGTGTCCCAGAAGAACTGGAACGTACGGCGCTCGATGTCATCGAACAGCGGCGGCAGCTCGGGTTTCATCGGCCGCGGGGGCGCGTCGGCCTCGATCAGGATCACCGGTGGGCGCGGCTTGGCAGGCTCCTGCTGGGCCGGTTGGCAGGCGGCCACGGCCAGGCTCAACGCGGCGGCGGACAACAGATGGCGTGCCTGCATGGCGCGGTTCCTCCGGTGGTCTGATCGATGGGAAAGCATAACGTCCAATGATCTGAAATCGTTTACAAGGTGCGTTCCAAAAAAACCACGAACATCGTGGCCTGACACCGCGATCATTGCCCACGCCGCTGCCCCCTGTCCGGCAGCGGCGTGGGCAATGGACCGGCACGAGGCCGGCCATTGCCATGCATCCCTTCAGCCGATGCCGCCGGCGGACCGGCGGCATCGGGTCGTGCATCTACATCCGGGCTTAGAAGCGGAAGCCCACTTCGGCCTTGACCTGACGCGGCGTACCGATGATGTCGCCGGTCTCGTTGTAGCTGGCCTGCAGCTTGCCGTTGGTCTTGACGTAGTTGTAGGTGGAGAAGTTGTCGAAGTTGAACACGTTGATGATGTCGATACGCGCGTACAGCTCGGTATCGCCCGCCAGCTTGAACGTCTTCGTCGCCTGCAGGTCGACCGAACGGTAGCCGAAGATCTTGCCACCCACCAGGAACTTGCCGGTGGCGTTGGGCACGGCCGCCTGCGGGGTCGGCAGGGTGTAGCCGCTGGCCTGCATCACCGGGTACCAGTCGTTGACGGCAGTCGGGGTGGCCAGGGTGATCTTGCCGCCGAAGGTGATGCCCCAGAAGCCCGCGTACGAACCGGTCATCACCAGACGGTGACGCGGCGCGCCGTTGGAACGGATGGTCGGGTAGTCACCGATCAGGCCGCGGTCAAACGCGTACTTCTCGTTGATGTCGCGGTTGTGGCGTGCGGTCGTCCAGGTGTAGGCGATCGAGGTGCCCCAGCCGCTTTCCTTGGTGAACGGCTTCTGCGCCGACAGCAGGACCTGGGTGGCACGGGTCTTGATGCCCTGCTGGCCGATGATCAGGCTGCCGAAGCCCGGCACGTTGCAGCTCCAGGCCTGGCTCAGGCCCGGGGAGGTGCCACCGCACAGGCGCGGATCATCGAAGAACTGGCCGGTCGGATAGCGGTTGCCCAGGGTGAAGGCGAAGCCATCGTAGCTCAGGGTACGGGTAATGGTAGCGTCGGTCAGCCAGTCGCCGATCTGGTTGCTCATGCCCAGGCTGAACTGGTCCGAATACGGCGCCTTCAGCTTGTTGTTCAGCAGGTCCACTTCCAGCCCGGCATTGCTGGTCGCGCCGACCAGTGCCTGCAGGTTGCCGATGCCATTGAGCAGGTTCGGGTTCCAGTCATAGCAGGCGGCCTGGCCGTTGATGCAGGCGCCGGTGGCCGGGTTGCGGAAGTAGATGGTCGGCTGCGGCAGGGCCAGCTTGGTGGTTTCCAGCTGCAGGTTGTCGAACAGGTCGCGGTCGTAGGAACGGCCGGCACCACCGTGGATCACGTGCTGCTCGTCGGCGTTGATGTCATACGAGAAGCCCAGGCGCGGCTGCCAGGCGTCCTTGAACGCCTTGCGGTTGTGACCGTTGCTGATGTAGTCGCTGATGTCCAGGCCACCCAGTGCCAGCGAATCGGCATAGGTCTGGCCGGCGGGCGCGCGCGGGTCCTGCGAATAGATGGCGTCGACCACCTGCTGCGGGGTCACGAAGTTCAGGTAGGACGGGGTCTTTTCGTAGTCCCAGCGCAGGCCGAGGTTGATCTGCAGGTGATCGTTGACCTGCCAGTCGTCCTGGATGAAGACGCCGTACTGCTTGGACTTCGAACGCACTTCGCCGGACACGCCCGACACGCCGGTCACCGGCTTGACGAACTGCGCCTTGTACGGAATGGAGTCCGGGAAGTCCGGATCGCCCAGGGAGTAGGTGAAGGTCGGGTTGATCTGCGCCGCATCGGAGGCGTACAGATCGATCGCCTTGTACTTCACGCCCATCTTGATGGTGTGGTCACCGGCCCACTGGATGCCATCCAGGGTCAGGTTGTCTTCGATCGACCAGCCCTTCTGGCCCTTCACCTGCGAATCCAGCGCCGAGGCGCCACCGATCTTCACGATGGTGCGGTCTTCGGGGCCGTCCGGTGCGGTGTAGGTGATGCCGTTGGCCAGCGTCAGCGGAGTCGGGTTGTTGAACGAGTCTTCGTGGGTGACCATCAACTCGTTGTAGTAGCGCTCACCGCTGTGGTTCCAGCGCAGGGCGTAACGACGGTCGGTGTTGACCACTTCACGGCCGGCTTCCGGCGAGGTCTGGCCACTGAACTGCGACTGGGTTTCGTCGCGGTCCTGGAAGGTCAGCTCGATGCGATCGTTGTCGGTCGGCTCGAAGTCGATCTTGCCGAAGATCAGGTCCTGCTGGAACGGCTGGCTGGCCGGGCCGAGGCCGGCGGCGCCGGCCGGCGGCAGCAGGCCGGCAGCGCCGGTGACCGCGCCGTCCGGCGCGATGGTGACCGGCAGGTCGAAGCGCTTGGCTTCGTAGGTCACGAAGAAGTGGGCCTTGTCCTGGATGATCGGGCCGCCCAGCGCGAAGCCGTATTCTTTCTCGGCCGATTCCTCCTTGCCCTTGTTCGGCTGGCGCTCGGCCGGGGTCATCGCACGCATGCTGTCGTTGGTATAACGGTAGAAGGCTTCACCCTTGAACTCGTTGGTACCGGACTTGGTCGCGGCGGTGACGGCAGCACTGGACACCTGGCCGTACTCGGCCTTGTAGTTGCCGCTGATGACCTTGTATTCACCAATGGCCAGCTGCGGGAACGGATTGCCGGCGCTGCCGGACTGGCCGGCCACGCCGCCGCCCTTCACGTAGCTCTTCTGGCCCACGCCGTCGATGTAGACGTTGGTGCCGTCGGAGTTGGTGGCGCCGCCCCGCAGGGAGGTGTTGCCCTTGGCGTCGCGGGTGAAGATCAGGCCCGGCACCGCGTCGGCGAACTCCAGGAAGTTGCGCGACACCTGCGGGGTGGTCTGGATCTGCTGCAGGCTGACGGTCTTGCCGACTTCCGAGGTGCGCACCTCCTGCAGCAGGGTCGGCGCGACGACGTTGACGGTGTCCAGGTTGGTCGCTGCGGTCGAACCCGGGGTGCTGCTGGCTGCGCCGGCGAAGTTCAGGGTCGCGGTCGAGGCCACGGTGACGGTGACCTTCTGGGTCTGGCCGTTGGCGACCACGTCGTAGGTGCCCGGGTCCAGGCCCATCAGCGAGTAGCTGCCGTCGGCGCGCACGGTACCGCGACGGACGGTGCCGGTGGCAACGTTGGTGGCAGTCACTTCGGCGCCGGCCTGGGCGCCGGTAACCTGGCCGCGCAGGCTGGCGTTGGCCGACTGCGCCATGACGTTCGGAGCAGCGGCCAGCATCAGGCAGCTGACCAGTGCGGTGCTCAGCAGCCGGCGCGCCGGCGTGCGGAAGGTGGTATGCATCATCAACTCAATCTCCGGGTGGCGGTGACCGCTCGCGCGGTCCCTGCGATCAATCAAAAAAGAAGGAACGCCTCTGGCTTCAACGGCCCGATGGCGGAGTGGTGGAATCGCGAACTATCAAGCGTGGAACCAGGGTCTGCTTGTCCCCTGTCCCATCCGTGGAGGTGCCGTCCATCAACTGCATCAAACGCGTCATGGCCCGATCGCCCAGCTCGGCGATGCTGACCTGCATGGTGGTCAGCGACGGGTGGACGAAACGCGCCAGTGGAATGTCATCGAAACCGGCCAGAGCGACATCGGTCGGCACATGGACCCCAGCCTGCGTGAAGGCATACAGGCAACCCAGGGCCATCATGTCGTTGGCGGCGAACACGGCATCAGGCAGCGCTCCGGCTGCCAGCAACTCCTGACCGGCGCGATGGCCGGAAGCTTCGTCGAAATCACCGGGCAGCTCGATGCCTTCGGCGTCACGGCCGAATGCGGCCAGCGCGTCACGGAAGCCGCGCAGGCGCTCGCGCGCGTCGAAGTTGAGGTCCGGGCCAGAAATGAAAGCGATACGGCGGTGACCGGCATCGAGCAGGTGGCGGGTCATCGCCATCGCGCCGGCGTGGTCGTCGATGCTCAGCACCGGGTGGTCCTGCCCCGGCAGATAAGTGTTGATCAACACCGTCGGCAGCGACTGCGGCAGGTTGTCGGTCAGGAAGCCGGGACTCTCGGCATAGGGCGAGAGCACCAGCAGGCCATCAACGCGGCCGCGCATGGCGCGCAGGGCGGCGCCCTGCTGTTCCTGGTCACCGTGGTAGCTGGACACCAGCAGGTGCTGGCGGCGGTTGCGGGCGACGTTGTCGATGCCGCGCATCAGCTCGGAGAAGAATTCGCCATACAGGTCGGGCAGCACCACGCCCACCGTATTGGTGCGGCGACTGCTCAGGCTGCGGGCGGCGGCGTGCGGGGTGTAACGCAGCCGTGCGGCCACCTCCAGCACAAGCTGGCGGACCGGTTCGGCGACATTTTCATGCCCGTTGAGCGCGCGGGAAACCGTGGCCACGGAGACCCGGGCTTCGCGTGCGACATCCTTGATTGTGATAGCTGCCTTGTTCACGAAGCCGCCCTCCACGGCTTGGACCTACCAGCATTGGCGCGGAATGTAAGCGTTTCCATCTGGGCTTGTAAACAGTCCGTTAGGCGAATGTCCTGAAATGGACATGGAAATCTGTCCTCAGCGAGCCCCTTGGAGACCCGCCAGGACAGTGTGGGACAAGGGCTCAACCCTGTTCTGACGGGGTCTGCGCGCGGATGGACAACGCGTGGATATCGGTTTCCATCATCGAGCCGAGCGCGGCGTAGACCGCGCGATGCCGGGCCAGCGGCCCCAGTCCGGCGAAGTGCTCACTGACCACGTGCACGTTGAAATGGCCGCGGCCGTCGCGCGCACCGGCATGGCCGGCGTGACGATGGCTGTCGTCCTCGATCTCGAGCAGGCTCGGGGCCAGCGCCTGCTGCAGCGCGTCACGCATGCGCACGAGCCGCTCGGCATTCACGGCAGAACCTTGCGGAACGGGCGCACCTGCACCTGGGTGTAGACGCCCGCAGCCACGTAGGGATCAGCATCGGCCCAGGCCTGGGCCTGCACGAGCGATTCGAACTGCGCGATCACCACCGAACCACTGAAGCCGGCCGGGCCCGGGTCCTCACTGTCCACCGCCGGGCATGGGCCGGCCAGCAGCAGGCGTCCCTCGTCCCGCAGGGCGTGCAGCCGCGCCAGGTGTTCCGGACGCGCCTGCAGCCGCTGCGCCAGCACATCCTGGCCGTCATAGCCCTCAATCACATACCACACGGCATTTCCTCGCTTGCGTTGTCGGGTGCGCAGATTCTAGCCAATGCGGCCCCCGCCCCGGTCCGGCTGGACACTGGCGCGACAAAGGCTTACCCTAGACTCCATTGCACGTGGCTTGATGCAGCAGCCCGTCGGTTTTTGCGGCCAACGCAGCCCCCGACGACCGTCCCGCTGCTTCGAACCGGACCACCTGGCCGGGCCACGTAGACGACCTCCCCGTAGTTCCGTCGCTGCCGTTTCCTACGGCGCGTCCTGCTGTTTTACCTGTGTGGAATCGCGCCGATCCCGGCGTGTCTGGTGCCCTGGGGCTCTGTGGCGTTGGCCCGGCGAACCCGGTGCCGCGACTGGTCCGTTGCAATCCTGATGTCCATTAGATGACTTCCGAACTCGCGCTCGACGCGAACCCGCCAACCCGGCCGCCCGCACCCCAGCAGCAGGAAATGCCGCTGGCCGTGGTGCATGGGCAACCGGTCCTGCAGATTCCGCAGGACCTGTACATCCCGCCGGACGCGCTGGAAGTCATCCTGGATGCCTTCGAAGGCCCGCTGGACCTGCTGCTGTACCTGATCCGCCGCCAGAACCTGGACGTGCTGGACATCCCCGTGGCCGAGATCACCCGGCAGTACGTGGAATACATCACCGTGATGCGCGAGCTGCGCTTCGAGCTGGCCGCCGAGTACCTGGTGATGGCCGCGATCCTCGCCGAGGTGAAGTCGCGCATGCTGCTGCCGCGACCGGTCAGCGAGGACGGCGATGAGGCCGACCCACGCGCCGAGCTGGTGCGCCGGCTGCAGGAGTACGAACGTTTCAAGCAGGCGGCCGAGGACATCGACGCCCTGCCCCGCCAGGACCGCGACACCAGCGTGGCCCATGCCTTCATGCCCGAACGCACCACGGTGAAGCTGCCGCCGCCGGTGGACCTGAAGGAGATGCTGCTGGCGCTGCACGACGTGCTCAAGCGCGCCGAGCTGTTCAGCGGCCACGCCATCAAGCGCGAGGCGCTGAGCGTGCGGCAACGCATGGGAGAAGTGCTGGGCCGGCTTGAAGATGGCAAGTTCTACCGTTTTGAAGGGCTGTTCACCGCAGAAGAAGGCAAGCTGGGCGTGCTGGTCACGTTCCTGGCGGTGCTGGAACTGGCCAAGGAACAGCTGCTGGACATCGTCCAGGAAGAACCGCTGGCGCCGATCTACGTGAAGTCCCTGGCCGCCGGCAACACCAATGCCCCGCTGCAGTTCAGCAGCGAGTTCGACGACAACGACGCCGCCAACGAGAACGAGTGAGCGCTGACTGCCGATGGACCAAACGCTGATCAACCGCATTGTCGAGGGTGCCCTGCTGGCCTCCAGCCAGCCGCTCACCCTGGCCCAGCTGAAAGACCTGTTCCCTGAAGAGGAGCCGGCACCGCCGGGCAGCATCGAACGTGCGCTTGAGCGCCTGCGCGACGCCTGCGAAGGCCGTGGCGTGGAACTGGTCGAGGTCGCCTCCGGCTTCCGCTACCAGGTCACCGGCGAAGTGCATGGCTGGATCAGCCGGCTGTGGACCGAACGCAAGACCCGCTATACCCGTGCCACCCTGGAAACCCTTGCGCTGATTGCCTACCGGCAGCCGATCACCCGCGGCGAGATCGAACAGGTGCGCGGCGTGGCGGTCAGCAGCAACATCATCCAGGCACTGGAAGAGCGCGAATGGATCCGCGTGGTCGGCCACCGCGACGTGCCCGGCAAGCCGGCGCTGTTCGGCACCACCAAGGGCTTCCTGGACTACTTCGGCCTGAAGCGCCTGGACGAACTGCCGCCGCTCTCGGAACTGAAGGACCTGGGCGAGCTGGAACCGCAGCTGGCCCTGGACCGTGACGCACCGGCCGCCGCCAGTGCCGACGGCCCGGACATTTCGGCGGGCGCCGATGGCGCTGCCGCGAACGATGACGCCGGCCTGGCCGGCAGCGACACCCCCGATTCCGCCGACGCAGCTGCTGCGCCGGCTTCCGATGAGCAAGCACCTTCGCCCCTTGATGATGGGCACCCCGATTCCGCGCCGGGCGAGCGCGCGGTGACCCTGAACGAACGCGAAGACAACGCCGTCGCGACGACGACCGTGGCTGTTGACCAAGCCGATTCCGAACCAGAGGCCGACCTCGAAACCGTCGGCCGGAGCAAAACTGATGAGTGACACCCCCCGTAACAAGCTCTCGCTCAAGCGCGAAGCCACCTCCGAACAGTTCAAGCTGGAAGAGCGCCTGCACAAGGTGCTGGCCCAGGCCGGCCTGGGTTCGCGCCGCGCGCTGGAACAGCGCATCGCCGAAGGCCTGGTCAAGGTCAACGGTGAAGTCGCGCAGACCGGCATGTCGGTCAAGAGCGGCGACAGGATCGAGCTGGATGGCCGTGGCTTCGTCGCCACCGCCCTGGCCGAACCGTCGCGCGTGCTGGTCTACAACAAGCCGGAAGGCGAAGTGACCACCCGCGAAGACCCCGAAGGCCGCCCGACCGTGTTCGAATCCCTGCCGCCGCTGAAGGGCGCGCGCTGGATCGCCATCGGCCGCCTGGACATCAACACCACCGGCCTGCTGCTGGCCACCACCGACGGTGAACTGGCCAACGCCATGATGCACCCGTCGTTCGAGGTCGAGCGCGAGTACGTGGTGCGCGTGCGCGCCCCGGAAGGCGAGGAGAAGGTCTCCGACGCCATCGTCGACCGCCTCGCCCGCGGCGTGGCGCTGGAAGACGGCCCGGCCAAGTTCGACGAGATCGAACGCATCGGCGGTACCGATTCGCACGACTGGTTCCGCGTCGTGGTGAAGGAAGGCCGCAACCGCGAAGTGCGCCGCCTGTGGGAATCGCAGGGCTGCCAGGTCAGCCGCCTGAAGCGCACCCGCTACGGCAAGGTGAGCCTGCCGCGCGAACTGGCCCGTGGCCATTCGGTGGAACTGGGCACCACCCAGGTGGAAGCCCTGCGTGCGCAGCTGAAGCTGGAAGAAGGCGCGCCGTCGGCGCTGACCCTGCAGCCGGTGATCGGCCAGCGCCGCGCCGCCAAGACCACCGTGCGCGTGCGCGAAGGTGGCCGCGGCAATGCCTACGTCAATGGCCACAACACGGCCGATGAAGGTCGCGAGCTGCGCCGTTTCGACAACGTCCGCGAAGACCGCGGCCGTGGTCGCGGCGGCAAGGGTGGTGGCTTCAAGGGCGGCCTGACCGTCAGCGGTGAAGCGGCGGCCAAGCAGTCGCAGAAGCCGTTCAAGCAGCGCGCGCCGAAGAACGACCGCTCGCTGCCGGAAGGCAACCCGGCCGCGTTCCGTACCTGGTACGTGCCGGACGGCGTGAGCACCGGCCCGAGCGGCCACCGCAACGCCGGTCCGGGCGCACGTGGGCCGGGTGCCCGGGGTCCGGGTGCGGGCGGCCAGGGCCGTCCGTATGGCAAGCCGAAGGGCCCGGGCACTGGCGCCGGTGGCGGCCAGGGTCGCGGCGGCTTCGGCGGTGAAGGCCGTGGCGGTGCAGGCGGCCAGGGCCGTCCGGCCGGTGCCGGCAACCGCTCGCAGGGCCAGGGCAACAAGCACCCGTACGGCCATCCGGGCAACGCCCCGAGCTTCCCGTCCGACCACGCCACGCCGGGCTTCAACCCCTATGGCAGCCCGAAGCCGGCACACGGCGCCCGTCCGGGCGGTCGCGGTCCGGGCGGTGGCAACAACCGTGGCCCTGGCGGCAATCGCGGCCCCGGCGGTCCGGGTGGCAACCGTGGCCCGGGTGGCCCCGGCGGCAACCGCGGTCCGGGCGGCCCGCGCCGCAGCGGTCCGCGCGGCGGCTGATCGCTGGCACGCATGAAATGAAAAACCCCGGCGCAGGCCGGGGTTTTTCTTTGTCTGGTGCATCGATCCGCGGGTAGATCCACGCCACGCGTGGATGAAAAGCGTGCATTAGGAATTCTTTGAAAACGTGCTGTTTGTGCCATGTGTCGCCGCATGAAATCCAGCGACTTCCTATCGTGCTTACTCCATCCATGACACACAGGAACCACGATGGCTTGGCACACGTCCAATTCCGTATTGCAACGGGTCGACGGCAGCAATACATGGTGGAACACCGTCTATGGGCCCGCCGACAAGGTCCAGGTTTCTGGCATCTATCGATGCCTGGGCTGCAAGCGTGAGGTCACCTGCAACAAGAATGATCCCTTCCCACCTCAGCCCAAGCACGTGCACAGCCTGGAGCAAGGGCCGATCCGCTGGAAGCTCAACGTGCGCACCAACACTGAAGGGGTCTGACCCCGGTTGCGTCTGCGGCCAGAAAAAGGGGGCGGAGGGGATCAAGTCGTTGGTGCCTCAAACGACTTGATCCCCTCCGTCCCCTTTTTGGTTTAGCGCCGGCTGAGGGTGAACGCAGTACCGTCCACGCCCAGGTCCCAGCCCTTGCCCGTTCCGGAAAGGGCCAGTGAGATATCGCCCTTGGTCATCACCTGCGCATTGCTGGACTTCACTGCGCCGGCATGTGCCCCAACCGACGCGTAAGTGCCCAGCAGCTGATCGACGCTCATCGCGCCGGTGAAGGTGCCGCGCCCGTTGCTGATCCTGGACTTGCCCACGGTCAGGCCGCCGCCCTTCATCTGGATGCGCACCGGCATGCTGGCGCCATTGCTGCAGGTGACCGTGCCGCTGCCGGAGGCGGTCTTGTAGATCAACGACCAACCGGAAAGGTTGTAGCGCAGCTCGCAATCAAGGTTGCCGGCGGCGTGCGCGGCCGGCGCCAGCGACGCGGCGGCCAAAGCCAGCAGCAGGGCAAGGGGCTTGTTCATGGCAGGTGTTCCCGTTCGGTCGCAATGGCGGCGAATCTAGCAGCGCGCGCGTGCAGGTTGGATGCACGCGCGCGCTCGTGTGCGGCCAGCATTCAGCCGCCGTCGTTCTGTTTCAGGCCTGCTCGTCCAGGTGGAAGGCATCGGCATCAAGCATCGCCGGGAAGCGCGCACGGTGCGCGGCCAGGGCCTCGGCCGAGATGGTGGTGGTGACCACCTGTTCGCGTTCACGGATCTCCACCTGCGGCTGGCCGAGGAAATCCAGCACCGCGCTGTCGCCGGCGTAGTGCAGCTGATTGCCATCCACGCCCACGCGGTTCACCGCCGCCACGAAGCACAGGTTCTCGATCGCCCGTGCACGCAACAGGGTCTTCCACGCGTAGGCACGCGCCGACGGCCAGTTGGCGACGAAGATCTGCAGGTCGAAGTCCAACTGCTGCGGACGCTCCACGTTGTAGCGGTTGCGGCAGAACACCGGGAAACGCAGGTCGTAGCAGACCTGCGGATTGATCCGCCAGCCTTTCCATTCCACGCTCAGGCGCTCACGGCCAGCGGCATAACGCTCGTGCTCGCCGCCGTAGCGGAACAGGTGGCGCTTGTCGTAGTACTGCAGGCCGCCGTCGGGCGTGGCGAACAGCAGGCGGTTGTACACGTCGTCACCATCGCGCAGCTGTACGCTGCCGATCACCGCCGCGTTCATGGCCCGGGCCTGCTCGCGCACCCAGGCCACGGTCGGGCCGTCCATGCCTTCGGCCTGCGCGATGGCGTCGTTGGAGAAGCCACTGGTGAAGGTCTCCGGCAGGATCACCAGATCGGTGCTGCCGGCCAGCGGTGCCAGCAGCGCGCCGTAGTGGGTGCGGTTGCCGGTCGGGTCGTGCCAGCGGGTGTCGCCTTGCACCAGGGAAATACGCAGGTCCTGCATGGTCAGCGCTCCGCTCAGAGAAGGCGCAGGCGTTCGATCGCCGCGTCCATGGTCGCTTCGTTCTTGGCAAAGCACAGGCGCACCAGGCGCTGGCCGGCCGGCGGGGTCTCGTAGAACGGCGACAGCGGGATGGCGGTCACGCCTTTCTCGATGGTCAGCCACTTCACGAACTCGTGGTCCGGCAGGTCGCTGATGGCCGAGTAGTCGACCAGCTGGAAGTAGCCGCCCGGCACCGGCAGCGGCTTCAGGCGGGTGCCGGCCAGCTGCGCGCGGAAACGGTCGCGCTTGGCCTGGTAGAACGCGCCCAGCTCCAGATGGTGTTCCGGCTCGTCGCGGATCATCGCGGCGAAGCCGTACTGGGCCGGGCCGAAGCTGGTGAAGGTATTGTACTGGTGCACCTTGCGGAACTCGGCGGTCAGCAGCGGCGGCGCCACCGCGTAGCCGATCTTCCAGCCAGTGCAGTGGTAGGTCTTGCCGAAGCTGGAGATGACGAAGGTGCGCTCGCGCAGCTCCGGGTAGCGCAGCGCCGATTCGTGGCGGCGGCCGTCGTAGATGATGTGCTCGTACACTTCATCGGAAATCAGGTAGATCTGCGTGCCACGCAGCAGGTCGGCCAGCGCCTGCATGTCGGCTTCGTCCAGCATCGCGCCGGACGGGTTGTGCGGGGTGTTGACCATCAGCATGCGGGTGCGCGGGGTGATCGCCGCACGCACGCGGTCCCAGTCGACGGCGAAGGTCTGCGGATCCAGCGGCACATGCACTGCCGTGGCGCCAGCCAGCTCGATGGCCGGTTCGTAGCAGTCGTAGGCCGGGTCGAGCACGATCACTTCCTCACCGGCACGCACCACGGCGTGGATGGCGTTGAAGATCGCTTCGGTGGCGCCGCTGGTGACGGTGATCTCGGTGTCAGGATCGATCGTCGCGCCGTACAGGTCCAGCGACTTCTGTGCGATGGCCTGGCGCAGCGGCGCCACGCCGGTCATCGGCGGATACTGGTTCAGGCCGGCGGCCATCGCGTTGGTGGTCTCGTCGATCAGGCGCTGCGGCGCGGAGAAATCAGGGAACCCCTGGCCGAGGTTGACCGCGCCATGTTCGGCGGCGAGCTGGGACATCACGGTGAAGATCGTGGTACCGACCTTGGGCAGCTTGGTGTTGGGTTGCATCGGCCTGGAGTCTGGGGGAACGAGGCCCAGAAGTGTACGAAATCCACGCTGCGACTGTGGGTTCGGCCGGTAGCGCCGGGTCATGCCCGGCGGCTCTTTGCATATGCCTTGCGGCCACCGCGCATGGCCCGGCGCTACCGGAACAGCATTCACCGCTACAATTGCCGCCGCACTCAGGCATGAAGACCCCTGCCCCTTGAACACCCCTGCATTGCTGGCCGCCAGCGGCCTCAGCTTCTCCCGCAATGACGAGCCGGTGTTCGGCCCGCTGGACTTCCATGTGGACGCCGGCGAAGCCCTGCTGGTGCAGGGCGGCAATGGCGCCGGCAAGACCACCCTGCTGCGCGTGCTGGCCGGCCTGGCCCGGCCCGGTGCCGGCCAGGTGCGCATCGACGGCAAGCCGGCCAGCAATGCCGAGCGTGCACGCTACGTGGCCTACCTCAGCCATCTGCCCGCCTTGAAGCCGGACCTTGATACGCTGGAGAACCTGCATTTCCTGTGTGGCCTGCACGGCCGCCGCGCACGGCAGATGCCGGGCAACGCACTGGCCATCGTCGGCCTGGCCGGCTACGAGGACACCCTGGTACGCCATCTGTCGGCCGGGCAGAAGCGCCGGCTGGCCCTGGCGCGCATCTGGCTGTCGCCCGCACCGCTGTGGCTGCTCGACGAACCCTATGCCAACCTCGACCTGGAGGGCATCACCCTGGTCAACCGGATGATCTCGGCACACCTGCGTGCCGGTGGCGCCGCGCTGGTCACCACCCACGGCGCCTATGCCGCGCCGCCCGTGCGCACCCGCCAGCTCGACCTCGGCGGTGCCGCATGATCGCGCCGGGCACCGAACCAGGCCTGTGGCAGACCGCGGGCGCGCTGCTCAAGCGCGACCTGCGCCTCCTCTGGCGCCGTCGCGGCGATGCGCTGCAGCCGCTGCTGTTCGCAGTGCTGGTGGTGGTGCTGTTCGCGCTGGCCCAAGGCCGCGAACCGAAACTGCTGAGCGCCACCGGCGGCGCGGTGCTGTGGTTGGCGGTGCTGCTGGCCGGGCAGCTGTCGCTGGATTCGCTGTTCCGTTCCGACGCCGAGGATGGCTCGCTGGAGCAATGGCTACTGGCGCCGGTGCCACTGGCCTGGCTGGTGCTGGTGCGCGTGCTGCTGCACTGGGCCACCACCGCCCTGCCGCTGATCATCGTCAGCCCGTTGCTGGCTGAAATGCTGCATCTGCCGCATGACCAGCTGCCGATGTTGCTGGCATCGTTGCTGCTGGGAACACCGTTGCTGAGTCTGATCGGTGGTGTGGTCGCTGCACTGACCGTAGGCATCCGGCGCTCTGGTATTCTCGTGGCGTTGCTGTCGTTGCCGCTGTACGTGCCGGTGCTGGTGTTCGGCGCAGGCAGCCTGGCGGCAGCCGGACGCGGACAGGATCCGGTCGGTGCGCTGCTGATGCTGGGCGCCGGACTGCTGGTCGCGCTGGTGCTGGCACCGTTGGCCACTGCTGCTGCAATACGCATTTCTCTGAGTTGACCGAGCTGAGAGCCAATCCACCCCTGCTGGATAGCCGCCACGCATGAATCCGATTGTCCGCTGGTTCCACCAACTCGGTTCACCGCCCACGTTCGATCGTTTCGCTGCCCGCTGGTCGCGGGTGTTCTACTTCGCCGCGGTACCGGTGCTGCTGGTCGGCATGTGGCAGGCCCTGCTGGTAGTGCCGCCGGAGGCCAAGCAGCTGGACAGCTTCCGCATCCTCTACATCCACGTGCCCAGTGCCTGGATGAGCCTGTTCGTGTTCGCGCTGATGGCGCTGTATGCGGCCATCGCGCTGATCTGGCGTATCAAGGTCTGCGAGATCCTGGCCATGGCCTGTGCGCCGATGGGCGCCGGCTTCACCCTGATCACCCTGCTGACCGGCAGCATCTGGGGCAAGGGCACCTGGGGTACCTGGTGGGACTGGGACCCGCGCATGACCAGTGAACTGGTGCTGCTGTTCCTGTACCTGGGCGTGATCGGCCTGTACCACGCCATCGAGGACCGCCGCAGCGCCGCGCGTGCGGCGGGACTGCTGGCCATCGTCGGCGTCAGCCTGCTGCCGGTGATCCGCTATTCGGTGGACTGGTGGGGTGGCCTGCATCAGCGCCAGTCGATCAATGTGTTCGGCGAATCGGCGATCAGCAGCGCGATGATCGCGCCGCTGTGGTGGATGGTGATCGGCACCAAGTTCTGGTTCGCCGGTTCGGTGCTGGCCAAGGCCCGCGCCGACAACCTCGACCGCGAGGCCGGCAAGGCCTGGGTGGGGGGCCGCGTTGATGCCGCACGCCCGGCCGGGGAGGCCCAGCCATGACCCATCTGCCTTACGTGATCGGCGCCTACGCCGTGTTCGCGCTGGTGCTGGGCGCCGATGCCATCGGGTCCTGGCTGCGCCTGCGCGTGGCGCGCCGACTGGCACTGGCCAAGCAGCAGCGCCAGCAGACCCGCGCCGGCAGGCAGGACGCAGCGGCCTCGCTGCCGACGGAGCTGGAACGATGACCCCGGTGCAGCGTCGCCGCCTGGCCTGGGTGCTGCTGGCCCTGCTCGCCTCCGGCCTGGCCACCGCGCTGGTGGCGATGGCGCTGGAGCGCAACATCGCCTACCTGTACACGCCCGCCGAAGTGCTGCGTGGCGACGTTGATGCGCAGTCGCGCTTCCGCCTGGGCGGCATGGTGGTGAAGGGCTCCTTCAACCGCCCGGTCGGCTCGCTGGAGGCGCGCTTCGAGGTGACCGACGGCGATGCACAGCTGCCGGTGACCACCTCGCGGATCCTGCCGGACATGTTTGCAGAAGGCACCGCCGTGGTCGCCAGTGGCCGACTCCAGGACGGTGTCTTCGTCGCCGACGAAGTGCTGGCCAAGCACGATGAAAAGTACGTGCCGAAGGAAGTGGCCGACAAGATGGGCGACGCCCATCGCAAGCATGACGTGCCGGTAACGGCGCCCGAGGTGCGCTGAGTGCTGCCCGAACTGGGTCAGATCCTGCTGTTGTGTGCATTGCTGGCGTCGCTGCTGCAGGCGGGCCTGCCGCTGGTCGGCGCGCATCGCAACAACCCGGCGTGGATGGCGGTGGCTCGGCCGGCTGCGTTCGCACAGCTGCTGTTGTTGGCCGGCGCCTTCGCGGTGCTCACCGCTGCGTTCGTGCAGCAGGACTTCTCGGTGCGCTACGTGGCCGAGAACTCCAATTCGCTGCTGCCGCTGATCTACCGCTACTCGGCGGTGTGGGGCGCGCATGAGGGCTCGCTGCTGATGTGGGCGCTGGTGCTGGCGCTGTGGACCGGCGCGGTGGCGCTGTTCTCGCGGCACCTGCCGGCCCATGTGCAGGCACGCGTGCTGGCGGTGATGGGTGTGGTCAGCGTCGGCTTCCTCGCCTTCCTGATCTTCACCTCCAACCCGTTCCTGCGCCTGAACCCGGCGCCGCTGGAAGGCCGCGACCTCAATCCGCTGCTGCAGGATCCGGGGCTGATCATCCATCCGCCGATGCTGTACATCGGCTACGTGGGCTTTGCGGTGCCGTTCGCGTTCGCGGTGGCCGCGCTGCTGGAAGGCCGCGTCGACGCCCGCTGGCTGCGCTGGACGCGGCCCTGGACCAACGTTGCCTGGGGCTTCCTGACCATCGGCATCGCGTTGGGCAGCTGGTGGGCCTACTACGAGCTGGGCTGGGGTGGCTGGTGGTTCTGGGACCCGGTGGAGAACGCCAGTTTCATGCCGTGGCTGGTCGGCGCGGCGCTGATCCATTCGCAGGCCGTCACCGAAAAACGCGGCACCTTCGGCAGCTGGACCCTGCTGCTGGCGATCGCCGCCTTCGCGCTGTCGCTGCTGGGCACCTTCCTGGTGCGCTCGGGCGTGCTGACCAGCGTGCATTCGTTCGCGGCCGATCCGTCGCGCGGCCTGTTCATCCTGATGTTCCTGTCGGTACTGGTCGGCGGCAGCCTGCTGCTGTACGCGCTGCGCGCCAGCCAGTTGAGCGTGGACGCCGATGACCCACGCCGTGGCTTCACCGCCACCTCGCGCGAGACCCTGCTGCTGGCCAACAACCTGCTGCTGGCTACCGCCTGCGCGATGGTCCTGCTGGGCACCCTGTATCCATTGCTGGCCGACGCGCTGTCGCTGGGCAAGATCTCGGTCGGGCCGCCCTACTTCGGCAGCCTGTTCCTGCTGCTGATGGCACCGATGATCCTGCTGCTGCCGTTCGGTCCGCTGGTGAAGTGGCAGCGCGACCAGCCCTCGCGCGCCTTCGCGCTGCTGGCGCCATGGCTGGGGCTGGCCGTGCTGCTGGGCGCGCTGGCCTGGTGGCAGGCGCCGCAGAACGGCTGGAAGGCCGGCCTGGGCGTCGCTGCGGCGGCCTGGGTCGGGCTGGGCACCGCGCGCTTCGTCTGGCAGCGGCTGCGCGGCAATGGCCGCTTCACCGCCGAGATGCTTGGCATGATCGTCGCCCACGCCGGCATCGCCGTGTTCCTGACCGGCGCGCTGCTGGTCGAGGCGCTGAACGTGCAGCGCGAAGTGGCGCTGGCACCGGGCCAGCAGCTGGTGGTTGGCCGCTACGAAGTCCGGTTCGAAGGCGTGGACCATCGCGAAGGACCCAACTTCATCGCCGACCGCGGTCATCTGCGGGTGTTCCGCAACGGCCGCGAACAGGCCCTGCTGCATCCGGAGAAGCGCCAGTACGCCAGTGGCGGCCAGGTGATGACCGAGGCCGGCATCGATGCACGCTTCGACGGTGATGTCTACGTGGCATTGGGCGAGCCGCTGGGCAACAATGCATGGGCGGTACGGGTGCACATCAAGCCGTTCGTGCGCTGGATCTGGCTTGGCGCGCTGCTGATGGCCCTGGGCGGATTCATCACCGCCGCCGACCGCCGTTTCCGTCGTCCGTAGGAGTTCCCATGTCCGAGTCCCCCGCCCCGCGCCCCTCCCGCCCGCTGCCGCCGGTAGCCATCGTGATCGGCGTGCTGTTCTTCTTCGGCCTGCTTGGGCTGATGATCTACGGGGTGATGAAATCGGGTGACCCGCAGCGCGACGTGCTGCCGTCGGCGCTGATCGACAAGCCGGCGCCGGCATTCGCGCTGCCGGTGCTGCACGACCCGGAAATGATCGTGCACAGCGATGACCTGCGCGGCGCGCCCTACCTGCTGAACGTATGGGGCAGCTGGTGCGCGGCCTGCCGCGAGGAACACCCGGTGCTGACCCGTTTCGCCGAGAGCAAGCGCGTGCGCGTGATCGGCTACAACTGGAAGGACGACCCCACCGACGCGCTGCACTGGCTGGAACAGCTGGGCAATCCGTTCATGGTCGTGCTCAGCGACGTCGAAGGCCGCACCGCGATCGACTGGGGCGTGACCGCCGCACCGGAAACCTTCCTGGTCGACGGCAGCGGCATCGTGCGCTGGAAGTACAGTGGCGCGATGAGCCAGCGCGTGGTCGATGAGAAGCTGATCCCGGCGCTGGAGAAGATCGAGAAGGCCCAGGGCAGTGCCGGCAACACCCTGCATACGGCTCCCTGAGCCCATGCGCTGGCTGCTGGCGCTGCTGCTCCTGGTGCTCCCGCTGGCCGCGCTGGCCCAGCAGCCGCTGCACGATCCGCAGCCGCTGCAGTTCCGCGATGGCGCCGAGGAACGACGCTTGCACGACCTGGCCGCGCAGCTGCGCTGCGTGCAGTGCCAGAACCAGTCGCTGGCCGATTCCAATGCACAGATCGCCCAGGACCTGCGCCGCGAGGTACTGCAACTGATGCAGCAGGGCCACGACGATGCACAGATCAAGCAGTTCCTGGTCGCGCGTTACGGGGAGTTCGTGCTCTACCAGCCACCGTTGCAGCCGGGCACCTGGCTGCTGTGGGCGGGGCCGCTTCTGGTACTGGGTGCGGGTGCGGTGGTGGTGTTCGGCATCGTCCGCCGCCGTGGACGCACGGTCGGGACTGCGCCGGTCGGCAAGGCCGATGAAGGAGATGGATGGTGAGCCACTGGCTGCCGGCGTTGGCTGGTCTGGTCGCTGCACTGGTGGCAGTGCTGGTGCTGTGGCCGTTGCGCCACGACGGTCGCCGCGGTTTCGCGGTGGGCGTGATTGCGCTCGGCGTGGCCGGCGCCTGTCTTTACCTGTTGGTCGGTGATCCACGCGCTGCGCAGGTGCAGCCTGCGCCGTCGGTGGCAACCCTGCGCGATGGCGTGCAGGCCCTGCAGGATGCGTTGAAGCGCGACCCGCAGCGGGCCGATGGCTGGACCCTGCTGGGCCGTTCGCAGGCAGAACTGGGCAATGCCCCAGCTGCGGCGGACGCGTTCGCGCGCGCGGCAGCATTGGCACCGGATGATCCGGGCGTATTGGTGGAAGCTGCACAGGCACGTGCGCAGGCCGACGCCGGCAAGCAATTCGACGACACCGCAACGGCCTGGTTGCAGCAGGCGCGCACGCTGGCACCCGATGCAGAGCGCGCAAGCTGGTTGCTCGGCATCGCCCTGCGCCAGCGAGGCCGGAATGCCGAAGCCGCCGACGTCTGGAGCAGCCTGCTGCCGCGACTGGAGCCAGGCGCCGCGCAGGCACTGCAGGCACAGATCGCCATCGCCCGTGAAGCCGCAGGCCAGGCACCTGACGCACCGGCCGCCGCTGCACCGGCGTTGCTGCGGGTCCGTGTGGAGCTGCCTGCATTGCAGGGCGCCGAGTGGCCAGCCAGCACCCAGGTATTCGTGCTGGCACGCGCCGTGGGTGGCCCGCCGATGCCGGTCGCCGCGCGCAAGCTGCCGCTGGCCGGCTTCCCGGCCACGGTCGGGCTGGGCGACGACGACAGTCCGATGCCGACCGCACCGCTGTCGGCACATCGCGACGTGGAAGTGCTGGCACGCATCTCGCGTACCGGCAGCGCCAACCGCAGCGAGGGCGACCTGCAGAGCGTGCCGGTGAGGGTGAGCCTGCCGCATGACGGCGTGGTGGAGCTGCGGTTTCCCTGACCTGTAGAGCCGCCGAGCCCATGCTCGGCAGCCGGGCATGGGCTCGGCTCTACAGTAGATCCACGCCATGCGTGGATACGGCCATCCATGCAAACCAGCATGTCGCCAGCTGCACATCCGGTCCCGCTAGAATGCCCGCATGACTGAATTCATCCCGCCCGGCACCCGCTTCCATGCCCTGCCCTCGCCGTTCCCGTTCAAGCGCGGTGGCGCCCTGCACGGCGCGCGCGTGGCCTATGAAACCTGGGGAACGCTGGCCGCCGACGCCGGCAACGCGATCCTGATCGTGACCGGTCTGTCGCCGGATGCGCACGCGGCGGCCAACGACGCCAACCCGGCAGCGGGCTGGTGGGAAGCGATGGTCGGCCCCGGCAAGCCGATCGATACCGGCCGCTGGTTCGTGGTGTGCGTGAATTCGCTGGGCAGCTGCAAGGGCTCGACCGGCCCGGCTTCGTTGAACCCGGCGACCGGCGCGCCCTATCGCCTCGACTTTCCGGAACTGTCGGTGGAAGACGGCGCACGCGCCGCCATCGAAGTTGTACGCGCCCTGGGCATCGAGCAGCTGGCCTGCGTGATCGGCAATTCGATGGGCGGCATGACCGCATTGGCCGTGCTGATGCTGCATCCGGGCATCGCACGCAGCCACGTCAACATTTCCGGCAGCGCGCAGGCATTGCCGTTCTCGATCGCGATCCGCTCGCTGCAGCGTGAGGCGATCCGCCTCGATCCACGCTGGAACGGCGGCCACTACGACGACGACGCGTATCCCGAGTCCGGCATGCGCATGGCGCGCAAGCTGGGCGTGATCACCTATCGCTCGGCACTGGAATGGGATGGCCGTTTCGGCCGCGTGCGGCTGGATTCGGACCAGACCGATGACGATCCGTTCGGCCTGGAATTCCAGGTGGAAAGCTATCTGGAGGGGCACGCGCGGCGCTTCGTGCGCTTCTTCGATCCAAACTGCTATCTGTACCTGAGCCGCTCGATGGACTGGTTCGATCTGGCCGAGTACGCCGACGGCGATGTGCTGGCTGGGCTGGCGAAGATCCGGGTCGAGAAGGCGCTGGCCATCGGCGCCAACACCGACATCCTGTTCCCGGTGCAGCAGCAGCAACAGGTCGCCGATGGCCTGCGAGCCGGCGGTGCCGATGCGAATTTCATCGGCCTGGAATCGCCACAGGGCCACGATGCCTTCCTGGTCGATTTCGAGCGTTTCGGCCCGGCCGTGCGCGGCTTCCTCGACGCGCTGTAAGTGGGCTGGCGGCGCAACCTGGCGCTGGCCGCGTTCGGCGCGTTGATCGCACTGATGATCAGCGGCGTACTGCCGCTGTGGCTGGGCGGCTGGTGCCTGCTGGCCAGCGCGGTGTCGTTCGGGCTGTACGGCCACGACAAGCGCGCGGCGCAGCGAAAGCAGTGGCGGATTCCCGAACGCACGCTGCAGCTGCTGGCGTTCGCCGGCGGCTGGCCCGGCGCGCTGCTGGGCCAGGCCGTGTTCCGCCACAAGCACCGCAAGGCGGCATTCCAATGGGTGTTCTGGCTGTGCGTGCTGGCCAACGTGGCCTCGATCGCGGTGCTGCTGCGCGAATTCTCGCGGTAGCCAACCTGTAGAGCCGAGCCCGCGCTCGGCTCCGTACAGAGGCAGCCGAGCACGGGCGCGGCTCTACAGTAGATCCACGCCACGCGTGGATGTGCATCGATCAAAGTTCGCGGACCAGCGCCCCGTCACGCAGCCGGTACTGCGCATCGACCACACCCTCGGGCAGGTCGTCGTGGGTGATCATCAGCAGGCTGCGTCCGTCCAGCAGCCCGGAAAGATCCCGCAGCAGCGCACGTGCGGTATCCACATCCAACCCTTCGGTCGGTTCATCCAGCACCAGGATCGGCGCGTTGCGCAGCAGTGCCCGCGCCAGCGCCAGGCGCCGTGCCTGCCCGGCCGACATCGTCGCGCCGTTCTCGCCCACCCAGGCCTGCAGGCCACCATTGCGCTCGGCCCATTCGCCCAGGCGCACCCGACGCAGCACCGCCCACAACGCGGCGTCGCTGGCATCGGGATCACCCAGGCGCAGGTTCTCGGCCACGGTGCCGGCGAACACCGGCGCGTTCTGCGGCAGCCACGCCAGTTGCCGGTGCCAGTCAGCCTGGGCGAAATCACGCAGATCGCGGCCACCGTAGGTCAGCCGTCCCTGCTGCGGATCCCACAGCCGCAGCAGCAGGCTGGACAGCGTGGTCTTGCCACTGCCGCTGTCGCCGCGGATGGCGATGCGCTCCCCTGGGACCAACGTCAGCTGCAGGCCGGACAGCACCGGTCGCACCGCGCCCGGCCACTGGAAATGCACGTCATCCCAGTGTACGCGCGCGGCCTGCGGGACCGGTTGTGGCGCTGCGGGATCCTCCACCGTCGGCGGCTGCTCGACGATGGCCTGCAACCGATCGGCGGCGATACGCCCGGACTGCAGTGACTGCCACGCCAAGCCCATCCCGGCCCACAGTTCGATCAGCGCAACAGTGAGGAACAGCAGGCCCGCCGCCATTTCCGGCGCGACGCGCTGCTGTTCGGCCGCGTGGAGCGCCAACGCCAGCATCGCCACCAGCCCCAGCCCAGCGACCAGGCCATGCAGGGTCGATGCCGCGATCAGGCGCCAGCGCCGACGACGATCACGCGCCGCCAGCTGCTTGGCTGCCACGCGCACCTTCAGCTGCCAGGCCGCGTCGGCATGCAGCGCGGCCAGGTCGCCTGCGCCCTCCAACCCTTCAAAGGCGGCGGTGCGCAGTGCGGCGCGATGCGCGGCACGGTCGGCTTCTTCATCGTCGCGGCCGCGCACGCCCAGCCACGGCACGCCGAAAGCGATCAGCAGCGCCAGCACTGCCAGCAGCACCGCTGCCGATGGCAGGATCAGCGCCGCCGAGGCCACCGCCACCAGCGACAGCGCGCCCAATGCCACCAGCGGCCCGATCGCTCGCACCAGCAGGCCGTCCACTTCACCGATGTCACCGAGCAGGCGCGCCAGCAGATCGCCGGTGCGCGTGGCTCCCAGCCGTGCCGGTGCCAATGGCAGCGCGCGGCGGAAGAACCACACGCGCAGCTCGCGCGCGATGCGCAGGGTCGCATCGTGGCCCACCAGCTTTTCGAAGTAGCGCGACACGATGCGCGCCATGGTCAACCCGCGGATACCCGCAGAGGGCGAGAAGAAGTTGAAGCCCTGACCGAGGCCGGCCGCACCGGCCACCGCGGCCGCGGTGAGGAATCCACCGGACAGGCCCAGCAATGCAGTGCCGGCCAGCATGGTGGTCCACAACAGCAGGATGGTCAGCAGCAGGCGCGGCCGATGACGCAGGAACACCGCGCGCAGCGAATCCGGCGAACGGCTCATGCACGCACCGCCTGCGCCGGTTCCACCAGGCGACCTTCCGGCAACAGCAGGCAGCGATCGGCCCAGGCGATCACCGCCAGGCTGTGGGTGGCAACCACCACGCTGCGGCCACGTGCATACGCGGCCAGGCTGCGCAGCAGTGCCGCCTCGGTATCAGCGTCGAGAAACGCGGTAGGTTCGTCCAGCAACAGCACCTGCGGGTCGCGCAGCAACAACCGGGCCAGGCCGATGCGACGGGCTTCGCCGCCGGAAAGGCCGAAGCCACGTTCGCCGATCACGGTATCCAGGCCCTGTGGCAGGCGCTGCGCGAACTGCAGCACCTGCGCGGCCTCGGCCACCGCACGCAGGCGCGCGTCGCTGGCGCCGGGATCTGCCAGGCGCAGGTTGTCGGCGATGCTGCCGTGGAACAGATAGGGGCGCTGGCTGGCATAGGCCACCTGCACGCCGGGGCGCAGCTGCAGTTTGCCGGAACGGGGTTGCAGCCAACCAGCCAGCGCCTCCAGCAGCGTGCTTTTGCCAGAGCCGCTGGGGCCGACCAGAGCCAGCCGCTGGCCCGGTTCCAGCAGCACATCCAGATCCTGCAGCACGTCGTGCGGCGCGCCCAACGGGCGAAGAACCAGGCCCTGTGCCTCCAGCGGCGGCAATGCAGCTTCGGCCGGCTCCACTGCCAGCGGTGCGATCTCGTTCTCGATCAGCCCCTGCTCATCGGGCAGTGACTGCAGCAGGCGTTCCACCTCGGCCGCAGCGGCCAGTGCGTTGGCACGGTCGTGGTAGTGCGCCGCCAGGCGCCGCAGCGGGGCATAGAACTCCGGCGCCAGCAGCAGGCAGAACAGGCCCGCGCCCAACGTTGGCACCGTCGAGTGCAGCGACATCATGCCCAGGTAGCTCAGGCCCAGGTACAGGGCGACCATCGCCACGCTGACCGAGGCGAAGAATTCCAGCACCGTGGACGACAGGAAGGCGATCCGCAGCACCTTCAGCGTACGCACGCGCACGCCTTCGGCGGCGGCCTCGATTCCTTCCAGCTCGGCCTCGCCGCGGCCATACAGGCGCAGCAGGCCCAGGCCCTTGATGCGATCGGCGAAGTGGCCGCTCATCCGCGCCAGTTCACCCAGCTGGGCGCGACCGGCGGCTTCGGCACCCCAGCCCACCAGCATCATGAAGAACGGCACCAGCGGCGCGGTGAACAGCAGGATCAGTGCCACCACCCAGTCGACCCAGGCCACCGCGGCCAGGATCAGCAGCGGCACCACCACCACTTCGGTGCGCACCGGCAGGAAGCCGCTGTAATAGCTCTCGATCGCATCCCCGTGATGCAACATCAGCTCGCCCAGTTCACCGGTGCGGCGCTGCCGCAGCCACAGCGGACCGTGGCCCAGCAGGCGGGCGAACACGCGCTCGCGCAGGGCCAGCCGCGCGGCATCGGCCACATCGCCTGCAGCGGCCTGGGTGGCGCTGCCCAGCAGCGTGCGCAGTACCAGGACCAGCGCCAGCGCCCCCAGCACCGGAAGGCCCGACGCCAGCGGCGCACGCTGCACGAGCACCTGCTGCACCAGCCAGGCGATGGCGGCGGCCTGGCCGATCATCAGCGCGCCGGACAGGCTGATGCACAACGCCGCCAGGCGCTGGCGGCCCCGAGCGGCGCGCGCCAGATCAGCCAGCCAGGCCGTGCGTACGCGGCGTTGGCGGGTCGTCTCGGCTTCCTGGGAAAGGCCGTCAGGGGTCGTTTCGGCAGCGCTCAAGGGTCTTCACGGGCAACGGGGGATACACGGCATTGTAGGCGCAGGCAATAGCCCGCCCCTGCGGCCAGCGGTCGCAGTCTTCATCAGGTTGGCATACGATCAACCGGGGCACCTGTTCATACATTGATCTGGATCAAGGCTGTTTGAAGTAGTCGGTCACATCATTCACGTCGTAGACCACCCTTCCCGCCACCTGCAACGGCACTATCCAACGAGGTAGCCAGGCCATGATTGATCAGACAGTCGTAGAACTGTCGCGGCTGCAATTCGCGCTGACCGCGATGTACCACTTCCTATTCGTACCACTCACCCTTGGCCTGTCCTTCATGGTGGCCATCATGGAGAGCGTGTACGTGATGACCGGCAAGGAGATCTGGCGCAGGATGACCCTGTTCTGGGGCGTCCTGTTCGGCATCAACTTCGCCATGGGCGTCGCCACCGGCATCGTCATGGAATTCCAGTTCGGCATGAACTGGTCCTACTACAGCCACTACGTGGGTGACATCTTCGGTGCGCCGCTGGCCATCGAAGGCCTGATGGCCTTCTTCCTGGAAGCCACCTTCGTCGGCCTGTTCTTCTTCGGCTGGAACCGCCTGAGCAAGGTCAAGCACCTGATGGTGACCTGGCTGATGGCACTGGGCACCAACCTGTCGGCAATCTGGATCCTGGTGGCCAATGGCTGGATGCAGAACCCGACCGGTGCGGTGTTCAACCCGGAAACCATGCGCATGGAAGTGGTCGACTTCATGGCGGTGGTGTTCAACCCGGTGGCGCAGGCCAAGTTCGTGCACACCGTCAGCGCCGGCTATGTGACCGGTGCGGTGTTCGTGATGGCCATCAGCGCCCTGTTCCTGCTGCGCAACAAGCACAAGGACCTGGCCCGTCGCTCGTTCGCGGTGGCCGCGGCGTTCGGCCTGCTGTCATCGCTGTCGGTGGTCGTGCTGGGTGACGAGAGTGGCTACGCCGCCAGCGAACACCAGAAAATGAAGCTGGCCGCGATCGAAGCGATGTGGGAGACCGAGCGTGCGCCGGCCGACTTCACCGCCTTCGGCATTCCGAACCAGGAAACCCACCAGAACGACTACGCGGTGAAGATCCCCTACCTGATGGGCCTGATCGCCACCCGCTCGTTGAACCAGCCGATTCCGGGCATCCTGGAACTGGTCGAGCGCGCCGAACACCGCGTGCGTGGCGGCCAGCTGGCCTACGGTGCATTGGAACGCCTGCGCGCCAACAAGAACGACGTTGAAGCACGCGAGATGTTCGACCGCCACTGGCAGGACCTGGGCCACGGCCTGCTGCTCAAGCGCTACCGCGATGACATCCTCAACGCCACCCCGCAGGAGATCTCGCAGGCGGCGATGGACACCGTGCCGCGCGTGATGCCGCTGTTCTGGACCTTCCGCGTGATGGCCGGCCTCGGCTTCTACCTGATCGCCTTCTTCGCACTGGCCTTCTACTACTCCTGCCGCAACAACTTCCAGGACAAGCGCTGGTTCCTCACGCTGGCCCTGTGGACGCTGCCGGCACCGTGGATCGCGATCGAGTGCGGCTGGTTCGTGGCCGAGTATGGTCGCCAGCCGTGGGCGGTCGATGGCGTGCTGCCGACCTTCTACGCGGCATCGGGCTTGGCCCTGCATGAAATCGTGCTGACCCTGGCAGGCTTCACCGCAATCTACACCGCGCTGATCGTGGTCGAGATCAAGCTGATGCTCAAGGCGATCCGCAAGGGTCCGGACGAGGTGCTGCCGTCGCTGCAGTCGCCCCAGCCGCATGCTTCCCACAATGCCTCGGCGCCGGCCGCCGGCCAGGCCTGAGGCAGGAGAACCAAGATGGATTTCATTCTTCTGGACTACACGACGCTGCGCGTGATCTGGTGGCTGCTGCTCGGCATCCTGCTGATCGGTTTCGCCGTGATGGATGGTTTCGACCTGGGTGTGGGCACCCTGCTGCCCTTCGTCGCCCGCAACGACGCCGAGCGCCGGCTGGTGATCAACACCATCGGCCCGGTGTGGGAAGGCAACCAGGTGTGGCTGATCCTGGGCGGCGGCGCGATCTTCGCCGCCTGGCCGCCGCTCTATGCGGTCAGTTTCTCCGGGTTCTACCTGGCGATGTTCGTGATCCTGTTCGCGCTGATCCTGCGTCCGGTCGGTTTCAAGTTCCGCAGCAAGATGCCCAGCGAACGCTGGCGCAACACCTGGGACTGGGCGCTGTTCATCGGTGGCTTCATTCCGGCGCTGATCATGGGCGTGGCGGTGGGCAACGTGGTGCTGGGCGTGCCGTTCCACTTCGATGACAGCATGCGCATCTTCTACACCGGCTCGTTCTTCGGCCTGCTGATGCCCTTCGCGCTGCTGGCCGGCCTGCTCAGCGTGTCGATGCTGGTCGCCCACGGTGCCGCCATGCTGGTCCTGAAGACCGAGGGCCCGGTGGCCGAACGTGCAGCCCGTTTCGGCAGCATCGCCGCGATCATCGCCTTCGTGCTGTTCGCAGTGGGCGGTGCCTGGGTGGCCTTCGGCCTGCCGGGTTACCAGATCACCTCGCAGGTGGTTACCGATGGCGCCACCAATCCGTTGCTGAAGACCGCCGAACTCGGCGCCGCCGGTGGCTGGATGCGCAACTACAGCGCGATGCCAGCCACGATCCTGGCACCGCTGCTGGGCCTGGCCGGCCTGCTGGCCAGTGCGGTGCTGCTGCGTGCCCGTCGCGGCGGGCTGGCCTTCATCGCTTCCGGTGCGGCCATCGCCGGCATCATCCTGACCGTCGGTTTCGCCATCTTCCCGTTCCTGCTGCCGTCCTCGAGCCAGCCCACCTCCAGCCTGACCGTGTGGGACGCTTCGTCCAGCCACCTGACCCTGTGGATCATGCTGCTGGCCACGGCGGTGTTCCTGCCGATCATCCTCGCCTACACCACCTGGGTGTACCGCGTACTGAAGGGCAAGACCACCACCGAAGAGATGGGCAACAACCCGAACGCTTACTGATTGACGGTGTGCCGGCCCACGGCCGGCACATCCCTTGAACAAAGGAGATCGACCATGTGGTATTTCGCCTGGATTCTCGGTGCCGGCCTCGCCTCGACGGTGGCCATCCTCAACGGCATGTGGTTCGAAGCCCGCGAGCAGAACCGCGTCGAGAAGGAAAATCGCCGCTGAGCCGTAAAAAAACCTTGCCGCCTTGGCCTTCACACGGTATCTTAGGCGGCTCCTTCGGGGTGTAGCTCAGTCTGGTAGAGCGCTACGTTCGGGACGTAGAGGTCGCAGGTTCGAATCCTGTCTCCCCGACCACTCACGTGGTCGCATTGAAGCCTGGTGAAGTCGTCCAGGCTTTTTTGTTCCCTGAAGTGGCACTGCTTCGGCAGTGTGAAGAAAACAGCATTTACCCCTTGCCGCCATCGGGGTGAATCGCTAGAATAGGCGGCTCCCTTCGGGGTGTAGCTCAGTCTGGTAGAGCGCTACGTTCGGGACGTAGAGGTCGCAGGTTCGAATCCTGTCTCCCCGACCACTTCGGTGGTCACCAAGAAGCCTGGAAGACGACAGTCCTCCGGGTTTTTTTGTATCCAGCGCCCGGCACGCCCGCATGACGGGACCTTGCCGGACCGCACACGTACAATGGCCGCGCTGCCGGCCTGCCCGCAGCCACTCCCCCACCTGCCGCTTCGGCGTAGACCGATGCCGGCGCTGCATGCCATTGCTCCGGCGTGCGACACCTGCAAGGACCACCGATGAGTTCCTCCACTGCCGATTCGCCGTCGCTGCTGCACGGGCGCCTGCTCGCCTTCGCCGCGATCCTGCTTGCCGCGATCAACCTGCGCACGGCAGTCACCTCCATCACGCCGCTGCTCGACGTACTGGGCCAGCAGTTCGGTTTCGGCACCACCATGACCGGTGTGCTGGGCATGCTGCCGACCGCCTCGTTCGCGCTGTTCGGCGTGGCCACGCCGGCACTGGCGCGGCGCCTCGGCCTGGAGCGCACCACCCTGCTGGCGATGGTGATGGCGATGGCCGGCCTGCTGCTGCGTTCCAGCGCCGGCAACGTCGGCACGCTGCTGCTGGGTTCGGTGCTGGCGCTGGCCGGCATGGGCATCGGCAACGTGGTGGTGCCGCCGCTGGTGAAGCGTTACTTCGCCAACAAGGTCGGCACCATGAGTACGCTCTACATCAGCGTGCTGCAGCTGGGCACGATGCTGCCGGCGCTGCTCGCGGTGCCGATGGCCAACGCTGCCGGCTGGCGTGTGTCGCTGGGCATGTGGGCGCTTCTGGCATTGGCCGCCGCACTGCCCTGGCTGGTGCTGGCCAAGCGCGCGCCGAAGCCGCAGGCCGACGCCAGCGACCCCACCGCGCAGCCGCATGGCAAGGTCTGGCGCACGTCGCTGGGCTGGAGCATGACGCTGATGTTCGGCATGACCTCGCTGATGACGTATTCAATGTTCACCTGGCTGCCGCGCATCGTGGTCGAGGCCGGTGGCACGCCCGCCTTCGGTGGCGTGATGGTCGCGGTGTTCTCGGCGCTGGGCCTGCTGCCTTCACTGGTCATCCCATCGATGGCGGTTCGCATGCAGAACCCGTTCCCGCTGGTGCTGATCGGCTTCTTCTCGTTCGTGATCGCCTTCACCGGCCTGCTGCTGGCGCCGATGAAGGCTCCGCTGCTGTGGGCCTGCCTGCTCGGCGTCGGTCCGTCCACCTTCCCGCTGGCGCTGACCCTGATCAACCTGCGTACCCGCACCCCCACCGGCTCGGCGGCACTGTCCGGCTTCATGCAGGGCGTGGGCTACAGCTTCAGCTGCCTCGGGCCGTTCCTGGTCGGCTGGCTGCACACGGTCAGCAACGGCTGGACACTCCCGTTCAGCTTCCTGTTCGGCTGCGCCACCCTGATGCTGTGCGCCTCGTGGGTGGCCTGCAAGCCACGCAAGCTGGAAGACCTCTGGTAAGCCGTTGAGGGGCCGCACGCCGGCCCCGACTGCCGCTCGTCAGCCATTCCAGGAAAATTGACGCCGGACTGACAATTCCGGGCGGATAGTGCCCACGAATGCCCATCCTTGCCGCGTGCCGGCATTGGGCATGGGGCGGTTTGGCCGCCCAGGCCACCACTCGGTGTGCGGGGGATTCTCGCTTCAGACAACACATTGCAGGTCGCTGTCCGGGTTGTACCCGTCCTTGCTGGGCGGGAGTGCACGAAGGGAGTGACGCAGGACACGGCCACCCCAAAGCTGGCATGTGATGTGCGTCACATTTTTCACGGTTGTCTGGTCAGGAAGCCAAGGGGGTCCCCAATGGTTGTCCACCGCCGGCTGGCGCTCTGCGTCGGCCTTGCCTGCTCCGCCCTGGCCTGGGCCAGCGGCGCTGCCCCGCCCGATCGCGAGGCGGCCCTGGCCGAGATCGGCCGCTACCGCGACCAGGCCCGATGGCTGGATGCGCTGGGCGCCATCGAGCGTGCCAGCCAGCAACAGCCCAACGACGATCTGCTGTTCAAGCTGCGCGTGCTGACCCTGGGCGACATCGGCAATGCCTGGCGCGCATGGGCGCTGTACCAGCAGCGTCCGCAGCTGTTCGATGCTGCCCAGAAGCAACGCCTGGAGGGCGACTACCTGGCCAAGCTGGTGGTGTGGAGCCTGGCCTACAGCAGCAGCGAGGACAGCCGCCTGGAAGAGGCTGAATCGACCCTGGCACGCATGCAGCGCTACCTCGGCAGCGAAGGTACACCGCCGGCACAGGCGCCGCTGCGCATCCGCATGGACCGCCTGATCCTGCTCAACCGCCTGGGGCGCCACGCGCAGGTGCGCGAGGAAGCCCGGGCACTGCAGGCCGAAGGCCACACCCTGCCCGACTACGTGCTGCCCGCAGTAGGCGATTCGTTGATGGGCACGCTGCACCCGGAGGAAGCGATTCCGGTGCTGCAGGCAGCCGTCGCCGGCGATCCCTCGCGCGATGCCTCGCACTCGGAGCTGGCGTACGCCTACCTGGAAAGCGAACAGCAGGAAAAGGCCATCGACCTGCTGCAGGCATGGCGCGACAAGGAAGCCGCATGGCGCTGGAGCAACGGCAAGTCCCCGTATGCGAACTGGTCGCGCTACGAGGCCGACCTGAACCTGGCAATGGTGCGCGCCTACAGCGGCGACCTGCGCACCGCACAGCACGACCTGGAATCGATGGTCGACATCGCACCGGGCAACGGCGGCCTGCAGAGCGCACTGGGCAGCGTGTACATGATGCGCGGCTGGCCGCGCAGGGCGCTGCAGCGGCAGCAGATGGCGCACGCGCTGGACCCGCGCGACATCGAACCGCGGCTGGGCATGGCGGAGGCCTACGTCGCCCTGCAGCGCGGCGACCTGGCACGGCCGCTGCACGACGATCTGGTCGCGCGCTATCCCACCCAACCGGCAGTCGAACGCATGGACCAGGCGTGGCGCGCGCATCGCGGCTGGCACGTGAAGGCATGGACGGATATCGGCCGCAGCTCGGGCGGCGGTGGCACCTCGCCACTGGGCAACAACGACCGCCATTACGGTCTTGAGGTGGAAACGCCGTTGCTGGATGACCGCTGGCGGCTGTTCGCCTTCGCCGACCGCCGCACGGTCGATTTCCAGGACCAGCGCGTCGATCCGCTGTGGCTGGGTGCCGGCGTGCGCTACCGTTTCGGACGACTGGATGCAGAAGCAGCGGTGTTTCGCGCCAACGATCACATCGGCGATACCGGTCTTCGTCTCGGTGTCGGTTGGCAATTCAACGATTACTGGCACGCCGGGCTGGTGGCTGTACGCAACGATCCGGACGCCTCGATGCAGGCGCGCGTGGCCGGCATCACCGCTGACAGCGTGAGCGCGCAGGTGGACTACCGGCGCAGCGAGCTGACCCACTGGATGTTCGGCGCCAGCCGCTTCCGCTACGACGACGGCAACCACCGCGAACTGTTCAGCACCAGCGTTGAACAGCGCCTGCTGACCCGTCCGCGCTGGCTGGTCGATGGCCTCGCCAGTGCCTACACCAGCCGCGGCAGCCGCGACGACGCACCGTACTTCAACCCGAAACGCGATCGCATGGTCGAGATCGGGCTGCGCATCGACCAGCAGTTGTGGCGGCACTACGAACGCCACTTCCGGCACCGGCTGACGGTTTCACTGGGTGACTACTGGCAGGATGGCTTCGGCAGCGCGCTGGTCCCTTCGGTGTCCTACATGCACGAATGGCAGCTGGGCCAGGGCCGCGTGTTCGAGTACGGCGTGCGCTGGTCGCGGCCGGTCTACGACGGCCACCGCGAGCGTCATATCGGCTTCGAAGCCGCACTGCGCTGGGGAGAGTGACATGGCCCGCATCCTGCGACTGATCGTGCTCCTGCTGCTATCTGCCGCGCCGCCGGCGTTCGCCCAGCAGGCCCTGCATCTCGATGCCATTGACAACGGCCTGCTGATCCTCAGCTACCACGACATCCGCGACCAGGTCGCGGCCAAGGGCGACGCCGATACCTACGCGGTGAGCACGCAGAACTTCGCCGCGCACCTGGACTGGCTGGGTGCGCACGGCTATCACCCGGTGTCGTTGTCGCAGGTGATCGACGCCTCACAGGGGCGCGCCACGCTGCCGCCAAAGCCCGTGCTGCTGACCTTCGACGACGGCCTGCGCAGCGTCTACGACAAAGCGTTCCCGCTGCTGCAGGCCTACCACTACCCGGCGCTGGTGGCGGTGATCACCGATTACGTGGACATGGCACCGGGTCGCACCATCGACTATGGCTACCGGCCGTTCGGCCACGACGACTTCGTTACCTGGGCGCAGCTGAAGCAGATGCACGACAGTGGCCTGATCGAAGTGGCCAGCCATACCGACGATCTGCACCACGGCGTGCTTGCCAATCCACAGGGCAACTCGACGCCGGCGGTGGTCACCCGCATCTACAGCCCGGCCACGCACAGCTACGAAAGCGAGGCGCAATACGAGCAGCGCCTGCGCGCCGATCTCGGCCGTAGCGTGCAGCGCATCCAGCAGCACCTGGGCGTGCGCCCGCGCGCCATCGTCTGGCCCTACGCCGCGTACAACCAGCTGAGCAACGACATCGCCGAGCAGCTGGGCATGCCGGTGTCCTTCGATCTGGAAGGCCGCAGCACACCGGTGGCCAGCGACCTGCACGGGCTGGCGCGTTTCCTGGTGAGCGACAACCCGACCGTGGAGGGGCTGGCCTTCGAGCTGCGCCGCGATGTTGCACTCGATGGCATCCGTGCGCTGCAGGTCGACCTGGATGATGTGTATGACCCGGACCCGGCACAGCAGGCGCGCAACCTCGATGCACTTGTCGAACGGGCCAAGCGCATCTCACCCACCCACGTCTATCTGCAGGCCTTCGCCGACCCGGACGGCAACAACACCGCCGACGCACTGTACTTCCCCAACCGGCACATGCCGATGCGCGCGGACCTGTTCAGCCGTGTCGCCTGGCAGCTGAAATCACGCGCGGGCGTGAAAGTGTATGCGTGGCTGCCGGTGCTGGGTTTCGAGCTGCCCGACCCGGTACAGCGCAAAGCGCTGGCGATCCACAACGGCGATCCTGACGGCATGTACCGGCTAGACTTCACCAAGCCGGAAGCGCGCCAGATCATGCTCGACATCTACGAGGACCTGGCAGTCAATTCCTACTTCGAAGGCCTGCTTTTCCATGATGATGGCTACCTGCGCGACACCGAGCTGCCGGCGCTGGCGGCCGGCGGAGATGGCAGCGCACGCACCCAGGCGCTGATCGACTTCACTTTGGCCCTGCGCGACAGCGCACAGCGCTGGCGACCGAAGCTGGCGACGGTACGCAACCTGTATGCCGAGCCGGTGCTGCGCCCGCAGAGCGAGGCCTGGTTCGCACAGCGGCTGGACCTGTTCAACAAGGCCTACGACCAGACCGCGCTGATGGCGATGCCGTGGATGGAGGGCAGCAAGCACCCCGAGCGCTGGCTGGACCAGCTGCTGGCCGCGGTGCGCGCGCATGACCCCCAGCTGCAGCACACCCTGTTCGAACTGCAGACCGTGGATTGGCGCACCGGCCAGCCGATTCCCGCCGAACGCCTGCGCGCGCAGATCCGCCGGCTGCAGGCCCAGGGGGTGCATCACTTCGCCTGGTACCCGGATGATTTCATCGCCGACCAGCCCTCCACCCATGATGCCCGCGCGGCCATGTCCGCCGGCAACTTCCCGTACCCGGAGAAGTGACATGGACATGCATCCGCTGCTGCAGGTCCTGTTCCAGTTCGCCTTCTACTACCCGATGGTGATGGCGTTCTTCTGGATGTCGGGCGGGCTGTATTACTACTTCCGGCGTGAACGCCATTCACGCCCGCGCAATGATCCTCCGCTGATGGTCGACCCACCGTTCGCGAGCCTGCTGATTCCCTGCCACAACGAGTCCGAGAACCTGGACGACACCCTGGGGGCGGCGCTGGCGCAGCGCTATCCGGCCGACTACGAGGTGATCGCCATCGATGATGGCAGCAGCGACGACACCGGTGCCCGGCTCGACGTGCTGGCGGCGAGGCATCCGCGGCTGCGCGTGCTGCACCTGGACCGCAACCTTGGCAAGGCCAATGCGCTGCGCATGGGCGCACTGGCGGCGCGTTCGGAATACCTGGTGTGCATCGATGGCGATGCGATGCTGGAGGAGCACGCTCTGCACTGGATGGTCTGGCATCTGGTCAGCGGCAACCGGGTCGGCGCGGTCACCGGCAACCCGCGCATCCGCAACCGCTCAACACTGCTCGGGCGCCTGCAGGTGGCCGAGTTCTCTTCGATCATCGGCATGATCAAGCGCGCACAGCGCGTCTACGGGCGCATCTTCACGATCTCCGGGGTGATCGCCGGCTTCCGTCGCACCGCGCTGCACCAGGTCGGCTGGTGGTCGGATGACATGGTGACCGAAGACATCGACATCAGCTGGCGCCTGCAGCGCGCGCACTGGGACATCCGCTACGAACCCAACGCACTGTGCTTCATCCTGATGCCGGAAACGCTGAAGGGCCTGTGGCGGCAACGACTGCGCTGGGCGCAGGGCGGCGTTGAGGTGATGCTGCGGCACGCGCGCTCGCTGCTGCACTGGCAAGAACGGCGCATGTGGGGCGTGCTTCTGGAGTACGTTCTGAGCGTGATCTGGGCCTACAGCATGCTGTTCATCGTGGTGCTGTGGGCGCTGGGCAAGTTTGTCGAACTCCCCCCGCAGCTGCACATCGCCAGCCTGCTGCCGCAATGGCATGGCGTGATCCTGGCCCTGGTCTGCCTGCTGCAGTTCGCCAGCAGCCTGATCATCGACCGTCGTTACGAAACACAGATTGGACGCAACTACTTCTGGGTCATCTGGTACCCCATGGCGTACTGGCTGATCAGCCTTTCCACCACCCTGGTGGCGCTTCCCAAGACCCTGCTGCGCCGTCGCAGCAAGCGCGCCACCTGGACCAGCCCTGACCGGGGGATCCGATGAACGCCCACCACCCGTCCAACCGCTTCGACTCGCGGATGATCCGCAAGCCGCATCATCAACCGCGCTTCCAGCGCACCGCCTGGGGCTTCGTCACCCTGGCGTTCTGGGGGTTCTACTTCTACCTGTGGGCGCCGTTGGTGACCCTGCTCTCGTGGCTGATCGGCGGGCAGTTGGCCTGGCAGCAGCTGTACGAGCGCAAGAACCAGTTCGATCCTTACGTGCTGGTCGCGCTGCCGCTGATGCTGCTGTGTGCAAGCGTGCTGCTGATCGGCTGGGCCGAGTACAACCGTGCGCGGTTCCGTGGCCACGACCGGCGCCAGCCACGCCCGCTGGCCAGCCTCAATGAAGTGGCCGCCGATCTCGGCGCCAGCACCGGGCTGGCCGAGCGGCTGCTGGGCTGCAAGTCCGCCACGCTGCACATGGACGAGCATGCGCGGCCGGTGGGCATCCGCCGCGAGGTGGTGTAGCCCGACAGCGCGGTGGGTGCCGACCTTGGTCGGCACCGTGGCCTGCGGCGCAGAGCATCCACGCATGGCGTGGATCTACTTATGCACGCGTCTGGCCTTCGCCACGCACCACGAAACGCTCGACGGTGAGCGCTTCCAACCCCATCGGGCCATAGGCGTGCAGGCGCGTGGTGGAAATGCCGATCTCGCTACCCAGGCCCAGCTGGCCGCCATCGGAAAAGCGCGATGAGGCATTCACCATCACCACCGCCGAGCGCAGCGCGTTGACGAAGCGCTCGGCGTGGCCGGCGTCTTCGGTCGCGATCACTTCGGTGTGGTCCGAGGTATAGGTACGGATATGGGCGATGGCGGCGTCCAGATCGTCGACCACCCGCACGGCCAGCACCAGATCCAGGAACTCGGCGGCGTAATCCGCATCGGTGGCTGCGTTGCTACCCGGCAGCAGCGGCTGCGCAGCCGCGTCGGCACGCAGCTGCACGCCGCGCTCGCCCAGCGCCTGCGCCACGCGCGGCAGGAACGTGTCCGCCACATCACGGTGTACCAGCAGGGTCTCCAGTGAATTGCAGGCCGCCGGACGGCTGCACTTGCCGTCCACCAGCAGGTCGATGGCCTTGCCGAGGTCGGCACTGGCATCCACGAACAGATGGCAGACGCCCTTGTAGTGCTTGATCACCGGCACCCGTGCGTGTTCGGCGACGAAACGGATCAGGCCTTCGCCGCCGCGCGGAATCGCCAGGTCGATCAGCTCGTGCAGCTGCAGCAGATCCAGCATCGCCTCGCGGCGCAGGTCGGTCAGCACCGTCACGGCGGCCGGTGGCACGCCGTTGGCCTTGAGTGCGTCCGCCAGCGCCTGGGCGATGGCGGTGTTGGAATGGATCGCTTCGGAACCGCCACGCAGAATCACGCCATTACCAGCCTTCAGGCACAGCGCGGCGGCTTCAGCGGTCACGTTCGGGCGCGCCTCGTAGATCATCGCGATCACGCCCAGCGGCACGCGCACCTTCTGCACGCGGATCCCGTTCGGGCGCACGTCATCGCGAGTGACCTGGCCAACGGGATCGGGCAGCCCCGCCACTTCGCGCACCGCTTCGGCCATCGCGAACAGGCGCGGCGGGTCCAGTGCCAGGCGATCGAGCATGGCAGTACCCACGCCCTTGTCGCGCGCGGCCGCCAGATCGCGCGCGTTGCCGGCCAGGATCAACCCTGCGTTCACTTCCAGCGCCTGGGCCATGCCCAGCAGCAGCGCGCGCCGGGCGTCGCTGTCGAGCCCCGCAACCACCTGGGCCGCGTCACGGCAGGCGCGGGCCTGCGCTTCGATGTCACTCATCGGGATGTCCTTCATTGCGGTCATGGCAGAACCAGGTCGTCACGATGGACGACGCTGCCGCCATAGTTGTAGCCGAGCACGGCCTGGATGTCGCGCGAATGGCGGCCAGCGATGCGGCGCACGTCGTCGGCCGCGTACTGGCTGACACCACGCGCCACGCAGACGCGGCCGTGCGATGCGGTCCAGCACACCTGGACCATGTCGCCGCGGCGGAAGTCACCCTCGGCGCCGGTGATGCCACCGGGCAGCAGCGAGGCGCCCTTTTCACGCATCGCCTGTGCCGCACCAGAATCGATCATGATCGCCCCTTCCGCCAGCGGCGCGTGCCGCAGCCAGTGCTTACGTGCGGCCTCGCGGCTGCGCGCAGCGTGGATGCGGGTGCCGAACAGGCGATCCTGTGCCAGCGCGCGCACCACCTCCCCACTGCGTCCGTTGAACAGGTAGGTCTCGATTCCGAGGCGGCCCGCCTTGGCCGCCGCTTCCAGCTTGGTGCGCATGCCACCGGTACCGGCGCGTGATCCCGCGCCGCCCGCCATCGCCAGCACTTCATCATTCAATTCCGCAACGTCGTGCAGCGGCCTTGCGTCGGCCACGGTGCGTGGGTCGGCACTGTACAGACCATCAATGTCGGTGGCGATGAACAGCGCATCGGCATCCACCAGTGCCGCTACCGTTGCAGCCAGGTTGTCGTTGTCACCGAGCTTGAGTTCGTCCACCGACACGGTGTCGTTCTCGTTGACCACCGGCAACGCGCCCAGCCGCAGCAGTTCATTGAGGGTAGCGCGGGCGTTGAGGTAACGGCGACGGTTGCGCAGGTCGTCGTGGGTGAGCAGCACCTGCGCCACCGGACGTTCGAAGAAGCGCTGCCAGAGCCCGATCAGCTGGGCCTGGCCCAGCGCCGCGAGCGCCTGCCGCGCCGCCATCGCCGCGCCCGGCTCATCGGCCCGCGGCAGGATCGCGCGCCCGGCAGCGACCGCGCCGGATGACACGATCACCACCTCGCGCCCGGCCAGCACATTGGCCGAGACGAACTGGGCCAGGCCCAGCGCATGGCGTGGTGACAGGCCGCCGCCATCGGCCGCCAGCAGGCTGCTGCCGACTTTCAGCACCGCACGCCGCCACGGCGGCAGCGCCTGTTCCGGGAACGGCGAAGCGACGTGGCTGGTATGCAGGGTCATCGGTCAGGGCCTCAGCGGGTGTTCCATTCGTGCACGGTCAGGTCGGAGGCCTGCATCGTCACCAGCGGATCGGTGGCGACGATGGCCTGCGCCTGCGCCAGGCTCTCGACATTGCACAGCACGTAGGCGCCACCGCTGCCATCGGCGAAACCGCCGGTCAGCTGCAGCTTGCCCTGTGCCTGCAACGCCTCGAGGAAGTCACGGTGCGGCTGCACCGCGGCGGCGTTGAAATCGGGCCGGCGCATCGCCAGCACCAGATAGACGGTGGCCGCCATCAGGCCAGCGCCTGCCAGCGCGCACGCAGTTCATCCAGGCGCAGGTCGGACGCCGAGCCCGGCGACACGCGAGCGGCCAGGCTGCCTTCCGGCGTGCGCCCCTGCCCTGCACTGTCGGCACCGGCCGCAGCAGCCTTGTAGGCCTCTCGGAACGGCACGCCGGCTACCGCGGCCTCCACGGCTACATCGGTGGCGTACATGCCCGAATCAATCGCTGCGCGCAGCTTCTCGTCGCGCCATTCCAGGTTGGCCAGCAAGGCCGGCAGCAGTTCCAGCGCGGCCAGCCCGCGGCCGAAGCCGTGGAAGATGGCGCCCTTGGACGACTGCAGGTCCCGGTGGTAGCCCGACGGCAGCGACAGCAGCTGCTCGATCTCGGTGCGTGCGGCGGCGACGCTGGCGTGGGTTGCGCGCATCAGCTCGATCACGTCCGGGTTGCGCTTGTTGGGCATGATCGAGCTGCCGGTGGTGTACTGCGCCGGCAGCGCGACGAAGCCGAACTCGGCGCTGGTGAACAGCGACAGGTCCCAGGCGATGCGGCGCAGGTCCAGCGTGGCGCCACCGAGCGCTTCCAGCGCAGCCAGCTCGAACTTGCCGCGCGAAAGCTGCGCGTAGATCGGCGAGATCTGCATGCGCGCGAAACCGAGCGCCGCCGTGGTGTGCTCGCGGTCCAACGGCAGGTTCACGCCGTAGCCGGCGGCGGTGCCGAGCGGGTTGGCGTCGACCAGCGCGTGGGTGTCGCGGGCGCGGATGGCGTTGTCGATGAAGGCCTCGGCCCAGCCCGCCCACCACATGCCGGCCGAGGACACCACGGCCCGCTGGATGTGGGTGTAGCCGGGAATCGGCAGATCCTTCTCGGCCTGTGCACGGTCCAGCGCGACCTTGGCCACGTCGGTACTGACCTGGTCCAGGCGCTGCAGCTTCTCCTTCAGCCACAGGCGCGTGGCCACAAGGATCTGGTCGTTGCGGCTGCGGCCGGTGTGGATCTTGCGGCCGGCATCACCGAGGCGTTCGGTCAAGCGTGCCTCGATGGCCGAGTGACCGTCTTCGTACTGCGTGTCCAGCACGAAACGGCCTTCGCGGAAGTCCTGCGCCAGCGCCTCCAGTTCGCGCTGCAGTCCAGCCAGCTCGTCGGCACTGAGGATGCCGATGTGCTGCAGGCCCTGCGCATGCGCGGCGCTGGCGGCAATGTCGTGCAGGAAGAACTCGCGATCGAGGATCACGTCGTCGCCGGCGAGGAAGGTCTGGATCTGTGCGTCGACGGCGACGCCGGGCTTCTGCCAAAGAAGGTCTGCCATGGGGGCTCCGGAAGGCGGGTTCAGTGCGGGATCGACGTCAGTTCGTCGATGCCCAGCGCAAGGTTGAGGTTCTGCATGGCCTGGGTGGCCGCGCCCTTCAGCAGGTTGTCCAGCGTTGCCACCACGACCACGCGCTTGCCGCCCGGGGCCAGGGTGAAGCCACCGACCTGCGCACCATGGCGGCCGGCGATGCGGCTGACCCACGGCGCTTCATCCACCACCTCGATCAGCGGTTCACCGGCATAGGCCTGCTGGAAGCGCTCGACGATCTGCTCGCGGGTCTGCACCCGGTTCAGCCACAGATTGGCGGTCAGCGTGATGCCACGGAAATGCGGGGCGACGTGCGGCATGAACTCGACCGCCACACCCAGCTGCACCGAGACTTCGCGCTCGTGCACGTGGTTGGCCAGCGCATAGGGCATCAGGTTGTCGGCCAGCAGTTCGACGTTGTTCTTGTCCGACGGCGTGGTACCGGCACCGGAGTAGCCGGAGACACCGAAGCACTGCGGCGGACCGGCCAGCAGGTCCAGCAGCGGATGCACCGCCAGCTGCATGGCGGTGGCATAACAGCCCGGGTTGCTGATGTGCTTCTGGCCGTTGTAGCGGCCACGGGTCAGCTCCGGCAGGCCGTAGTACCAGCTGTTGTCGAAGCGGTAATCTGCCGAGAGATCGACGATGACGGTGTCCGGCTTCGCTGCCTCAAGCGCGGCCACGAACGGCGCGGCCAGGCCATTGGGCAGGGCCAGGATCACCGCATCCACGCCCTTGGCAGCCACTGCATCGGCGTCGAGGTTCTCGTACTGCAGTTCCCCCTGGAATTCCGGATGGTGATCGGACAGGCGCTGCCCGGCGCGTTCGCGCGAGGACACGAAGGCCAGTTCCAGTCGCGGATGGGCGGCCACCAGCTTGATCAGCTCGGCGCCGGTATGGCCGCGGGCACCGACAATGCCCAGGGTGAAAGTCGAATCGTTCATGCGTGGCTGTCCAGGCGGTATCGCAGGTGGCGCTTCACGCCCTGCCATTCCGCATCGATGATGGAGAAGATGACGGTGTCGCGCGGCGTGCCGTCGGCGTGCCGCTTATGGTTGCGCAGCACGCCATCCTGCTTCGCGCCGAGGCGGGCAATGGCGGTGCGCGAAGTGGCGTTGAACCAGCTGGTTTCCAGTACCACGCTGATGCAACCCATCGTTTCGAAGGCGTGCTGCAGCAGCAACAGCTTGGCTTCGGTATTGGCCCCGGTGCGCTGCACGCGCGGCGTGTACCAGGTGTAGCCGAGGCTGAGTTTCGGCACGCTCGCATCCATGTCGTAGAAGCGCGTGCTGCCGATGATCTCACCGGCGGCATCGCAGATCACGAACGGAAGCACCTTGCCCTCGGCCTGCGCCTGCAGCGCGGCCTGCACATAGGCCTCGGCCCGCTCCGGCGACGGCACCTGGGTATACCAGAGCTGGTTCAGGCCGCTGCCGTCCAGCGCAGCACGCAGGCCGGGCACGTGTTCCATCTGCAGCGGCTGCAGCATCACGTGCTGGCCGCGCAGGGTGGGTACCGAATTCCAGGCGTCGGGGTTGCTCATCGCTCAGCCCTGCAGGCTTGGTGTGCGCTTGGCGCAGTGGTCGACATAGGTGCGGATGCGATCGATGCCATCGGCACCGAACCAGAACACCTTCCATTGATCCTGCTTGTAGCAGCCATCGGATTCGGCGTAGTAGAAATGGTTGATCGGGTTGCCATGCCGCGAGCGCCAGAACAGCTGCGGGGTTTCCTCCAGCATCACGTTCCAGACCGCGCGACCGAGGCCTTCACCCTGCGCGTCGTCGAGCACGGCGAACTTGTCCAGGTACACGCCTTCGGCCTCATCGGTGAGGATCACCGCGGTGCGGTAGTTCTCGCTGACATAGGCGCGCAGCAGTTTGGTCTTCTCGAAGTAGTCCGGCACCAGGGTGCGGCCGAAGCTGGATTCGATCAGGCCCTTCAGGCGCGGCAGGTCCAGTTCGTTCCAGGCGGTGGCGCGCAGCACCTTCTCGCCCTTGCGCACCAGCGTGCCCGAGCCCTTGTGGGTGAACAGTTCCTTGGCCAGGTCGGCCGGGCGGGTGATCGACACCGACGATTCCAGCGGCAGGCGATCGAGCAGGTCCTTGATCTGTTCGATCTTCACCTTCATGCCGCCGTGGATCCAAGGCTGCGCGATCAGGTGGTCATACTCGGTGGACAGGTTGATCGAATCGATCACGTTGCCCGCCTCGTCCAGCAGGCCGCCGGTCCCGGTCAGGAAGATGATCTTGTACGGCTGCAGTTCCTGCACCAGCTCGTTGGCGGCAAAGTCGGCGTTGACGTTGAGGATCTGGCCACCGGCGGTTTCACCCAGGCTGGTGATGACCGGGATCGAGCCGGCACGCAGGCTGGTCTCGATGGGCGCCAGGTTGACCTTCTTCACCTCGCCGACCAGACCGTAGGTATCTACGTCCAGGTACTCGGCCTCGAATACGCCACCGGTGATCGAGGTGGCGCGCGCACCGTTCTGCTGCAGCGCCTCGACCAGGCGCAGGTTGGACTGCTGGAACACCCGGCGCACGATCGCCAACGCTTCCGGCGAGGTCACGCGCAGGCCGTTGACGGTCTGCTTCTCGATGCCGGCTGCCGACAGCTCGGCATCCAGCTGCGGGCCGGCACCGTGCAGCACGATCGGGGTCAGCCCGACTTCCTGCAGGAACGACAGCGAGGAGGTCAGCGCGTCGAGGTCGTCGCGCAGCACCGCGCCGCCAACCTTGACCACGGCGAAGCGCTTGGCGTCCAGCTGCGAGAAGCGCTTGAGGTACTGGCTGATCTCCTTCGCGCTGGCCATGCTGGAAAGCAGGCGCACGATGGTCTGGCGGGTCTGGCGGTGGGGCTGGAGGGCAGGAGACATTTCGGTTTCGTCGGAATAGGAAAGAATCAGGCGCCGGCGGCGATGATGCGGTGCACGGCGTCGGTGTAGCGCTGCAGCTGGTCCAGCGTCACGAACTCATCGGCGGTGTGGGCCTGGGCAATGTCGCCCGGGCCGAACACCAGCGTGGTGTAGCCGGCGGCGGAGAACAGCGAGGCCTCGGTCCAGAAGTCCACCGCGTTGCCGATCGGCAGGTCCAGCGCGTCGGCCACGTCGCGCGCCAGCAGCCGGCGGTGCTCGGCTTCGGCAATGTCGCCGGCCGGCAGGCTGGGGCCGCGGAAGGTCTCGGTGAACAGCGCGGCATCCGGTTCGGCGAAACCGGCGAAGGTGGCCAGCAACGCGTCGATGTCCATCGACGGCAGCGGGCGGAAACCAAAGCGCACTTCGGCAGCCGGCGCGATCATGTTGGCCTTGATGCCACCTTCGACGCGACCGATGTTGAAGCGCAGGCCGGTCAGCCCACCGAAACGGGCCGAGGCCAGCGCTTCGACATGGTCCAGCGCGCGGTTACCCCAGCGCATCGCCTGGTGCAACGCGCTGGCAGCCGCATCCTGCTTGCCCGAGGCATGCCCGGCGCGGCCGGCGAACTGCATCAGTACCGAGCTGATGCCACGATGCGCCAGCACCGCTTCGCTCATGGTCGGCTCGGCCACCAGCACCGCTTCGTACGGAATGCCGCGGGCCAGGAACGCGGCGATGCAGCGCGGATCGTTGGCCTCCTCATCGCTGGAGAACAGGAACGCGGCATCACCATCGCTGGCATTGGCCGCAGCCACCAGTGCAGCGGCCGCGCCCTTGATGTCACACACGCCGAGGCCGACCACACGGTCGTCCAGGCGCCGCATCACATGCGGGTCGGCACTCCAGTGCGGCGAGTCCGGCACCGTGTCCAGGTGCACGTTGAACAGGTACTTCGGCGTTCCGCGCACGGCATACAGGCTGACTGCACCGGCGCCGTGATCGATCACCTCGACGTTGAAGCCGGGCAGGTTCGCGCGCAGGTAATCGAAGATGCCACCGGTGGTGATCGCACGCGGCGGGTTGCGGGTGTCGAAGGACACCAGCGCCTGCAGGTGATCGAGCGTCTGTTCAAGCATGAATCAACAATCCTGTGGAATTCCGCCGGGCATGGCCCGGCCTACCGGAGCACGTCTGGTGGAGAGCCCCCTTCTTGTTGAAGGGGGCGCGCCGAAGGCGCAGGGTTAAGGTGAAATGCGCGGGCTCGTGCTCAAGTCAACCACGGTTGACTTGAGCAAAGAGCGTCGAGCTCATGCCGAACAGCTTGATGAACCCTTCGGCCTCTTCCACGCCCCAGTCGGCCGACTGCGCGTAGGTGGCACCCTTGGTGTTGAGCAGGTGCGGCGACTTCACCGCCACCGCGTCGACGCGGCCACCACGGGTTTCCAGCACCACTTCGCCGTTGACCTTGGCCTGCGAGGACTTCAGGAACGCTTCGATGTCGGTCTTCAGCGGATCGTGGTAGAAGCCTTCGTACACCAGCTCCACCCACTTGCGCGCCACATCCGGCTTGAAGCGGTTCTGCTGCTTGGTCAGCACCGCATCTTCCAGCGCGCGGTGCGCGGCCAGCAGCGAGACCAGGCCCGGGGCCTCGAACACGATGCGACCCTTCAGGCCGATCACGGTGTCGCCGGTGTAGACGCCGCGGCCAACGCCGTAGGGGGCGAACAGCTTGTTGAGCTGCGCCAGGATCTGGTCACCCGGCAGCGCCTTGCCGTTCAGTTCAACGGCCTCGCCTTCGACGAACTTCAGGGTGACGGTCAGGGCCTGTTCCGGCCACTCGCTGCGCGGCGAGCACCAGCCACGCGCACCCTCGCCCGGGGCTTCCCAGCGGTCGATCTCGCCGCCGGACATGGTCACGCCCAGCAGGTTTTCGTTGATGGTGTAGGCCTGCTGCTTGGCGCGCACGCCGAAGCCGCGCTCTTCCAGGTACTTCTGCTCGTAGGCGCGGGTCTGGGTGTGTTCCTTCTGGATCTCGCGGATCGGCGCGATGATCTGGTAGTCACCCAGCGCCTTCACGGCCAGGTCGAAGCGGACCTGGTCGTTGCCCATGCCGGTGCAGCCGTGGGCGATGATGTTGGTACCCAGTTCGGCGGCACGCTTCAGCGCGGCATCGACGATCAGGTAACGGTCCGACACCAGCAGCGGGTACTGGCCCTGGTAGCCTTCGCCGGCCCACACGAACGGCTTGACGAAGCCCTCCCAGATGGCCGGGCCACCGTTGACGGTGACGTGGCTGGTGACGCCCAGTTCGGCGGCGCGCTTCTCGATGAAATCGCGCTCTTCATCATCCACGCCGCCGGTGTCGGCGAACACGGTGTGCACGTTGTAGCCACGCTCCTGCAGGTACGGCACGCAGAAGCTGGTATCCAGGCCGCCGGAGAAGGCGAGAACGACGTCTTTGTTGCTCATGGGGAGGGTATGTCCTGGTAGCGCCGGGCCGTGCCCGGCGGAAATGATTGAATCGGAAAAAAATCAGCGCCCGGCAACCGCGGCCATGATCGCCTTCTGCACGTGCAGGCGGTTCTCGGCTTCGTTGATGGCGATGCACTGCGGCGAATCCATCACGCCGTCGGTGGCCTTCACATTGCGGCGCAGCGGCAGGCAATGGCTGAACACACCGTTGTTGGTCAGCGCCATCTTGCGTTCGTCGACGATGAAGTGCTTGAACTGGTCGCGGATCGGCTTTTCCGGCTCCCAGTTGCCGAAGAACGGCAGCGCGCCCCAGCTCTTGGCGTAGACCACGTCGGCGCCGGCGTAGGCGCTGTCGATGTCATGGCTGATCTTCAGCGAACCACCGCTGTCGGCCACGTTCTGCTCGGCCCAGCCCATGTAACGGTCATCCAGGATGTAGTCGGCGGTCGGGCACAGCAGGGTCACGTCCATGCCCATGCGGGTGGCGATGGTCAGCGCCGAGTTGGCCACGGCGGTGTTCAGCGGCTTGGGGTGGTAGGTCCAGGTCAGCACGTACTTCTTGCCACGCAGGTCCTGGGTGCCGAAGTGCTCCTGCAGGGCCATCACATGCGCCAGTTCCTGGCACGGGTGGGTGATGGTCTCCATGTTGATCACCGGCACCGGCGAGTACTTGGCGAAGCTGTTGAGGACGATGTCCTGGCGGTCGTAGGCCCAGTCGATGAACTTGGGGAACGCGCGCACGGCGATGATGTCGCAGTAGCGGCCCAGCACCTTGGCCACTTCAGCGATGTGCTCTTCGGTATCGCCATCCATCACCGTGCCGAGGTTGAACTCGATCGGCCACGCATCCTTGCCCGGCTGCAGCACCACGGCGTGGGCGCCGAGCTGGAACGCGCCCAGTTCGAAGCTGGTGCGGGTGCGCATGGACGGGTTGAAGAACACCAGCGCGATCGACTTGCCCTTGAGCTGGTCGCCGAGCTTGTTGCGCTTGAACAGCGCGGCCTGGGTCAGCAGCGCGTCAAGTTCGCTGCGGCTCCAGTCCTGGGTGTTCAGGAAGTGCTTGGGGGACATCATCTTTCCTTGCGTGGCAGCGCCGGGTCCGGCGCGGTGGAAGGGAAAAGCAGGAAGCAAAGGTGGAACGAAAAGATTGCAGTTGCAGCTTTCAGAACGCGTAAACGAAAAAACCCAGCCGGCGGGCTGGGTTTTTTTCGGACGAACAGCAAAAAGCTCCGGTTACCCAGCGAGAATGTGGGGTTCCGGTCGACGGGCACGCGAGGTCATGCCCGACGCCTGTCGGGCTGCGCTGCTGTCGTGCTGGAAGTCGGTGAGCTTCATGGCCGACAATCTTTGCATGCGGCCGGGGCCGGCGCAAGGGGCCGGGGCCACGGAATCAGGGATTGCCGGCGGCACCCTGCTCGGGGCCCACCCAGGGGGTGATCGAGACCCGGATCTTCAGCCGGTTGCCGGGGTCTTCCGGCAGCCGCGAGCGGTACTTGGTGCCCTTGTAGACGTAATCCACGTCATAGGCGATCGGCCGGCGGAACTCACGCCCCACCGGCACGATGCGGCAGTCGCGGGTCAGCATCGGACCGTTGTTGGCCGGTGCCGGGGCAGGCGTCTCGGCGGCGGTCTCCTCGGAGACCTCTTCATCGCTGCGCTTGAACATCGAGCGCACCGAGTCCCAGAAGCGGCTGATCCGGCCCTTGTCCTCGGCCGGCTCTTCACCGGTCACGTTGACCGGGGCCAGGGTACGGGTCGAGATCGGCTCGCAATGCTCCTCGGTGCGGGTCGCGCGCAGGGTCTGGAACACCGGCTCGACGTTCAGCACCTGCGCATAGTCGAACTTCACGTTCTCGACGATCACCACCCGGTTGCGCGGCTCGGCCTCCTGCGCCTGGGCCACGGCGGCCGTCGCCGACAGGCAGGCCAGGGTCAGCAACGCGGTGGATTTCAGTGGCGACGGGAGCAAGGACACGGCAATAGTGTAGGCAGTGACGAGCGCAAGGGGCTGAACATTACCCGTCCACGCCGCTCCTGCCCACCCCACCTTGGGTGGAGCCGGCGTCCACCGGTGGCAATCGGCGTCCCCAAAGGGGGCCGACACGTTCTAAAATCACAGGCTTGTCCCCCAGCCACAGCCCCATGACCCTGCGCCTGCACAACAACCTGACTCGCCAGCTCGAACCGTTCACCCCGCTCGATCCGGCCTGTCCGACCCTGTATGTGTGCGGCCCCACGGTCTACAACTACGTGCACATCGGCAACGCCCGCGGCCCGGTGGTGTTCGGGGTGCTGGCCGACCTGCTGCGGCGGCGTTTCGGCGCACTGCGCTACGCCCGCAACATCACCGACGTGGACGACAAGATCAACACCGCCGCGCACGAGCAGGGGGTGCCGATCAGCACCATCACCGACAAGTTCGCCGCCGCCTACCGTGAAGACATGGCCGCGCTGGGCGTGGTGCCGCCGGACATCGAGCCGGAAGTGACCGCGCACATGCCGCAGATCATCACCATGATCGAGCAGCTGATCGCCAACGGCCATGCCTATGCCGCCGAGGGCCACGTGCTGTTCGCGGTGGCCAGTTTCGACGGCTACGGCAAGCTGTCACGCCGCGACCCAGAAGAGATGCTGGCCGGCGCCCGTGTCGATGTCGCCCCCTACAAGCGCGATCCCGGCGATTTCGTGCTGTGGAAGCCCTCCACCGACGACCTGCCCGGCTGGGAATCGCCGTGGGGCCGTGGGCGCCCGGGCTGGCACATCGAATGCTCGGCGATGGCCGCCGCCCATCTGGGCGAGACCATCGACATCCATGCCGGCGGCGTCGACCTGCAGTTCCCGCACCACGAGAACGAGATCGCGCAGAGCGAATGCGCCCATGGCGGCAGGATCTTTGCCCGCTACTGGCTGCACAACGGCATGCTCAACTTCGGCGGCGCCAAGATGAGCAAGTCGCTGGGCAACATCGAGCGCGTGCATGACCTGGTGCGCCAGCATCCGCCGGAGGCGCTGCGCCTGGCCCTGCTGTCGGCCCATTACCGGCAGCCGCTGGACTGGTCCGACGGCCTGATCGAGCAGTCGGTGCGCACCCTGGACCGCCTGTACGGCACGCTGCGCGAGCTGGCATCGATCGAAGCCAGCGCGGTGATCCCGGCCAGCGTCGAGGCGACCCTGGATGACGACCTGAACACCCCGCAGGCGCTGGCCGAAGTGGCCCGCATCGCCGCCGAGGCGCGTCGTGCCACCGATCCGGCCGAACAGGCGCGCCTGAAGGGCGAGCTGCTCGGTGCAGGCCTGGCGCTGGGCCTGCTGCAGGCCGATCCGGCGCAGTGGTTCGGTACCGCCGCCGGCGATGAGGGTGATGATGCGCGCATCCAGGGCCTGATCGACGAACGCGCAGCGGCCAAGAAGGCGCGCGACTTCGCCCGTGCCGACGCCATCCGCGACCAGCTGGCCGCCGAAGGCATCGTGCTGGATGACACCCCGCAGGGCGTTCGGTGGTCGCGCAAGCGCGGCTGACCTGCCCTGCCCCGTGGCCGGTCCGCCGGCCACGCCCCCACCGTAGAGACTGTTGTGACCGACTCCCCGTTCCCGCTTGAACCCACCGCCGCCGAGGCCCAGACCGCCATCGCCGAGGAATTCGGCTTCTTCGGCGACTGGTCCGAGCGCTACCAGTACCTGATCGACCTCGGCCGCAAGCTGCCCGCCTTCCCGGACGAATGGAAGACCGAAGAGCACCGCCTGCTGGGCTGCCAGTCGATGGTCTGGATCGTGCCGGAAGGCAACGCGCAGTCGCTGCGCTTCCACGCCATCAGCGACTCGGCGATCGTCTCCGGACTGATCTTCCTGGCCCTGCGCGTGTACTCCGGGCGCTCGGCACAGGAAATCCTGGATACCGAGCCCAGCTACATCCAGGACATCGGGCTGGCCCGCCATCTGTCACCCACCCGCAGCAACGGCGTGGCGGCGATGCTGGCCTTCATCCGCGAGACCGCGCAGGCCCAGCTGCAGCGCGATCCGTCGTGAGCGAGCCTGCCACAGCCGAAGACACCGCGCTGGGCCTGCTGTCCCGGCCCGGTTTCGCCAAGCTGCTGGCCTACCGCATCTTCGCGATGCTGTCCTACCAGGTGGTTGCGGTCACCGTCGGCTGGCACATCTACGAAGTCACCCGCAATCCGTTCTCGCTGGGCCTGGTCGGCCTGGCCGAGGTACTGCCGTTCTTCTGCGTGGCGCCGTTCGCCGGCTATCTGGTCGACCACCTGCCGCGCCGCCGGCTGGGCATGGTCGCCTGTACCGGGCTGATCGCCACGGCGCTGGTGCTGACCGGCGTTGCCACCGGGTGGCTGCCGTTTGAAGGGGTGTGGCCGATCTATGCGGCCATCGCCCTGACCGGCATGGTCCGTGCGTTCCTCTCGCCCATCTACAACGCGCTGTTCGCCCGCGTGCTGGCGCGCGACCAGTTCGCACGTGGCGCCGGGCTCGGCGCCGTGGTGTTCCAGGCCGGCATGGTCGCCGGCCCGGCGCTGGGCGGCGTGCTGGTCGGCTTCGGCGGCAAGGGCCTGTCCTACGCGGTGGCCACGGGCTTCGCGCTGGTGGCGATGGCCTGCCTGGCCACGCTGAAGGTGGAAGAACCGGTGCATACCGGCCCGGCCGCCCCGATCTTCAAGAGCATCGCTGAAGGCGCGCGCTTCGTGGTCGGCAACCGGATCATGGTCGGGGCGATGGCACTGGACATGTTCTCGGTGCTGCTGGGCGGCGTGGTGGCGATGCTGCCGGCGTTCCTGCACGAAATCCTGCACCACGGCCCGGAAGGCCTGGGCATCCTGCGCGCGATGCCGGCGCTCGGTTCGGTGTGCGTGGGCCTGTGGCTGGCGCGCCACCCGCTGCACCGCAATGCCGGCCGCGTGCTGCTGTTCGCGGTGGCGGGGTTCGGCCTGTGCGTGATCGGCTTCGGGCTGTCGCAGCACTTCTGGCTGTCGGCGCTGATCCTGCTGTTCTACGGGGCGTTCGACGGCGTGTCGGTGGTGATCCGCTCGACCATCCTGCAGCTGGCCACGCCGGAGGAAATGCGCGGGCGGGTATCGTCGATCAACGGCATCTTCATCAGTTCGTCCAACGAGCTGGGCGCGTTCTATGCCGGCACCATGGCCCGTCTGCTGGGACTGGTACCGGCGGTGGTGCTGGGTGGGTTCGCGGTGCTGAGCGTGGCCGGGATCACCGCGTGGAAGAACCCGACGCTGCGGAAACTGAATCTTCGCGACCTGCAGTGAACCTGTAGAGCCGAGCCCATGCTCGGCTGCGCATTTCCGTGCGCCCACGTACCGGTAGCGCCGGGCCATGCCCGCCTGGCTCTTTCCGCGACCGCGGCGGGGTGTCACTTTCCTTGCGCGCGCACCGTGCTGCAGGAGCAGCGCGGAACGGCGCAGCCGGCCCGCAGGGTGGCGCACATGGATGTGCGCCATCAAGAAAGTCACTCAAGAAACACGCGGCCATCCGCGAGCCGGCGCTGTGCGCCGGTGCCCTGTGCTCGTCGGTGAATCAGGGGATGGTGCCGAACTCGCTGCGCTCGAACGGCGGCGCCTCTTCGCCCCTGATTCGCCTGCGGTGCTCGGCTCGCTACAAGGCGGACCCAACACAGCCGCGAGCCCACGCATGACCGCTCCTGGCGGAGCCAAGCCCTGCTTGGCTGTTCTTGCCCTTGCTTTTCCCTACCCTCCGCCTTCGGACCGAGCCGAGCATGGGCTCGGCTCTACAGCGGCCGCGCGCGCACGAAAGCGTCGAGAGCCTGCGGTGGGTCCGATACCCGGAAGGCGCTGCCCTTCGCAGCCAACCCGAACCCAACAAAAAACCCGGCCGAGGCCGGGTTTTTCGCATGACCATACAACGAGCAGGAATCAGTCGCCCTGCTGCTTCTGCAAGTGCTCCCAACGCTCCTGGGCGTCGATGGTGCGCTCGGCGGTCAGGCGCGCTTCGAGGCGCTCCAGGCCGATTTCTTCACCGGTGTCGACGCAGTAGCCGTAGTCGCCCGCTTCCAGGCGCTTCAGGGTGCTGTCGATCTTGCCGATCAGCTTGCGGTAGCGGTCGCGGGTACGCAGTTCCAGCGAGTTCTCGGTCTCGCGGGTCGCACGCTCGGCTTCATCGCCGATGTCACGCACTTCCTCGCGCAGGTTCTCGATGGTCTGCTTGGACTCCTCCACCAGGTCCGCACGCCAGTTCTGCAGGCGCTGGCGGAAGTACTCCTGCTGCAGCGAGCTCATGTATTCCTCTTCCGAGGACGGCTTGTAGCCAGCCGGCAGGATCGGGCGGCCGGTGGCCTCGTCGGTCTTGTACTCGACCACCTTGTACTTGCTGCGCGGGGCCGGTGCCGCCGAGCGGGCGGCGACGGCCACGGCAACCTTGCCGACAGGGCGCGACACGGTCTTCGGGGCGGAATCGGATTTCACGGCGGTTTTGGCAGGCGATTTCGAAACGGGCACGGGATTCTTGGATTGCGGGGCCTTCGAAGCGGCAGGAGCGGCGGCCGGGGCCGGCTTTGGGGCCGGTTGGGCTGCCGCCACTGCCACGGTCTTGGCCGGGACAGGCTTGGCCGGAGCCGGCTTGGCAGCAGGCTTCGGTGCGGACTTCACTACTGGGGCCGGGGCCGACTTCGCGGCCGGCGCGGCAACATTCTTGGCAACCTTCTTTACAGCGGCAGGCGTGGCGACCGGTTTAGCCGTAGCGACCTTCTTTGCTACGGGCTTGGCGACCGGCTTGGCCGCCGCCTTCGTCAACGCCGCCTTCGGCGCCGGCTTGGCCGCTGCCTTCTTCGCCACCGGCTTGGCGGCAGCCTTCTTGACCGGCGCGGCCTTGCTGGCGGCCTTCTTCACCACCGGCGCCTTCTTGCTGGCAGCGGCAGGCTTGGCCTTGGCGGGCGCAGCGGCCTTCTTCGCCACCGGCTTGGTTGCCTTGACCGGCGCCTTCTTTGCGGTGGCCTTCCTGGCCGCCGGTTGCGAGGACGCTGCCTTGGTCGCCGGCTTGCTGGCCGGTTTCCTGGCAACGGGCTTTGCCGCCAACTTCTTCACAACAGGCTTGGCGGTTTTCTTGGCGGCCGTTGCGGCCTTCTTTGCAGTTTTTTTAGCAGCCACGAAACGCTCTTCCTTGGATTCCCCGGGGCCCGGGAAAGCGGGCCTTTATAGCCTACCCGACCCGCAGCAGCAACCTCGGCATCCCGCTCCATTCAGTCCTGGAGTCAAGGTGCCCAAGGGGCAGTCCGACGAACACGGACCGCCTTGCGCGGCACGGAACCTGGCCAGCACCCGAGAGTGCTGGTACCGGTCGCAGGCCATCGGCGACATGCGACCAACGGCCCATCCTGCACAAATGCGGCCTTCATGCCAACTGGCATAAGATGACTGGGTGATCTCGCGCCTGCTCATTGCCCTGCTGCGCTTCTACAAGCGCTTCATCAGCCCCCTGCTGGGGCCGCGTTGCCGTTTCGTGCCGAGCTGTTCTGAATACGCGATGGATGCCATCTCCCGACACGGTCCGCTGCGTGGCAGCTGGCTGGCTGCGCGCCGGCTGGGCCGCTGCCATCCGTTCCATCCCGGCGGCTTCGACCCGGTACCCGAATCCACCCACGCCCCCTCTTGCCGTTGCACAGGAAAACACTGACATGTCCTCCACCCTCATCACCAACGCCCGGATGGTCAACGAAGGCCGCACCTTCGACGGCGACCTGCGCATCGAGAACGGCCGCATCGCGCAGATCGGCAGCGGGCTGACGCCGCGCGACGGCGAGCAGGTGGTGGACGCGGCCGGGCGCTGGCTGCTGCCCGGCATGATCGACGACCAGGTACATTTCCGCGAACCGGGCCTGACCCACAAGGGCGACATCGCCAGCGAATCGGCGGCGGCCGTGGCCGGTGGCCTGACCAGCTTCATGGACATGCCCAACACCAATCCGCCGACGCTGGATTCGACCATCCTTGAGGCCAAGTACGAACTGGCGCGCGGCCGCGCCTGGGCCAACTACGGCTTCTACCACGGCGCCAGCAATGACAACCTGGACGCGATCCGTGCGCTGGACCCGAAGAAGGCCCCGGGCGTGAAGGTGTTCATGGGTGCGTCCACCGGCAACATGCTGGTGGACAACCCGGAAACGCTGGACGCGATCTTCCGCGAATGCCCGACCCCGATCATCACGCACTGCGAAGACACGCCGATGATCGATGCCAACCTGAAGGCCTTCCAGGAAAAGTACGGTGATGCCCTGACGCCGGACATGCACCCGGACATCCGTTCGCGCGAAGCCTGCATCAAATCCACTCGCCTGGCCATGTCGCTGGCACGCAAGCACGGCACCCGCCTGCACGTGCTGCACATCTCCACTGCCGATGAGCTGGCGCTGTTCGAGAAGGGCCCCCTGATCCGCGCTGACGGCAGCCGCAAGCAGATCACCGCCGAGACCTGCGTTCACTTCCTGCACTTCGCGCGCCCGGATTACGCGACCAAGGGCAACCTGATCAAGTGCAACCCGGCGATCAAGGAAGTATCCGACCGCGAGGCGATCACCGCCGCGCTGGCCGACGACGTGCTGGACGTGCTGGCCACCGACCACGCGCCGCATACCTGGGAAGAGAAGCAGAAGCCCTACGCTCAGGCGCCGTCGGGCCTGCCGCTGGTGCAGTACGCACTGGTGGCCGCGCTGGAGCGCGTGCACGAAGGCAAGCTGACCCGCGAGCAGGTGGTGCAGAAGTTCGCGCACGCACCGGCACAGCTGTTCGACGTGGAAGAGCGCGGCTTCCTGCGCGAAGGCTACTTCGCCGACCTGGTGCTGGTCGAAGACGTGCCGTTCACGGTCAAGCGCGAAGACGTGCTGTCCAAGTGTGGCTGGTCACCGTTTGAAGGCACGACCTTCCGTTCGCGCATCGCCTCCACCTGGGTCAACGGCCAGCTGGTGTGGGACGGCAGCAAACTGGTCGGCGAGCCGGCCGGCCAGCGCATGACCTACGACCGCTGATGCGCGCGGCTCTCCTGACCGGAGCGCTGCTGCTGGCGGCGCCCCTGCTCTGCACACCTTCGGCAAGCGCGCAGGATGCCATCGGCAGCCTGATCGACAGCCGCGTGGTGTTTCCGGCCAGCGCGTCGCAGGGCGCACTGGTGATCGGCAAGGTGCCCGCTGGCAGCCGCGTGCAGTACGCCGGCCGCCAGCTGCGGGTGAGCAACTACGGCAGCGTGGTGTTCGGCATCGGCCGCGACGAGAAGGGTCCGTTGCGCGTGCAGGTGCAGCGCGCCGACGGTGGCAGCGAAACCGTGACCATCGCGGTGACGCCGCGTGACTGGCCGACCGAGCGGGTCAACGGCGTGCCGCCGAAGACGGTCAATCCGCCGCCGGCGATCGCCGAGCGGATCAAGCGCGAACAGGCGCAGGTGACCGCCGCGCGCGCGCGCGATGACGACCGCACCGACTTCACCCAGACCTTCATCTGGCCGGTGCAGGGTCGCATCAGCGGCCGCTTCGGCAATGCGCGCGTGTACAACGGCCAGCCCGGTGCCGGCCATTCCGGCATGGACATCGCGGTGCCGACCGGCACCCCGGTGAAGGCACCAGCGGCCGGCGTCGTCACCTTCGCCGGCCCGGACCTGTACCTGACCGGCGGCACGCTGCTGCTCGACCACGGCTTCGGCGTCAGTTCCAACTTCCTGCACCTGTCGCGCATCGACGTGAAGGTGGGCGACCGTGTGGAACAGGGCCAGGTGATCGCCGCGGTCGGCGCCACCGGTCGTGCCACTGGCCCGCACCTGCACTGGGGCATGAACTGGTTCGACACCCGTATCGACCCGCTGCTGGTGCTGGAGCGGAAGTAACGCCCATCGCCCGGCGCGGTGGTGAGCCGCTGTTGTAGAGCCGAGCCCACGCTCGGCTGTCGCGCAGAGATGAGCCGAGCATGGGCTCGGCTCTACAGACAGCATTCAACAACCGCGCGAGGTAGCGCCGGATCAACCGCGCGCAGCCCACCACACGCGCAGCAGGGTGCGCACCGGGGTGGCTTCGATCGGCTTGCCTGCGGCCTGCGCCGCCACGCGGGCGCGCGCCAGGCTGGACCACACGCGGCGCGGGCGCGGCCCGGGTACGCGGCTGCCCCATCCCTTCAGCAGGTACTGCGCCCAGCGCTGCGCGGCGGTGCTGGAATCCTCATCCAGCAGGCTGCGCGGCACACCGGCCACGCCGGCGTCCTGCAGGCGCTGCGCCAGGGTCTGCAGCTGCACGGCACGGCCGGCGCCGGTGCGCGGCGTGTCGTTGAACAGCACCGCTTCCACCGCGGCGACCGCGTCGGCGTAGTTGGCCAGCGCGCGCTCGGCGCTGGCCGCATCCAGCGCGACCGTGCGCGCTTCGACCAGATCCGGCAGGGCTTCGGCCAGCTGCGCCCACGGCGCACGCACCGGCTCCAGCAAACGACCCAACGGGTGGCGCGACCGGTGCGAAGCCCAGCTGCGCAGCTCCTCGCCCCACCAGGCCAGCTTGGCATCGGCCGGCAGCGGGTCGCCACTGGTGTTGAGCATGTCGTCGAATTCCTGCAGCAGCGCGAACCACGCCACGGCAAGCTCGCGTTGCGATTCGGCCACGAACGGGGCGGCCACCGACCATTCCGGCCAGCGGCTGCGCCACTTGTCGAGGAAACTGTCCAGCGCGGTACTGCTCACTACGTCATTCCTTACGGCTGGGCCGGGGTTGCCGGCCGGGTCGGCCAGAGGCTGGCCAGTTGCAGAAGCCCGGCGTTCTCGACCAGCACGTCGGCCTGCCAGGCCAGGGGGTCGTCGCTGTGCAGGCGGTAACCCCACAGCGCCGCCACCGACGGCATGACGGCAGCGCGTGCGGCGATGATGTCGCGCTCGTCGTCGCCCACGTACACGCAGTCCTCGGCAGCAATGCCGATGGCCTGCGCAGCGTGCAGCAGCGGCAGCGGATGCGGCTTGCGCTCGGCCAGGCTGTCGCCGCCCACCAGCACCGCACAGCGCTGCTGCCAGCCGTACTGCGGCACGATCAGCCGCGCCAGGTACTCCGGCTTGTTGGTGACGATTCCCCACACCGTACCGGCGGCATCCAGTGCAGCAAGCATGTCTGCAACGCCATCGAACAGTACCGCGTGCTGCCCGATCAACGCCTCGTAGCGCTGCAGGAACTCCGGAATCAGCGCATCACGCGCCGCCGTGTCCAGTTCGGGGAAGGCTGCCGAGACCATCGCACGCGAGCCCTTGGACACCACCGGGCGCAGCAGCGCCGGATCGATCGGCGCACGGCCACGCTCGGCCAGCATCGCATCACAGGTGGCGACGAAGTCCGGCGCACTGTCCAGCAACGTGCCGTCCAGGTCGAACAGCACCGCACGCGGGAAACCGGCGGAGGTCATGCCGGCTTGACCGCGTAGGCCAGGTAGTTGATGTCGGTGCGGCTGCTCAGGCGGGCGTGGTTGCGCCACGGCTCGTAGGCCATGCCGCTGACATCCACCAGCTGCAGGTCGGCCTCGCGCAGCCAGCGCGCCAGCTCGGCCGGCTTGATGAATTCCTGGTAGTGATGGGTGCCCTTGGGCAGCAATCGCGCCACGTACTCGGCACCGACAATCGCTACCGCGAAGGCGGCGGCGGTGCGGTTGATGGTCGACAGGAACAGGTGGCCACCCGGCTTCAGCAGACGCTTGCAGGCCTCGATGATCGCGCCCGGGTCCGGCACGTGCTCGAGCATTTCCATGCAGGTGACCACATCGAAACTGCCCGGCTGCTCGGCGGCCAAGTCCTCGGCGGCCTGGACGCGATAATCGACCTTGGCGCCGCTTTCCAGCGCGTGCAGGCGTGCGACCTTGACCAGTTCCGGGGCCAGGTCGATGGCGGTGACGTCGGCACCGGCCTGGGCCAGCGCCTCGCTCAGCAGGCCGCCACCGCAGCCGATGTCGAGCACACGGGCACCGCGCAGTGGCACGCGGTCGGCCACGTACTTCAGCCGCACCGGGTTCAGCGCATGCAGCGGCTTCTGCGGGCCGTCAGCGTCCCACCAGCGGTTGGCCAGCGCGGCGAACTTGTCCAGCTCGGCCTGATCGAAATTGGAGGATGCGTGGGGGGCAGTCATGGGGTAGTCCTTGCAGCGCCAGGGTTCAGGCGCGGATATGACGGATACGCTCGCGCCACTGGCGCGCGTTGGCGATGATGCCCGGCAGGTCCATGCCGACCAGCTCGCGCTGCACCAGCTTCGGCTTGCCGGCAATCCAGACATCGCTGACCTGCTGGCGGCCGGTGGCATACACCAGCTGCGACAGCACGTTGTGCAGCGGCTGGGTTTCCAGCGCCGACAGGTCGACGCAGACCAGGTCGGCCTGCTTGCCGACCTCGATCGAACCGATGCGGTCACCGAAGCCCAGCGCGCGGGCGCCGCCCAGCGTGGAGGCACGCAGCGTGGTGGCTGCATCCAGCGCGGTGGCGTCGTCGGCCACGGCCTTGGCCAGGATGGCCGCCGTGCGGTTCTCGCTGAACATGTCTAGGTCGTTGTTGCTGGCGCAGCCGTCGGTGCCGATCGCCAGGTTCACGCCTGCGCGCTGCAGGGCGCAGGCCGGGCAGAAACCGGAGGCCAGCTTCAGGTTCGATTCCGGGCAGTGCACCACGCTGACGCCACGTTCGGCGCACAGGTGGATTTCCGCGTCGGTCAGCTGGGTCATGTGCACCGCGATCAGGCGGTCGTTGACCAGGCCGAGGCGATCCAGCCGCGCCAGCGGGCGCTGGCCGTGCAGCTTGATCGAATCGTTGATTTCCTGCGCGGTCTCGTGGGTGTGCAGGTGCACCTGCATGTCGAGCTGGTCGGACAGCATCCGCACCCGCTCGAAATTGGCATCGTTGACCGTGTACGGTGCGTGCGGCGCGAACGCGGTGCCGATCAGCGGATCGGTGCGCCACTGGTCGTGCAGTTCACCGGCCTTGGCGAAATACTCGTCGTCGGTCTTGGCCCAGGCGGTGGGAAAATCGATGATGACCGCGCCAACCAGCGCGCGGAAACCGTGCTTCTTGTAGACCGCGGCCTGCACGTCGCCGAAGAAGTAGTTCTCGTTGGCGCAGGTGGTGCCGCCGCGCAGCATCTCGGCGATGGCCAGAGTGGTGCCGTCGGCAACGAATTCGGGGCCGATTACCGCTGCTTCCACCGGCCAGATGTGCTGCTGCAGCCAGGTCATCAGCGGCAGGTCGTCGGCGACGCCGCGCAGCAGGGTCATCGGGTTGTGCGTGTGCGCGTTGACCAGGCCCGGCATCAGCGCGGCCTCGGGGCGGCTGACCACCTGTGCGGCACGGAAGCGCGCACGCGCCTCGGCACGCGGCAGGATCGCGATGATCTCGCTGCCACGCACGGCCACGGCATGGTCTTCCAGCACCACCGCATGCGGCTCGATCGGAACGACGTAACCGGCTTCGATGAGCAGGTCGCAGGCTTCGGGGAGGTGCGGGCTATCGCTCATGCGGGCTCACTGGCTGGGGGGCGGCCTGATGGGAGGCGCCTGACGGGAGGCGGTAGCGCCGGGCCGTGCCCGGCGGCTGTCCGTTGCGGCGTCATGGACGCCGGCAACGGGTTCCGGGTTATGCCCGGAAAGCCGAGCATGGCTCGGCTCTACAGTATGGTCGGCCTGCGGCCGGAACCTTACTTGACGCGTGCGGAGTATTCGCCCGAACGGGTATCGACGCGGATCACTTCGTCCTGGTTGACGAACAGCGGCACGCGGACCACGGCGCCGGTTTCCAGGGTGGCCGGCTTGCCGCCGCCGCCCGAGGTGTCGCCACGGACGCCCGGATCGGTTTCAGTGATCTTCAGTTCGACGAAGTTCGGCGGCTGCACGAAGATCGGCTCACCGTTCCACAGGGTGACCACGCAGGACTCTTCGCCCTTCAGCCACTTCTCGGCGCCGCCCATGCCGGCCTTGGTGGCCTGGACCTGCTCGAAGGATTCCGGGTCCATGAAGTGCCAGTACTCGCCATCGCTGTACATGAAGTTCATGTCGGTATCGACGACGTCGGCTGCATCCAGCGAGTCGGTCGACTTCATGGTCACTTCCTGGGTGCGGCCGTCCTTGATCAGGCGGTACTTCACGCGGGTGAAGGCCTGGCCCTTGCCCGGCTTGACGTATTCGGTGTCGATGATGACGGCCGGTTGGTTGTTGACCAGGATCTTCATCCCGTTCTTGACGTCGTTCATGCCGTAGCTGGCCATGCGTAAACTCCTGAGTGGCAAAAACGCCGCGGGTGCGGCGAGCCGTTAGAATGGAAAGCCCACCGGATGCCGGTGGGCGACTGTTTTTCTGCCCCCATGATAACCGCAGGCCCCCTCTCCATGCAGCTTTCCGCCTTCCCCCGGCCCCAGTCGCCAGGCGCGCCCGCGCGCTGGCAGCAGCTCTGGCGCCAGGCGCTGCGCGACCCGCAGGCCCTGCTGGTCCGGCTGCAGCTGGACCCGGCCGCGCTGGGCGTCTCGGAGGCGGCCGTGGCCCAGTTCGCGCTGCGCGTGCCGGAGGGCTTCGTGGCACGCATGCGCAAGGGTGATCCGGCCGATCCGCTGCTGCGGCAGGTACTGCCGATCGACGAGGAAATGCGGCCTGCGCCCGGGTTCAGCTTCGATGCGGTGGGCGATGGCGCGGCCAAGAAGGCCACCGGCGTCATCCAGAAGTACCGCGGCCGCGCCCTGCTGGTCGCCACCGGCAGCTGCGCGATCAACTGCCGCTACTGCTTCCGCCGCCACTTCGACTATGGCGCGGAAAACGCCGCCAAGGGCGGCTGGCAGGAGGCCGTAGCCGCCATCGCCGCCGACCCGGACATCGACGAGTTGATCCTGTCCGGCGGTGACCCGCTGTCGCTGGCCACGCACAAGCTGGCCGAGCTGACCGACGCCCTGCGCGCGATCCCGCATATCCGCCGCCTGCGCATCCATACCCGTCTGCCGATCGTGCTGCCGGAGCGCGTGGACGAGGAACTACTGGCCTGGCTGGGCAGCCTGCCGTGGCCGCTGGCGATCGTGGTCCACGCCAACCATGCCAATGAATTCGATGCCAGCGTGGACGCGGCGATGGCGCGCCTGCGCGGCACCGGCGTCCAGCTGCTGAACCAGGCGGTGCTGCTGCGCGGGGTCAACGACAGCGTGCAGGCGCTGCAGGACCTGAGCGAGCGCAGCTTCGCCGCCGGCGTGCTGCCCTACTACCTGCACCAGCTGGACCGGGTCGAAGGCGTGGCCCACTTCGAAGTGGATGATGCCCAGGCCAAGGCCCTGGTTGCCGGGTTGACCGCGCGCCTGTCCGGTTACCTGGTTCCCAAGCTGGTGCGCGAACTGCCGGGCGACCCGAGCAAGCGGCCGCTGTAATCCGGGGGCGGGGTCAGAGCCCCGACTCGATCATCCGTACCACTTCAGTAGCGGTGACCGGGTGGCTCAGCCAGTAGCCCTGCCCCAGATCGCAGCCACGCTGCGCCAGCAGCTCGAACTGCGCCTGCTGCTCGATGCCCTCGGCCACCACCGTGATGCCCAGCGCGTGGGCCATGGCGATGATCGCCGTGGTCAGCGCCAGATCGTCGGGATCACGCTGCATGTCGGCCACGAAACTCTTGTCGATCTTGACCCCGTCCACGGGCACCTGGCGGAGGTGGCTGAGGCCGGAGAAACCGGTGCCGAAATCATCCAGCCACACTTTCACGCCGGTGCGGTGCAGCTTGTCCAGCAGCTGCGCGGCGACCATTTCGTCACCTATCACTGCGGTCTCGGTCAGCTCCAGGTGCAGGCGCGACGCTGGCAGCGCGGATTCATGCAGGCATTGCGCGACCAGCGCCGGCAGCTCGCCGCCGCGCAGCTGTCGCGGCGATACATTGACCGACACGAACAGATCATCACCGGCCGCGCCGCGCGGCCACTGCGAGGCCTCCATGCAGGCCGCACGCAGCACCTTCGGGCCGATGATCTCGATCAGCCCGCTCTGCTCGGCCACTTCGATGAAGACCGACGGCGGGATCGTTCCCAGCGTCGGATGCTGCCAGCGCAGCAGCACTTCCACGCCGACCATGCGGCGGTCGCGCATGCGGAAGATCGGCTGGTAGGCCAGCCGCAGCTCGCCGCGCTCCCAGGCCCCGCGCAGCTCCTGTTCCATGTGCACGCGGCGCTCGACCGCATGGTCCATCGCCCGGCTGTAGTAGCGGTAGCAGTTCTTGCCGGCCATCTTCGCCTGGTACATCGCGATGTCGCCGTTCTTCAGCAGCGTGGTCGCATCGGCGGCATCGTCGGGGAACAGGGTCACGCCGATCGAGGTACCCAGGAACAGCTCCCTGCCCTGCACCACCAATGGCTTGCCCAGCTCGCGCACCAGCACTTCGGCCAGTAGCCGTGCGTTGGCAGCCACATCGCCGTCGCCGACCAGGATCACGAATTCGTCGCCGCCGAAGCGCGCCAGCAGGGTCTCGTCACCGCCCGCTTCCTTGACCGCGCGGCCGATGCGCTGTGCGAACTGCAGCAGCGCCTCATCGCCGGCTTCATGGCCGAGCGTGTCGTTGACCCGCTTGAAATCGTCGATGTCGGCGAACAGCAGGCCCAATCGATGGTTGGCGGCGCGTGCGGCCATCAACCGATGATCCAGCGCTTCGCGGAAGGCCAGCCGGTTGGTCAGCCCGGTCAATGCATCGGTGTAGGCCATGTGCCGCACTTCACGGTCGTGGCGGGCGATCGCATCGCGCATGCGGGCGAAGCCGCGCACCAGCTCACCCACTTCGTCGTCACGGGTGTTCTCGGTCAGCGGGGTCTGGTAGTCCCCCGCCTCGATGCGGCGCGCGGCCACGGCGAGATCGCGGATCGGCGCGACCAGCGTGCGCTGCACGTACAGGATCACCACCACGCCGATCACCACCAGCAAGCCCAGCATCAGCAGCAACCATCCCAGGTGCCGGCTGCCGACCAGCTGCAGGCGCTCGCCAAGGGTCGCATTGGCCGCCTGTTCGCGTTGTTGCACCTCGTCCAGCGCCATGCCCACGCGGACGCCGCCGATGCGCTGGTTGCCGACCCTGATCGGCATCGTGTTGTCCAGCACCTTCGGCGATTCCTGTACCAGCAACGCCTGCGCCGCCGCCGCCCTGGGCGCCAGCGGATCGGCCATCGGCTGGCCGAATCCGGAGACCTCGACCGAACCGTCGTGCACCAGCCGGCCGCGCTCGTCGAACACCAGTACATAGCGCACCACCGGCTGTCGGGCCGTACTGCGCACCAGTACGCCGACCTGGTCCAGGTCGCGGTAATACAGCGGGTTGGCCAGCGCATCGGACAACTCGCGCGCCATCGCCTCGCCGCGGCTGCGCACGCTGCGATCGAACAGTTCATGGATGACGCCACCGCTGAGGGTGCGCACCTCGCTCTGCATCGCCGCCTGGCGCCCCAGCAGCACTGCCAGGATCGCGACCACAACGAGCATTGCTCCGCCCATCGCCAGCAGGAACCGGGCCTGCATCCCCGAGCCGAGCCACTTCATTCCACTTCCATCCGCACGCGCGTCAATCCTTGTTTCAATTCATCCAACCGCTGCTGCGCATGCGCATCGACACGGTGGAAACCGGAAGTGCCAAAAAAACGATGCAACGCGCCCTGTGCCTGCGGGTCGCTGGCCGCCTGCAGCAGGACATCCTGCAGGCGATCACGCACCCGGGCATCGAGGTCGGCGCGGACCACCTCCACTGCTCGTGGATACGGCTCGGTGCGCAGCAGTTCGCGGAAATCACGCCGGAACGCGGCCGGCACCCGCCGCTCGTCGTTCCAGTCCACGCTGCTCACCGCCCCCACATCCACCATCCCCTTGTGCACGTACGTGGCGATGTTCAACTCGCTGCGCGCGAACACATATCCCACGCTGTCGCGTCCTGGCACGTCCCAGACCCCGGCCAGGATCTGCGGCGACAGGCCATGTTCCAGCAGGGTCATCACCGGCACCAGGTAGGCACTGGTGGAGGCGGTGTTCTGCAGCGCCAGGCGGTGGCCCCGCAGCTCCTGCATCCGCTGGATCGGGCTGTCGCGCCGCACGAAGAACACCGTCTGGTACTCACGCACCCCGTTGCGCTCGGTCAGCAGCAATGGCCGTGCGCCGCTGCGCTGGCCCAGCGCCACCGCCGTGCCGGAGGTTTCCGTGACCCAGTCGACCCGCCCCCGCCGCAGATAGCTGGCCATCTGCTGCGGATCGCGTGCCATCAGGATCCTCCCCTCCTTGATGCCAACGTCGTGCATGCGCGCCACTACATAGTCCAGCAACGGCTGCAGCTGCTCGTAATGGGCCTTGGGATCATCGCTGATCCGGCCCAGCACCAGCACTTGGTCCGGTGCTGCACGCACCGTTCCGGCGAGCAGGACCATGGCCAGGCTCAGCAGTCCCCCCTGCATTGCCTTTCGCAGACCCGACACAGATGTCATTCCCCCTGGGTATCCGGACAGACTACCCGAAAAAATGAGACCGTCGTCAGCTGTCCTTGTTGCCCGCCTGGGCCAGCCGCGCCATGCGCAGGGTGTCGGCGAGGATGCCGCGCAGCAGGCGCACTTCCTGCTCGCTCGGTTCGCTGCGCAGGAACAGGCGGCGCAGCTTGCGCATCGCCGATTCCGGCGCGCGGCCCTTGTGGAAATCGATCTCGTCCAGGGTGTCGCCAAGCTGGGCGAAGAAGCTTTCCATCTGCTCATGACTGGCCGCCTGCTCGCGGAAGCCCGGCTCGGCCTCGCCCGCCGGCTGCGCACCCAGCAACTGCATGCGCGTTTCATAGGCCAGCACCTGCACGGCGGCCGCCAGGTTGAGCGAGCTGAACGCCGGGTCTGACGGGATATGCACCGCCGCATGGCAGAGCTGCAGTTCCTCGTTGGTCAGCCCGGTGCGCTCGCGCCCGAACACCAGCGCCACCTCGGCCCCCTCACCGGCCTTGGCCACTGCACGGGCCGCGGCATCGGCCGGCAGGTACTCCTCCAGCTGGACGCGGCGGGCACGGGCGGTGCAGCCCAGCACCAGGCGGCAATCGGCCACGGCCTCGGCCAGGGTCGCCACCACCGGGGCGTCCCCCAGCACGTCTTCGGCACCGGCCGAGCGGCGGAAGGCCTCCTCGTCCAGCGGTCTTTCGGGGGCGACCAGCACCAGGCGGGCCAGGCCCATGGTCTTCAGGGCACGGGCGGCGGCCCCCATGTTGCCGGGGTGCTGGGTACCGACCAGGACGAATCGGAGGCGGGTGGCGGCGGGAAACTGGGACATGAACAGGGAAAAGGTCGAGCTGGACGATGACCAATGGTAAACTGTGCGGCCGGCCACTGCGCCGGACCCGCTCTTTTCCCCCGCCAGTCCATCTCTTCTGCCTTTCCGGGAGCCCACGCCATGCAGAAACCCGCCGTCACCGTCATGGTCAAGGCCGCCCGCCTCGCCGGCAACGTCCTGTTGCGCAACATCAACAAGCTCGAGGCACTGAACGTGGTGCAGAAGGGCCGGATGGACTACGCCAGCGAAGTGGATGCGGACGCGGAAAAGGTCATCGTCAAGGAACTCAAGCGCGCCTACCCGGACTACGGCATCTTCGGTGAAGAAGGTGGTGTGCAGGGCGAGCGTCGCCAGATGTGGGTCATCGATCCCCTGGACGGCACCAGCAACTACCTGCGCGGCGTGCCGCACTACTGCGTGTCGATCGCCCTGGTCGAGAACGGCGAGCCGACCGATGCGGTCATCTTCGACCCGCTGCGCAATGAGCTGTTCACCGCCAGCCGTGGCGCCGGCGCCGTGCTGAACGACCGCCGCATCCGCGTGGCCGACCGCAAGGATCTGGATGGCACGATGATCCACACCGGTTTCGCCCCGCGCGAACGCAGCCGCGCCAGCGCCCAGCTGAAGGCAGTCGACGCCCTGCTGGTGCACGGCGAGGACATCCGTCGCACCGGTTCGGCCGCGCTGGACCTGGCCTACGTGGCCTGCGGCCGTGCCGATGCATACTTCGAAGCCGGCGTGAAGGCGTGGGACATCGCCGCCGGCCTGCTGCTGGTCCGCGAAGCGGGCGGCAAGGTCTGCGACTTCAAGGGCGCGACCCTGGGCCGCATGGACAACCGCGGCCCGGAGACCCATCAGATTGTGGCCGGCAACCTGAAGGTGGCCGAGTCGCTGCAGAAGGTGCTGGTGAACACCGGCTACGCGGCGGAGTTCGACGCGAAGTTCTGAGATTCCGTGTAAAGCGGTTCATGGGGACGGCACCTGCGAAGGTGCCGTTTTCGTATCCGCGGTGATCGTGCTTGTCACTTTCTTTGCTCGTGCAAAGAAAGTAACCAAAGAAACACGCCGCCAGGGCGCGAGCCGTACCCTGCGCTCCTCGGTCCGTCGAGGGACGGTGCGGGAACTCGCTGCGCTCAGACACCCGCACCTCTTCGCCCTCGCCGGACCTGCGGTGCTCGGCTCGCTCAAGGCGGGTCCCAAGGTCAAATGCCACAGCTGCACCCAGTAGATCCACGCCACGTGTGGATGCTGTTGATCTTGATCTTGATCTTCCAGTCCGCCTTGAGCGAGCCGAGCATCGCAGGGGAATCAGGGGCGAAGAGGCGCCGGTGTCTGAGCGCAGCGAGTTCGGCGCCTTCCCCTGATTCACCGAGAAGCGCAGGGTACCGGCGCGTAGCGACGGCTCGCGGCCGGCGGAGCGTTTCTTTGGTTACTTTCTTTGCGCGCAAAGAAAGTGACACCCCTCCGCGGTCGCGGAAATGATCCTAGGCATCGCCTGGCGCCACCAATGCGTGCGCGCACAAACAAAAACGCCCGGCGCGCGGCCAGGCGTTCCTGCACTACCGTGGAGGCACGGAGGCTTACGCCACCGTCGAAGCCCGCAGCGCGGCGATGCGCTCTTCCAGCGGCGGGTGGCTCATGAACAGCTTCTTCGCCGTCGAACCGGCAATACCGAACGCGGCGATCTGGGTCGGCAGTGTGCTCTGGCCGTGGTTCAACTGCAGGCGCTCCAGCGCGGCGATCATCTTCTGGCGGCCAGCCAGCGAGGCACCGCCTGCATCGGCGCGGAACTCGCGGTGGCGCGAGAACCACATCGAGATCATGGTGGCGAACAGGCCGAACACCATCTCCAGCACGAACACGATGATGTAGTAGGCGAAGCCACGGCCGCCGCCTTCGCGGTTGCCCGACAGCGCGCTGTCGATGATGCCGCCCACCACGCGCGCCAGCACGATCACGAAGGTGTTCAGCACACCCTGCAGCAGCGCCATGGTAATCATGTCACCGTTGGCGACGTGGGCGATCTCGTGGCCCAGCACCGCTTCGGCCTCGTCCTCGCTCATGTTGTGCAGCAGGCCGGTGGACACCGCGACAAGCGCGTTGTTGCGGTTGGCGCCGGTGGCGAAGGCATTGATCTCCGGGCCCTCGTACACAGCCACTTCGGGCATGCCGATGCCGGCCGCCTTGGCCTGGCGCTCGACGGTGGCCAGCAACCAGCGTTCGGTCTGGTTGCGCGGCTCGGTGATCACCACCGCACCGGTGGAGCGCTTGGCCATCCACTTGGACAGCAGCAGCGAGATCAGGGAGCCACCAAAGCCAAAGATCGCGGCCATGACCAGCAGGCCACTCATCTGGTTCGAACTGACCCCCAGCAACGACATCACGATGCTGGCGAGGATCAGGACCGCGAAGTTGGTCGCCAGGAACAGGGCAATGCGGGTAAACATGGGAAAATCCGGCTCGGAAGGGGTCGATACCGGTCAATTTGCGGTGTGGTCAGCTTGAATTCAAGCGCCAACCTGACCGACGATTCAGCCAGCATGACCTCCCCTATTCCCTGCGGCCGCTTCGCGCCTTCGCCGACCGGCCTGCTCCACCCCGGATCCCTGCTCGCCGCCTTCGGCAGCTGGCTGCTTGCACGCCATCACGGAGGCCTCTGGCGGCTGCGGGTCGAAGACGTCGACCCACCGCGCACCGTGCCCGGTGCCGCCGAGGCACAGCTGCAGGCGCTGGCGGCATTCGGCCTGGCCCACGATGGCCTGATCGTCTGGCAGAGCGCGCGCGGCGACGCCTACCAGGCCGCGCTGGACGTGCTGCTCGCCAGCGACCAGGCCTTTGTCTGCCACTGCAGCCGCAGCGACCTGGCCGCCAGCGGCGGCATCCACCATCGCTGCGTGGCCCGGCAGCCGCGACCGGACCCGGCGGTCCGCTTCCGCGTGCTGCCCGGCAGCGTCGTGGCTTTCGACGATGGCCTGCGCGGTCCTCAGCAGCAGGATGTGCATGCCGAGGTCGGCGACTTCGTACTGCGCCGCGCCGATGGCTGCTGGGCCTACCAGCTGGCAGTCGTGGTCGATGACGCCGCGCAGGGCGTGACCGAAGTGGTGCGCGGTGCCGACCTGCTCGACTCCACGGCACGGCAGATCCTGCTGCAGCAGGCATTGGGGCTGGCAGTGCCGCGCTACTGGCACCTGCCGCTGCTGCTCGATGCCCCGGGCCACAAGCTGTCCAAGTCGCTGGCGGCGCTGCCAGTGGACAGTTCGCACCCGCTGCCCGTGCTGCGCCAGCTCTGGCAGCTGCTCGGCCAGGCACCTGAAGCGCTGGAACCTGCGCACGATCTGGATACGCTGCTGGCGGCCGCCCGCAATGCCTTCGACCCAGCGCGGCTGCCACGTACCGACATCCTGCTGCCAGCCGGCGCACTTTCCGCGCCGATGTTGCAGAATCCCCCTTCCCCCACCTGATACCCGGACAGCACTCCATGACATCTCGCGTCGCACTGGTCACCGGCGGAACCGGCGGCATCGGTACCGCCATCTGCCAACGCCTGGCCGACCAGGGCCACCGGGTCGCCACCAATTACCGCGATGAGGCCAAGGCCCGCGCCTGGCAGCAGGCGATGGCCGAACGCGGTTACAGCGTGTCGATCTCCCCGGGCGATGTCTCCGATCCGGGCAGTGCCGAAGCACTGGTGCGTGCAGTCGAGGCCGAACTGGGCCCGGTCGAGATCCTGGTCAACAATGCCGGCATCACCCGCGACACCACCTTCCATCGCATGCGCGTGGACCAGTGGCACGATGTGATCAACACCAACCTCAATTCGGTGTTCAACGTCACCCGCCCGGTCATCGAAGGCATGCGCCGGCGGGGTTGGGGCCGGGTCATCCAGATCAGCTCGATCAACGGCCTGAAGGGCCAGTACGGGCAGGCCAACTACGCGGCCGCCAAGGCCGGCATGCACGGCTTCACCATCTCGCTGGCCCGCGAGAACGCCGGCTTCGGCATTACCGTCAACACCATTTCGCCCGGCTACGTGGCCACCGACATGGTGATGGCGGTGCCGGAAGACGTGCGCGCCAAGATCGTCGCCGACATTCCCACCGGGCGCCTCGGCAAGCCGGAGGAAATCGCTTACGGGGTGTCGTTCCTGGTGGCGGAGGAAGCCTCGTGGATCACCGGCAGCAACCTGGACATCAATGGCGGCCATCATATGGGTTGGTAAGCCGCGCTGGCGGCCTTAGCGGCGCACGCTCGCCGACCCTGCCGATGGTCATGCTGCGCAGCACGCAAACCCTTGCTGCGCAACATGATCCCCCGTGAAAGCCAAGCCTGGCGGGGGCTGAGGCGGTTGCAACGGCTGCTGCACTGCGCCATGCTGCGCATCTACTGTGACGAGTGACCGCTTCAATGGCTGCGACCCGCATCATCAAGAAGTATCCGAACCGCCGTCTCTACGACACCGAGATCTCCAGCTACATCACCATCGAGGACGTGCGCCAGCTGATCCTGGACGGTGAAGACTTCGAAGTCCGCGACGCCAAGAGCGGCGACGACCTCACCCGTTCGGTCCTGCTGCAGATCATCGCCGACCAGGAACAGGACGGCGAACCGATGCTGTCCACCCAGCTGCTGAGCCAGCTGATCCGCTTCTACGGCGATTCGCTGCAGGGCTTCATGGGCAACTACCTGGAGCGCAGCATGCAGGTCTTCCTCGACCAGCAGCAGCAGTTCCGCCAGCAGATGGGCAACCTGCTGGGCCAGACCCCATGGGCGATGATGAACCAGTTGACCGAGCGCAACCTGGAACTGTGGCAGGAATTCCAGCGCAACATGGGCACCGGTTTCGGCGGCTCGCGCCCGGGTGGCACGGGTACCGGCACCGGCAACAAGCCCAACGAACCCGGTACGGGCACCGGCACCGGCGGCAAGACCCGTCGCTGAGCCGCCACCCCGGCGGATACGAGAACGGCGCGCCCCTGGGCGCGCCGTTTTGTTTTGCATGCCGGAATCGTGGTCACCCGGCGTCCGGTGGAGTCGACTGCCAGTCGACTCCACCATCTTCAACGCTTCGCCTTGCACCCCGTGCACACGCGTTCAACCTTGTAGCCTTTGGCCTTCAGCTTCTCGACCACGCCATCGTTGCCAAGCAGGTGCAGCGTACCGACCACCACCAGCGTGCCACCCTGCCCGGCCTGCAGGTACGGCAGCAGCTTCGGCACCCAGGCATCGTTGCGGCCGGTGTTGATGCGCTGGTACAGCTGCGGGTACTGCTGGCGCATTTCCGCGGCCATCTTCGTCCACAACAGACGCTCATCGCCGCGCCGCCAGGCATCGTGCAGCTGGCGCGCCTGCTCATCGCCCTTGCCCGCCTGATCCAGCGCCTCGGACAGCATCTGCCGCTGCTCCTGCGGGGTCATGCCGTCGAGCATGCCGATCTGGGTGTCGATGTCTTCCAGCCCCGCAGTCTTGCGGCCGGTCTTCTGTGCGCGCTCCATGAAGTGACGGTCCAGGCCCAGTGCCGGGTCCAGGCCCATCTTCTGCATCTGCCCGACCGAAATGCTCAGGCCGACGAACCAGGGCTTCATGCCCTGCATCTGCGCCAACGGCAGCTTGTTCTCGGATGCAAACGCCTGCAGCTTCTGCCAGGTAGCGGCATCGAGATCACGCTTGAGCTCGCTGCCATCGGTGCGGACCGCTGTCTGCACCATGCGGCTGGCCAGCTGCGGCGATTGCATGTCTTCCGGTGACAGTTCGAACACGACCCGCTGCGAGGCCGCGAAGGCCTGTTCGACGTCGGGCGACAGCGGGTAGTCCTGCGGCTTCAGCAGGTGGAATGACCCCAGCAGGTACAGGCGCGCGTCACCCGGGCCGGTCACCTTCCACAGCAGCGGCACTGGCGGCTTTGCTGCTGCGCCAGAGGTGTCGGCTTGCACGGTACGAGCGGCAACCAGTGGTGCCAGCGCAAAGGCCACCAACAGAACGGCGGCACGCAACAGGGTTCTGATCGTCATATCAGCCTTCTCCTTCAGGCAGGTGGTAGGCCTTCTCGCCCGCTTCCACGCGTAGATCCAACCGGTTTTCCGGCGGCGCCAGCGGGCACGTGGCATAGGCGGTGAATGCACACGGCGGGTTGTAGGCATGGTTGAAATCGATGCGTACCGTGCCGTCGGCAGCAGGCGCATCGGTATCCAGGTAGCGACCGGCCGGATAACTGCCACGGCCGCTGGTGCGGTCGGCAAAGATCAGGAACAGCGGCTGCCCGGTGGCTCCGATCGCTTCCAACCGCCATGTGCGGCCGTCGCGTTCGAATTCGACCGCGCCCGCATTGGGCATTTCGGTGGTCAGGCCGGTGATGTCGACAATGGGCAGGGTCTTGCCCACCGAATGCGGGATGAAGCGCGCCTGCACCTGCCAGTCCGGGCCACCCGGCCAGTACTCCAGCCCGGCGAAATCACGGCGCGCCGGCGCATCGGCATGCTTGACCCGCAGCGCATCACGCGGCCCGCGCCGGATGATGCTTAGCTGGCCCTTGCCACCGTCGAAGGCCAGCAGCGTCGGCTGCGGATCCTTGTCGGTGTCGACGCGGATGCGGCCGTGCACCGGCTGGCCATCATGGCTGACATCGACGCCGGCTTCGGGGGTGAACCACCATTGGCTGCCCTCGCGGCGCAGCAGGCCCAGCTTGTCCGGGCCGACCGCCAGGCGGATGCCATTGGTGGCGCCGCTGCCGACGAAATGCGATTTGTTCTGCAGCCAGTGCAGGCCAACCAGGGCCGTCCAACCATCAGGCCGGGTCAGGTCCTGGTAGCGCGCCACGCGCCATTGCTGCTGCGTGGCCGCGTAGGCCGGATCTTCAGTGACCTTCGGCACCGGCGCTGTCGCCGGGCTGCAGGCAACCAACACCAAAGCGGCCAGCAGGCCGCCCATTCCCCGATAACGCATCGATGCTCCCCTCAACGTCCGCGCAGGAACCAGCGGTCGATCTCCGCCAGCGAAAAACGGGCCCAGGTCGGTCGGCCGTGGTTGCACTGCCCGGACCGCTCGGTGATTTCCATGTCGCGCAGCAGCGCGTTCATCTCCGGCACGGTCAGGCGCCGATTGGCGCGCACCGCACCATGGCAGGCCATGGTCGACAGCAGTTCGTCGCGCGCACTGGCCACGCGGCGGCTCTGGCCGTGCTCGCGCAGGTCGGTCAGCACATCGCGCAGCAGTCCTTCCGGCTCGGCATGCGCCAACAGCGCTGGAATGCTGCGCACATGCAGGGATCCGGGGCCAGCGCGGGTCACTTCGAAGCCGAGCGCCGCCAGCGTTTCGGCCTCGCTTTCGGCAGTGTCGGCCTCACGCTCGCCCACCGCCAGCGTGATCGGCACCAGCAACGGCTGCGACTGCAGGCCGATACCGTCGTGCGCGTTCTTCAGGCGCTCGTAACCGATGCGCTCGTGCGCGGCATGCATGTCGACCACGATCAGGCCTTCTGCGTTCTCGGCCAGGATGTAGATGCCATGCAGCTGCGCGATCGCATAGCCCAGCGGCGGCACACCGGCATCGGCACGGGTGACCGGCAGGCCATTCTCGGTGGGCATCGACGGCAGCGCCGCCCCGCGCTCGGCACCGGCCGGCGTGGCATACAGCGCGGCGTAGGCCGCCGGAGCATCGGCCACCTGCAGACCAAGGGGCTGCTGCGGGCGCCATCCGGAGAAACCGCCACCACCGCCGCCCGACCCGGCTCCGGGCGCAGGCCCACGCACCAGCCCGAAACCCGACGCGCCTACGCTCGATGCCATCGCCGCAGCAGCCGCGTCCCCTGCAGGCACCGGACCGGCCCCGATCTCCTGCGCCGACATGCCGGCACGGGTGTCGGCCAGCGCATCCTTCAGCGTGCGGTAGACGAAGTCATGCACCAGCCGCGAATCGCGGAAGCGCACCTCATGCTTGGCCGGATGTACGTTGACGTCGACGCGGGTCGGGTCCAGTTCGAGGAACAGCACATAGGCCGGCTGGCGGCCGTGGTACAGCACATCGCCGTAGGCCATTTTCACCGCGTGGGCGACACTGCGATCGCGCACCGAACGGCCGTTGACGTAGAGGTACTGCTGGTCGGCACTGGCCCGCGAGTAATGCGGCTGCGCGATCCATCCGTGCAGGCGCAGGCCGGCGCCACTGTGATCCACGCGCACGGCCTGGCTGGCGAAATCCTCGCCCAGCGTTTCGGCCAACCGCGCATCGGAATACAGGTCGCCCGGCTTGTAGCGGCGCGAGGCCTTGCCGTTGTGCGACACGCGCAGCTCCACATCCGGTCGCGCCAGCGCCAGCGACCGCAGCCACTCTTCGATATGGCCCAGCTCGGTGCGTTCGGCACGCAGGAACTTGCGTCGCGCCGGTACGTTGTAGAACAGCTCGCGCACTTCCACCGTGGTGCCCGGTGCATGCGCGCGCGGTGTCACTTCGCCGATCTTGCCGCCTTCGATCTGCAGCGCCGATCCGTGTTCGTCATGCGCGCGACGCGAGGACAGGGTGAAACGGCTGACCGAGGCGATCGAGGGCAGTGCTTCACCACGGAAACCGAGCGTGGCCACCGATTCGAGGTCGTCGAGGTCGGCAATCTTGCTGGTGGCATGGCGCGATACCGCCAGTGGCAGCTGTTCCGGCGCGATGCCACTGCCGTTGTCGCGGATGCGGATCAGGCGGACACCACCCTCTTCAAGATCGATATCAACACGGCTGGCACCGGCATCGATCGCGTTCTCGACCAGCTCCTTGACCACCGACGCTGGACGTTCGACCACTTCGCCGGCGGCGATCTGGTTGATCAGGATTTCCGGCAACGGCCGGATCGGACGCGGGCCGGGCGCGCTCATGGTAGAGGATGGGCAGCAGACTTCATGGGTCGATGATAGCGGAGCCGCCCGTTGTAGAGTCGACTGTCAGTCGACAGCTCCCCGCCGGGCGCAGAAAACCCCGCGCTCTACAGGAAGCGGGTTACTTGCTACCGCCCGCCATGGTCCCGGCGGCGTCGATTTCGGCCTGGGCGCGGGCCGCGTACAGCGTGCCCGGCGGTGGCTGCCGGCTGAAGAAGGTGTGCACGCCATCGAGCACGGCACCGGCGATCTTGCGCTGGTAGGCCGGATCGATCAGGCGGCGCTCTTCGTCCGGATTGGAGATGAACGCGGTTTCCACCAGCATCGCCGGCATGTCCGAGGTGCGCAGCACGGCGAAGTTGGCGCGTTCGATGTTCGGCTTGTGGTTGTTGCCGATCCGCTTCAGGCCGCCCAGCACGTGGCCGGCGGCATCTTCGGACGCCTTCATGTAACCGCTCTGGGCCAGGTCCAGCAGCACGTTGGCGAGCGTGCCCTCGGTCTGCTGCAGGCGTACGCCCCCCACCAGATCCGCCGCGTTTTCCTTGTCCGCCAGCCAACGGGCACGCTGCGAAGAAGCCCCCTTGGTCGACAGCACATAGACCGACGAGCCGGTGGCCGAACGGTTTTCGGCCGCATCGGCGTGGATCGAAATGAAGATGTCGGCCTTGTTCGCACGTGCCTTCTGCGCACGCATCGGCAGCGGGATGAACACGTCGCTGTCGCGGGTCAGATAGGCCTTCAGGCCCGGCGTGGCATTGACCTGACGGGCAAGCTCACGCGCCACCGCCAGGGTGACATCCTTTTCGCGCTTGCCGGTCGGACCGATCGCGCCGGGATCCTGACCACCGTGGCCGGGATCGATGGCAACCACCAGATGACGCATGCCGGCCTGCATGCGGATGCGCGAGGCATCGCTGGGCATGGCCGGGCGCGGCGGTTCCACCGGCGTCGGTGCCGGTGCCGGCACGGTCGCCGGTGGCGTGGTCACCACGGCAGCGGTGCGCTGGCCGGCGAGGATCGCGGCCGGCGAGGAAGATGGTGAGCTGCTGGCCACGGTACCGGCCGCCGCAACCTGGGCCGGCGCGGTGGACGGCGCCGGCGTCGGCGTGGCGGGTGCGGCGGCAGTGGCACTGGCCTGCTGCCGCACCTGCGCGGTCAGCAGCGCGGTCGCGCGCGCGGCATCGGAACGCGACTGAGCGCTTTCTGCCGGCGTCGGTGCCGGCGTGTTGGCCGCTGCCTGCGGCTGCACCGCGGGTGTCGCTGCCGGACGGCTGGCAGCCACGGCCGGGCCATCGCCCGGCCATTCGATCACCAGCTTGGATTCATTGCCCTCGCGCTGCATCTGCGGGCGGAACGGCGCCACCGATTCCGCGAGGTCGAAAACGACTCGAAAGGTGCCCGGCACCGGTTGGCCGGTACGCACCGCCGTGACCACGCCCTGCGCGGCCGGCATCTTCAGGTTGCGTATGGCGCTGGAGTCGGGGAAATCGACCACCAGGCGGTTCGGTCCGGCCAGCGACAGGGTCTTGTAGCCGCCACTGCCGACCAGCGAGATCTCGGCACGGGTGCCGGTGGCGCCCGTATTCAGCAGCACCTGGCGGACCTCACCGGCACACGCACTGGCGCTCGCCAGACTCAGTCCGACGGCGGCACAGATGGCGATGAGACGGTTCCCCGGGCGCATGGCTCAGGATTCAATCACCGCGCTGAACGGAATGCAACACCTTTTTCCTTAATAATCCGTAACCTGCCGGTGTTTGTTCTCGTCAGCCGACAGAAATGGCCTGCAAGTCGCCCCCTTGGGGGAGCTGTTTCAACCATTCATGTCCGACGTCGCTGGCTGCAGTGAGACGCACGCGACGCCCCTGCCCTTCGATGTCCAGCGCCACCACCAGGTCGGTCGGCGGCAACGCGCCAGCGCCCCGCTCGGGCCATTCGACCAGCCACAGTACCGCACTGCCCTCGTCCAGGCCGAGGAAGTCCAGTTCGCCCGCCTGGCCGATGCGGTACAGGTCCAGGTGCCAGGCCTCGCCACCGCTGGCCAGCGGATAGCGCTCGACCAGCGTATAGGTCGGGCTGCGGATGGCACCCTGCACGCCCAGCGCGCGCAGCAGTGCACGGGCCGTGGTGGACTTGCCGGCACCGAGGTCGCCGCGCAGTTCGATCAGCGCCTGCGGCGGTCGGGTCGCCGCCAACCACTGCCCGAGCAGTTCGGTTGCGTCGCTGTCGGCAAGGAAGAAATCAGTCATGAAGAGTGTTCCGGGTTGGCCAGTCGCCGCAGCGGCACCAGCAGATCAGTGGGAAGCAGGCCGCGTGCGCCGTCGGCGGCCGCAGCGTCGCCAGCGAGCGCATGCAGCAATGCACCAGCGGCGGCAGCGTCGAAGGCAGCCAGCCCTTGCGCGCGCAGGCTGGCAATGATGCCGGTGAGCAGGTCGCCCATGCCCCCCACGGCCATGCCGGCATTGCCTGCAGCGATCAGCCGTGGCGCCTGCCCGGGCGCCGTCACGATGCTGCCTGCGCCCTTCAGCACCACCACGGCGTGGAAGCGTTCGGCCAACGCCTGCGCACAGCGGTAGCGATCGGCCTGGATGTCAGCGGTACTGCAGCCGAGCAGGCGCGCCGCCTCACCCGGATGTGGCGTCAGGATGGCGCCCGGTAGCGCGCGCGGATCCTGCGCCAGCAGGTTCAGTGCATCGGCATCAACCACCAGCGGTTTGTCGCTGGCCAGCACCCGCGCAAACAATACGTGCGCCCATTCGTCCTGGCCCAGGCCGGGGCCGATCGCCACCACCCTGGCCTTGTCCAGCAGCGCCGGCAGAACATCGCCATCTTCAAGCGCATGGGTCATGGCTTCGGGCAGGCGAGCGAGCAACGGGCCGACGTGATCGCGCCGGGTGCCCAGGCTCAGCAGCCCGGCGCCTGCGCGCAATGCGGCTTCGGCCGCCATCGCGATGGCGCCGCCGCTGCCATGGTTGCCGCCGACGCACAGCACGTGCCCGGATTCGCCCTTGTGGGTATTGGCACGACGCGGCGGCAGCAGCGCCGGCAGGCGCGCCTGCGTCCAGTGCTCCACAGTGGGTGACACGCCCTGCCATGCAACCGCAGGCAGCTGCAGCGGCGCCAGCGCCTTCAGGCCGCAATGATCCAGCGCATCACCGGTATACAGGCCGCGATGCGGCACGATGAACTGCAGGGTCAGCGCGGCGTTCACCGCCACACCCGGCACCGCGCCGTGGTCGGCATCCACGCCACTGGGGACGTCCAGTGCCAGCACCGGTGCTGCCTGTGCGTTGAGGGCGGCGATCAGCGCCTGCGCCGCGCCTTCGGGCGCGCGGTCGAAGCCCAGCCCGAACAGGGCATCGACCCAGATGTCGGCCTCGGGCAGCGCGCCGCCGAAACAGGTGATGGTGCCGCCCTCGGACTTGAAACCCGAGGCTGCTCGCTGTGCCAGCACGGTTGACGGTGGCTTGCCCGGCAAGGCGATCACCGCCACCTCGCGCCCGGCCTGCTGCGCGTGACGTGCCAGCACCAGGCCGTCGCCGCCGTTGTTGCCCGCTCCGACCACCACGCCGATCCGCCGCGCCTGCGGCCAGTGCTGCAGCAGGCACTGCCAGGCGGCCTGGCCGGCCTGCGCCATCAGGCCCCAGCCGCCATCGGCAGCCAGTGCCGAGGCCTGCGCATCAAGCGCTCGCGCGGCAGCGGAATCGAAAAGATCGGCAAGGTTGGCCATGCAGGGATTTTATACTGGTGCACATGTCCCCCGCCCCCACCCTTGTCGATCCGGCCCAGGCCGTGCAGCGCATCCGCGAACTGGCGCGTGCGCATGGCTTCCAGCGCTGCGGCATCGCCGGTATCGAGCTGGGCGAGGATGAGGCGCACCTGGCCGACTGGCTGGGCCAGGGCCTGTACGGCACGATGGACTGGATGGCGCGCCACGGCACCCTGCGCGCGCGCCCAGCCGAACTGCTGCCCGGCACGGTACGGGTGATCTCGGTAGGCATGGACTACAGCCACAAGGACGACACCGAAGCCTGGGCCACCCTGGCCGATCCGGGCCGCGCCTACGTGGCCCGCTACGCGCTGGGCCGCGACTACCACAAGCTGATGCGCAACCGCCTGCAGAAGCTGGCCACGCAGATCAACGATGAAGTGGCGCCGCTGGGTTACCGCGTGTTCGTCGATTCGGCCCCCGTGCTGGAACGTGCACTGGCGCGCAACGCCGGGCTGGGCTGGATCGGCAAGCACACCTGCCTGATCGATCGCCACGGTGGTTCGTGGTTCTTCATCGGCGAGATCTACATCGATCTCCCGCTGCCGATCGATGTGCCGGCCACGGCACATTGCGGCACCTGCACACGCTGCATCGATGTCTGCCCGACCCAGGCCATTACCGGCCCGCAGCGACTGGACGCACGGCGCTGCATTTCCTACCTGACCATCGAGCACGACGGCGCCATTCCCGAAGACATGCGGCCATTGATCGGCAACCGCATCTACGGCTGCGACGACTGCCAGCTGGTCTGCCCCTGGAACAAGTTCGCCAAGCGCACCGACGAAGCGGATTTCCGCGCACGCAACAACCTCGATACCGCGCGGCTGGACCAGCTGTTCGCTTGGGATGAAGCCGAATTCCTGCGCCGTACCGAAGGCAGCCCGATCCGTCGCAGTGGCCATGAGCGCTGGCTGCGCAACATCGCGGTGGCACTGGGCAATGCACCGACCACAGCGGAAACGCTGGCCGCACTGCACACCCGCGCCGACCATCCCTCGTCACTGGTGCGTGAACACGTGCGGTGGGCACTGGGCCAGCACGCACCGCGCTGACGTGCGATCCTGAGCGCCCGTTCCACCTGCCGCACGCCGTTCCCATGCAGCCACGCAACAACGACATCCTCACCCCCAGCCAGCTCAATACCCTGGCCCGCGACCTGCTGGAAGGCAGCTTCCCGGCGATCTGGGTCGAGGCTGAGCTGGGCAGCGTGGCGCGCCCCGCTTCCGGGCATCTCTACTTCACGCTGAAGGACGCGCGCGCCCAGCTGCGGGCGGCGATGTTCCGGATGAAGGCGCAGTACCTGAAGTTCGTGCCGCGCGAAGGCATGCGCGTGCTGGTGCGCGGCAAGGTGACGCTGTACGACGCCCGTGGCGAGTACCAGATGGTGCTGGACCACATGGAGGAAGCCGGCGAAGGCGCACTGCGCCGCGCATTCGAGGAGCTGAAGGCACGCCTGGAGGCCGAAGGCCTGTTCGACCCGGCGCGCAAGCGACCGCTGCCCGCACATGTGCAGCGCCTGGCGGTGATCACCTCGCCCACCGGCGCCGCCGTGCGCGACGTGCTGAGCGTGCTGGCCCGCCGCTTCCCGCTGCTGGAAGTGGATCTGCTGCCGACCCTGGTACAGGGCAGCACCGCTGCCGCGCAGATCACCCGCCTGCTGCAGGCGGCCGATGCCAGTGGCCGCTACGACGTGATCCTGCTGACCCGTGGTGGCGGCTCACTGGAAGACCTGTGGGCGTTCAATGATGAAGCGCTGGCGCGCGCGGTTGCGGCCAGCAGCACGCCGGTGGTCTCGGCCGTTGGCCACGAAACCGACTTCAGCCTGAGCGACTTCGCCGCCGACCTGCGCGCGCCGACACCGTCGGTGGCCGCCGAACTGCTGGTGCCGGACCAGCGCGAACTGGCGCTGCGCCTGCGCCGTACAGCGGCACGCATGGTGCAGCTGCAGCGGCACACGATGCAGCAGGCGATGCAGCGCGCCGACCGCGCCCTGCTGCGCCTGAACGCGCAGAGCCCGCAGGCGCGCCTGGACCTGCTGCGCCGCCGCCAGCTCGACCTGGGCCGGCGCCTGCATGCCGCGTTCAACCAGCAGCAGGAACGCCGTGCCGCGCGCCTGCGTCATGCAGCGGCGGTGTTGCGCGGGCACCATCCGCAGCGCCAGCTCGACACGATGCAGCGCCGCCTGGCCGCCCTGCGTGGGCGACCGCAGGCTGCAATGCAGCGCCTGCTGCAGCGCGATGCACTGCGCCTGCGCGGGCTGGCGCGTTCACTGGAAGCGGTCAGCCCGCTGGCCACCGTGGCTCGTGGCTACAGCATCCTCACCCGCAGCGACGACGGCACGCTGGTGCGGAAGGTCGATCAGGTACAGCCAGGCGATGCGCTGCAGGCGCGCGTTGGCGACGGCGTGATCGACGTGCAGGTCAAGTAGAGGGTTGTTCGGCAGGGCTGCGCCCTGCACCTGCAGAGGCTTCAAGCCAAGGCAACGTCAACGTCAACGTCAAAAGCGAGCATTCCGTGGGATGGCGGGGCGGTGTCGGAGTGCGGGGACGCCGCAAGTACATCCTTGTAGGCTTGGCAGCCGCATCCATGCGGCTGACACCCCGCACTCCGACACCGCCCCACCTCTGACAGTTTTCCGCGATCGGGTAGATCCACGCCATGCGTGGATGACTCTCTTCCAGATATCGAATCAATTCGGGGTCAGATCCGTTTTCCTGCGGAAAACGGATCTGACCCCAAGCGCCATCCCGGCAGATCGCGGACATCTGTCGAAGGCGGGGTGGGTCCGGTTGCGGGGGCGTGAGCCGCATGGATGCGGCGACCGAGCCTACATGGACGTATTTACGGCGTCCCCCGCAACCGGCCCCACCCCGCCATCCCACAGGGAACCCGCTTCTGCTTCGGCTATTGCTGTTGCCTTGGTTCACAGCGGGTGCAGGGCTGCAAGCCCTGCCGAACACCCCCTACTTCGCCTGCTCGCAGAACTTCTGCCGGTACTCGAGCGCCTTCGGCATCAGCGCCTGCAGATTCTGGATGCGGGTGCCGGGGTTGGGGTGGGTGGAGGCGAACTCCGGCGGGGCCTGGCCGCCGCTGGCCTGCCCCATCCGCTGCCACAACGGCACCGCCTCGCGCGGGTCGAAGCACGCCGCTGCGGCCAGCATCAGCCCCACTTCGTCGGCCTGCGTCTCGTGGCTGCGCGCATACGGCAGCAGGTAGCCATAGCCCATCGCCGACATCATCATCTGTTGCTGCTGCGCATCCATGCCGCTGGCGGCGCCGGCCATCTGCCCGATCTGGGTCAGCTTCTGCTGCGCCATGCGCTGCGCGCCGTGGCGCAGCAGCGCGTGGGCGATCTCATGGCCCATCACCACCGCCATCGCATCGCGGGTGCGCGCCACCGGCACCAGCCCGGTGTAGACCGCCATCTTGCCGCCCGGCAGGCAGAACGCATTGGCCTGGTCGGACGGAATCACGTTCACTTCCCACTGGAAATCCCGCGCGAAGTGCGCCGGCTGCACGCCATGCTCCTGCGCCAGTGCGGTCTCCACCACATCGACCTTGGCGATCAGGCGCTCAGCGATGTCACGCACATCACGCGCGATCGGTGCATTGGGATCCATCGGCCGCTCCTGCGACAGGATCTGCTGGTAGGCCTGCAGCCCCAGCGCGGTTTCCTGCCGCGCGTCCAGACTGCTGTCGATCATCACTTTCTCGCCGGTGTACGGATCGACCGTGCGGTTGGAGAACCAGTAGAACACCGCATAGCCGGCGGCCAGCAGCAGCACCCACCAGCGGATGTTGCCGAACAGGCCGCGCCGCTGCGGTCCTTGCGGCGAGCGGGAGAAGGGATCGTTGCGCATCGGGTGGACTTCCTGCTGGCCCCGCCGGCCGGCGGGCACGGCGCAATCTTAGTGCGCGGCTGCCCGCAGCGGGTGAAGCCGGCTGTCCCTCAGATGCCGCGCACCAGGCGGAAGCCGATGCGGGCACTGGTGGTGTCCGAATCTTGGGATTGCCGCCAGGCCGCACGGGTCTGTTCAGGCGCATTGGCCCAGTTGCCACCGCGGATCACGCGCGACCGGCACCCCGGGTTGAACCAGGCCGCACCATCGGACGGCGCGCGGCGGTAGCTGGCGTGCCAGCAGTCGGCCACCCATTCGCTCAGGTTGCCGCCCATGTCGTGCAGGCCGAACGCATTGGCCTGGAAGCTCGCCACCGGCGCCGGCCCCCACCAGCCATCGCCATACCCGATAAACGCGTTGTGCCAGTGCCGGCCCGAGGGGGAGACGTCCTTGCTGCCGGTGAAGTTGCCGCTGCCTGGCGGCGGCACGCCTGCATCGCCCCACGGATAACGGCCGCTGCTGCCGGCGCGCAGCGCGTACTCGAACTCGGCTTCGCTGGGCAGCCGGTAGCTGCGGCCGGTCTGCTCGGACAGCCAGGCCGCATAGTTCTCGGCATCACGCACGCTGACATGCATCACCGGCGAGTTGCCCAGCGCGCGGCCACCGTCGTAGTCCGAGCGCCAGTCCACGCCACTGCGGCGGATGAAGTTGCCGCTGCGCTCGTCATACACCACCGAATGGCCCCGCCGGGTCGCACGCGGGCGCGCATTGGAGGCTTTCACGTAGCGTTCGAAATCGCTGACCGTGACTTCGGTGATCGCCATTGCAAAGCCACGATCAAAACGTACGTAGTGCGAAGGCCGCTCGGAATCCGTCGATCCCGGTTCGGCATCACCGGCACCCATCTGGAAGCCGCCGTGCGGTACCACCACCATCTGCGGCCCGCGCCCGCCGTCGCGCATGGCGTCGCTGAACACCTGGCCGGGGCGGAAGCTGCCGTAATGCGTCGCCAGGTCGATGCGCTCGCGCAACTGCCCCACCACGGCGTCACCCGGCAGGGCGATGCGCAGCGCCTCGGCCAGCTTCTCGCGCGCCGGCTTCAGGCCCTGCGGCGTAGCGAGATCGCGCAGGCCATCATCACGCAACTGCAGCAGCGTGGCGGCGCGGATCTGCTCGATGCGCTCGAACGCGTCGGCAATCGTCGGCGACGAATCGCGCACTTTGCTCGCTTCAGCCAGCCAGGTCCCCGCGCCGGCGAAGTCGCGGGCCCGCGCGGCATCCTCGGCACGGCGGATCAACCCGCTCTCGGCTGCGGCCAGGCCCTGCCGTGCGCGGCTGTTGCTTTCGTCCAGCGCCAGCGCCTCCCGGAAATTGCCGATGGCGCCGTCGCCATCCTCGCCGATCCGGTCCGAGCGCAGGTCCTCCTCGCCGGCGCGGTTGTAGGCCACCACACGCTGCGCCAACTCCACCCGCGCCTGCAGCGCACGCACCTTCTCGTCCTTCGGCGCCAGAGTCAGCAGCACCAATGCCTGGCGGCTGGCCTCGGCCAGGGCCTCGCGCTGTTTGAGTGGCCGCACCAGCAGCGCATCCGCCTGCTGCTGCAGGCGCTGGCGGGCACGCTGCAGGCCCAGCCGGGCCTGGCGGTCATCCGGGTCTTCTTCCTGCACCGCCAACCACAGCGGAATGGCGGCGTCGGCGTCCTCATAGAGCCGTCCTTCGACGAAGGCCTGCTCTGCGGCACGGCGCAACTGGGCCAGGCTGCGGTTCTGGCGGTCCACCCGCGGCGGCGTCCACTGCAGCACGTCCTCGGCAGCATCATCGCCGGCGATGGTCACGCTGCCCTGCCCGGCCTGCGGGCGGGCATCCGTGCCGGTATCGGCCTCCTCGGCGGCGGCAGCCTTCCCGCTGGCGGCCGGTTCCGCCGGCGCGGGCACCGACGGCGTGCAGCCGGCCAGAGCCACGGCCAGGGCGGTGCACAGCACGGGCGACAACGGAAAACGCAAGCAGAGCCTCCTTCGGCACGGACGCGGACCGACGTTAGGCTATTCTCCCCTGCCTGAGCAAACCCGAGTAGTAGGCCCCCGACCCGTGGCAACCTGGATCACCACCCCCGCCGAGCTGGACGCGTACTTCCAGCAGCGCCCGACCCGCATCGGCCTGGACACCGAATTCATCCGTGAACGCACCTTCTGGCCGCAGCTGGCGCTGGTGCAGATGGCCGTCGGGCAGGACATCCTGCTGATAGACCCACTGATTCCCGGCATGACCGAGGCACTGGCGCCCTGGCTGGCCGATGAATCGATCACCAAGGTGATGCACAGCGCCAGCGAAGACTTGGTCGCCTTCAAGTGGGCCTGCGGCGTGCTTCCGCGGCCGCTGTTCGACACCCAGATCGGGGCAGCGCTGGCCGGCATTGGCGGCGGCATGGGCTACCAGAAACTGGTGGCAGAGATCACCGGCGTGGCGCTGGCCAAGGGCGAGACCCGCTCGGACTGGATGCGCCGTCCACTGTCGGAGTCGCAGCTGCAGTACGCCGCCGACGATGTCGAGCACCTGTTCGCATTGCATGACGCCATCGATACCAGGCTGCAGGCGCTGGGCCGCCAGCAGTGGCTGCACGACGATGGCAAGCGACTGCTGGCAAGCGTCGCCAACGACGAGGACCGCTGGCCGCACCTGGCGATGCGCTCGGCGCAGTTCCTCGACGCCGCCGCGCAGCGCCGCCTGCTGCGCCTGCTGCGCTGGCGCGACGTGCAGGCACGCAGCAGCGACCGCCCACGCAGCTGGATCCTGGACAACGAACTGGCCGCCACCCTCGCACGCACGCCACCGGCCGACGCCGATGCGTTGGGCAAGTTGTTCGAGCAGTGCCCGAAGGCACCGCGCAAGCTGGCCGGCGCCGTGTGGCAGGCACTGGAAACACCGCTGGCCGATGAAGCTGACGCGCCGCTGGCACTGCCAGCCAATGACAGCAACAAGCAGATCCTGAAGAAGCTGCAGGATGCAGTGGCCGAACGGAGCCGCGAGCTGGGTCTGCCGGATGGCATCCTCGCTTCGCGCAAGCATCTGGAAAGCTATCTGGAACGTCGCCAGTGGCCGGCCGCACTGGCCGGCTGGCGCCAGCAGGAACTGGAGTCGCGGCTGCAGGCGCTGCTGCCCGCACGTTGATGGCACAAGGCGCCGGACCACGCCGGCGCGGTTCACCTCAAGCCTGCAGGGGCCGTGCTACGGTTTGGCGGTACTGACAAGGAGACGTCGATACAGACCCTCAAGGTCGCGACCGCCTGCGCACTGCTGCTAACTACGTTGGGCCTGGCATGCTCCGGGCAGGCCGCACCGCTTTCCTATGCACAGGAAAAGGAGAACACAGCCAAGCTGGTGGACATCATTGACGGTGCCACCCGCGACGGTCTGGTTGCCGTGCTGGTGCCGGCCCCATATGTCGTGCACAACGGCGGGCCAGGCGTCGGCTCTCCGGTCCCCGGCTTTCATCTGGGCAACCGCTCGACCGACCTACCCGGGTTCTCGACGCGAGTGTCCTTCCAGCACAAGGACATTCCCTCCCAGGGCTATGTGCAGCTGTTCAACACCAACGAACTGGAAACCGGCCCGCAGCGGACGGTGTTGATGGACGTGTTCGAGGTGCATCTGATTCCGCCGGGCACCTATCTGCTGAACGGTGCGGAGAACTACCGCCTGAACACCCGCGTGGCCAAGCTGAAGCCGCTGGGGACCACGGACGAAGTATCGAAGGACATCGGCGCCACCCGCCTGGCCGACGTCGATTACCGTTTCTATTCCTGGAAGAAGGTCTGGGTACCGCCCGGCGTCCTGACCGATCAGCACTCCCAGCAGGTCTGCATCTCGGTGCATGTGGCCTCCGGCAACTGCGTGGCATGGGGCACCCAGAACTACGAAACCTCGCGCCCGACCGAAGGCTACTGGGATGACAGGATCGTCCCTGAAGACATCCCTGCCGTGCGCATCCAGGCGGTCATCGCCAAGGCCCACGCGCCACTAGCCTTCACTGCCCGCGAAGGGCAGATCCTGCTCAGCCCCTTCATTGTTGCCGCCGACGGCGATATCGATTTCAACGCGAACGACTGCGCACCGGTCGACAAGCTGACGGGATGCGCCCTGCGCCGCTTCACGGTGCACTACCAACCCGCGCCGCTGGACGCTGCACGCAAGCACATCGCAATCACCTCGCGCGGCCTCAACGGCAAGCAGCGCAAGGTACTGGAGCGGATGGAGGCGATGCAGCTGCAGGTGCTCGGCCCCAATGCGCCGTCAGATGCAGCGCTGGGCAAGGGCGTCAGCGCCACGCCTTGAGCACGGATGATGCCTGGCCAGCAACGAAAAACGGCGCTCGATGAGCGCCGTTTCCGTTACACGACGGGGTAAGGCTTACCAGTTCATGTTCAGCGAGACGCCGACGGTACGCGGTTCGTTGTAGACCGCGGCCATGTAGTTCTCGATCACACCCTTGAGGTTCTTCTCGTTGGTGATGTTGCGCGCGAACAGCGCCACTTCGTAGGCACCGTAGTTGCCCGAATAACCGATCTTCAGGCCGCCTTCGAAGTCACCCTTGGAGTTGAACTCCTTGCTGTTGTACAGCACGAAGCTGGTGTAGCCCTGCTTGTTCCAGTCGGTGGAGACGAACATCGTGCCGGCGTCGCTGACCGGGAAGTCGTAGCGGGCGGCCAGGTTCACGTTGTACTTCGGCGCGTTCGGCAGCGGGTTGCCGTCGATCTGCGCGAAGGTGTTGGCACCGACCTTGATGGTCGGGTCATTCACCGTGCACACCACCTGGCCGTTGAGGCCGCAGACCTGCGCGTACACGCGCTTGTCCTTGATCTCGCTGTGCAGCAGGCTCAGGCCGGCGCTCAGGGTCAGGTTCGGGATCGGACGCAGTTCCATGTCGGCTTCAAAGCCGTAGGCCTTGGCCTTGTCGGCGTTGAACAGCACGCCGTTGCCGTCCGAATCGTTGCCGTTGAGCTGGATGTCGTTGACGGTGTAGGTGAACGCGGTAGCGTTCAGGCGCAGGCGGTTGTCCCACAGGCTGCTCTTCACGCCCGCTTCCCAGGACAGGATCGTCTCGGAATCAGCGGTGGTGAAGTCGGCATTGAACACCGCCGAACGGCCCTGGATGGTCGGGCCACGGAAACCGCGCGCGACCTTCGCGTAGACGCTCACGTCCGGGGTGATCTGATACATGGCGCTCAGATCCCAGCTCGGGGTGGTGTCGGACATCTTGACGTCGGTGCGGCCCTTGTAGGTGACCACGCCGGCGGCGGTATCGGCAGTCTTCAGCAGGCGGGTGTGCTTCTCATCCTTGGTCTGGCGCAGGCCGGCAGTGACGGTGAACTTGTCGGTGAAGGCGTAGCTCAACTGGCCGAAACCGGCCCACGACGTGTTCTTGTTGCGCAGGCGCACCCAGTTGTTCGGGTTGCGGGCGGCGCCCTGCAGGAACCACGCGCGCTGGTAGAAGTCAGTGGTGTCGCTGCCGTTGAAGTAGAACGCACCGGCCTGCCACTGCAGGGCGCTGTCGTCATGGCTGGCCAGGCGGAATTCCTGGGTCCACTGGTCCAGGTCGCGGATGCGGCCCATCGACTGGCCGTAGCCATTCGGCACACCGTTCACCGGGAAGTTCGCCGCGGCACCACCGTCGGTGTCACCACGGCTGTAACCGGAGGTGGTCTCATAGGCGGTGATCGAGGTGAAGTCGATCGCACCGAAGTCGTAGCGTGCCTTCACCGAGCCGCCGTAGGTCTTGTACGCCTGCGGGTTGTTGTCGGCTTCGTCATAGGCGACCTTGTCACGCGGCACGTCGGTCTTGTTCGAGCCCTTGGTCAGCGCGCCGCGCAGGAACAGGGTCGAGGTGCCTTCGTAATCGCGGGCGTGGGCCGAGGCCAGGATCGAGAACTGGTCGCTCGGGGTCAGCAGCAGCTGGGCGCGCACGTTGCGGTCATCGAAGCCGCCCATGGCGTTCTTCTTCGGGCTGACCGTGCCGTCGGCGCTCGGGCCGCGGTAGGTGTTGTCAACGTAGTCGTCGCGGTGCTGGTACAGGGCCGACACGCGGAACGAGGCGATGTCGTTGATCGGGCCACCGAAGCCGCCGTCGATGGACACGCTGTTGTAGGTGGCGTAGCTGGCGCTGACGCGGCCGGTGTAGTCCTGGGTCGGCTTCAGGGTGTCGAACTTGACGATGCCAGCGGTGGTGTTCCGGCCGAACAGCGAGCCCTGCGGGCCGCGCAGCACTTCCACCTGGTCCACGTCATAGACCGGGTTGGACTTCAGCACCACGTGCTCCAGCACCACGTCGTCCTGGATGATCGACACCGGCTGCGACGCACCCAGGTAGAAGTCGATGTTGCCCAGGCCGCGGATGTAGAAGCGCGGGAAGATGCGGCCGGTGGTGGTTTCCGCATACAGGCTCGGCACGCGGCCGGACAGCGCCAGCAGGGTGTCGTCGCCACCGGCGGTGAAGTCGCGCATGCGCTCGCCCTGCACCACGCCGACCGAGACCGGCACTTCCTGCAGGTTCTGCTCGCGGTGTTCAGCGGTCACGGTGATCGTGTCCAGCCCGGTCGGGGTCGGCGCGCTGTCCTGCGCGGCGGCACCGAAGCTGCCGACCAGGGCCAGGCCGGCACAGGCCAGTGCCAGCGGGTGGCGGCGGAAGGAAACGAGGGAAGACGACAGACCCGACAGGCGGCGGGAATCGGTATGGGAGGGCATGCAATGCTCTGAGGAGGCGTCCGTGCGGCCTGCGCGAGCCGGGCGGCAAAAAGGAGGAAAACTGCGCAAGCGGCCATTATCCCCCAAATTGTTACGATTTCGTTGCGCAGCACCCAAAGCCGGCGAAACAGGCGGCTTCGGCACAGTCGCCGGACACTGCTCGGGCCCAGCGCATTACCTGCGGTCAGATCCGTTTTCCTCAGGAAAACGGATCTGTCCCCGGCTCTCAGCGCAGCGGGGTCAACGCCACATCGACCATCGCCAGCAGGCGCTCGCGGCTGATGCCGTCACGCGCCTGCACCGAGATGCCATGCAGCACCGTGGCGAAGTGGTCGCCCAGCGCCTGCACCGCCGCGTCGTCGGCCAGCTCCCCCTCGGCCTGCGCCTGCTGCAGGCGCGTGATGATCGCCGCCGTGCGCTGGCGACGATGACTGGCCAGCCACTCCTGCACGCCCTCGCCATCGGGCGACACGCTGCTGGCCGAGGACACCACCAGGCAACCATGCGGGCGCCCGCGACGGGTGTAAGTCAGCACCGCCTCGCGCAGCATCGAACCGATCGCCTCACGCAGCGTCGCCTGCTCCAGCGCGCGCGGCGCGAAACCACCCTCGCCTTCTTCGTACAGCGCCACGGCTTCGCGGAACAACTGCTCCTTGCTGCCGAACGCGGCGTAGATGCGTGCAGAGGCAATGCCCAGTGCTTCGACCAGTGCCGACATCGACGTGCCTTCATAACCGTGCTGCCAGAACAGCAGCATCGCCTTGCGCAATGCCTGGTCCCTGTCGAATTCGCGCGGTCGCCCTGCCATCTGCCTGCCTGCTCCAGTGAGGCGCGCAGTGTAACGCGGGTGTTGACCATCGCGAGGGTCGCGCCTATTCTTTGTCAACCGACAAACAATTGGAGCAACACATGCAGACCCTCAAGGGCCCCAGCCTGCACCTGGCACAGTTCGCCGGCGACCAGGCTCCGTTCAACAGCCTCGCCGGCATTGCCGCGTGGGCCGCCGGCCACGGCTTCAAGGCGCTGCAGATTCCTGCGTGGGATGCGCGCCTGTTCGACCTGGCCACCGCCGCCGACAGCCAGGACTACTGCGACGACATCCGCGGCACCCTGGCCGAGCACGGCCTGCAGGTCAGCGAACTGACCACCCACATCCTCGGCCAGCTGGTGGCGGTGCATCCGGCCTACGATGAACTCTGCGATGGCTTCGCGCCGGAGGCGCTGCGCGGCAATCCGCAGGCCCGCAGCGAGTGGGCGCAGCAGCAGCTGCACCTGGCCGCCCGTGCCTCGCGACGGTTGGGCCTGCAGGACATGGGCACCTTCTCCGGTTCGTTCGCGTGGCCCTACCTGTTCCCGTTCCCGCAGCGCCCGCCGGGTCTGATCGATGCCGCATTCGACGAACTGGCACGACGCTGGCGACCGATCCTCGATACCTGCGAGGACAACGGCATCAACCTCTGCTACGAGATCCACCCCAGCGAAGACCTGCATGACGGCACCAGCTTCGAACGTTTCTTCGAGCGCGTCGGCCAGCACGAGCGCTGCCGCATCCTGTTCGATCCCAGCCACTTCGTGCTGCAGCAGCTGGATTACCTGCAGTATCTGGACATCTACCACCCGCTGATCCGCATGTTCCACGTCAAGGATGCCGAGTTCCGCCCCAGTGGCCGCCAGGGCATCTATGGCGGGTATGCCGACTGGACCGAGCGCGCCGGCCGCTTCCGCTCGCTGGGAGATGGCCAAGTCGACTTCAAGTCGATCTTCTCCAAGCTGGCCCAGTACGACTACCAGGGCTGGGCGACGCTGGAGTGGGAGTGCTGCCTGAAGGACCAGGAAACCGGCGCGCGCGAAGGCGCCGCGTTCATCCGCGACCACATCATTCCGGTCACCGACAAGATCTTCGACGACTTCGCCGGTGCACCGATCAGCACCGCACAGATGCAGCACATGCTCGGCATCGCCTGAGCCACAACGGAACACTCCCCCATGACGACGTCCCTTCCCGCTGGCGCTGCCGGCGACGACACCCTGCGCCACCACTACCTGCGCATCGATGGCCAGCGCGTGCATTGCGTATCCGCCGGCCACGGCGAACCGGTGCTGCTGATTCCCGGTTGGCCACAGACCTGGTACGCCTGGCGCCACGTACTCCACGCCCTGGCCGAGGCCGGTTTCAAAGCGATTGCCGTGGATCCGCCGGGCATCGGCGAATCCGACCGCCCTGCCCACGGCTACGACACCGGCAGCGCCGCCGCCGTCCTGCACCAGACCATGCTGGCGCTGGGCCACGACCGTTACCAGGTGGTCGGCCATGACATCGGCATGTGGATCGCCTATGCGCTGGCCAGCGACCAGCCGCAGGCGGTGCGCCAACTGGCCGTCACCGAAGCGGTGATTCCCGGCCTGGCCCCGGAACCGGGCATCTTCGCCGCACCGGCCGACAACATCTTCCTCTGGCATTTCATGTTCAACCAGGTGGCCGACCTGCCCGAGGCACTGATCAGTGGTCGCGAGCGCGCCTACCTGGAATTCATGTTCGACCGCTGGTCGTATCGCCGCGATGCAGTGGCCGCCGACACCTACATCGCCGCCTACAGCCGCCCCGGCGCGCTGCGCGCGGGCTTCGCCTGGTACCGCGCGATTCCGGAAACGATCCGCCAGAACAAGGAACGTGCGCAGCGCCGGCTGGCGATGCCGGTGTTGGCCATCGGCGCCGAGCACGCCACCGCAGATGCGCCGATGCTGACCCTGAAACCGCACGCCGACAACGTGCGCGGCAGCATCGTGCCGGGATGCGGTCACTTCATCATGGAGGAAGCGCCGCAGGCGTTCCTGGCGCAACTGCTGCCGTTCCTGCAGGAGGCGCGCCATGCAGCTTGAACCCGCGCTGCAGCAGTTCGCCGATGCCGTCGCGGCCCATGCGCTGCCGGACGACCTGCGCGAGCTGCGTGCGATCAGCGAGAGCGCGCTGCCACAGCTGCAGGGCGCGCCGCAGCCGGTTGCGCATGTGATCGAACATGCGGTGATCGCACGCGACGGTCATCTGCTGGAAGTGCGCCTTTACACACCGGAAGGGCTGCCCGATGGACCGGCGCCGGCTTTGTTGTTCGCCCATGGCGGCGGATGGTTCCAGTGTTCACTGGCGGTCTATGACGGCCCCTGCCGGGCACTGGCCAATGCCAGCGGTTGCGTGATTGTCGCCGTGGGCTACCGGCTGGCGCCGGAACACCCGTTCCCGGTTCCACTGCATGACGTTGCCGACGCCTGGTCGTGGCTGCTGGCCAATGCCGAACGGCTGGGCCTGGACGTGCAGCGATTGGCGATCGGCGGCGACAGCGCCGGCGGCAATCTGGCCGCCGCGTGCTGCCTTCTGCTGCGCGATCTCGGCCTGCAGCAACCGTGCCACCAGTTGCTGCTGTACCCGGCACTGGATGCTGGGATGGGCAGCGATTCCTATCGACAGTACGCCAGTGGCTACTACCTCAGTGCCGAACTGATGCAGCGCTGCTGGCAGGCCTATCCCGGTGATCCGGCCACACCGCCGGCACTGGCCTCCCCGGCCCATGCAACGGATCTACATGGGCTGGCGCCAGCCTCCGTGCTCAGCTGCGAGCATGATCCGCTGCGTGACGAGGCCGAACAGTACGCGCGGCGCCTGCAGGCGGCAGGTATCGACTGCACGCTGGAGCGGCTGTCAGGGATGATCCATGCCTGCATCCACCTGCACGCGGTCAGTGCCCGCACTGACGTGGCAGTTCAGCGCGCGGGCACGCTGCTGCGCCAGGCCCTGCGCTGACCGGTTTGGGGCGGCGGCAGGTGTGGGCCTGCGCCGTCCCGGGCCGGCGCTTGGCAAGCCCGGCAGGCAGCGCTACACTGAAAGCCTGCCGTGGGGCCATAGCTCAGCTGGGAGAGCGCGTCGTTCGCAATGACGAGGTCAGGAGTTCGATCCTCCTTGGCTCCACCACTATTCAGAAGAACCCGTGGATCCCCGTGATCTGCGGGTTTTTTCTTTTCAGCGCCCGCGGCTCAGGCAGGCTCCTCGCCGCCGTCCTTGCGCTGCGGACTGCGCGAATGCGCATCGCGCACCTGTTGATCGCGCTGCCCCGGCCGCTGCCTGGCCACATCGTCCTGCTTCCTGTCCTGGCGGCTTTCCTGGATGCCCTGCTTCGGGTCCTGATCCTGGTCTCGCTCGTTCATCGAATTCTTCCACGCCGGCGACGGGCCCACGTTGCCGATCAGGCTAGAGGTTGCCGGGTAAGCCGCAGGTCAGTCCTGTGCCAAGGTCATGTGCAGGCACTGACTTGCCGCCGCCGCCCCCGCGCAGCCAGAATCCCAGGCACCACGCCCACCGATGCGCCATGCCCTTTCCTGCCCAGCACGCAGCGCACGCCTTGCCGATGCTCCTCAATGCGACCGACGGCAGCATCCAGCTCGGCAACCTGCCTACGCTGATCGGCCCCTCCCTGTCACGGGACGAGGCGCGTGTCGCCTTTGCCACACTTGTGCGGGACGAGCGCGATGTCGGAACCGGCTATCGCTGGCTCAGCCTGCACCGGCTCAGCCTGGGCGGCGCGCCCGCCGACATCAGCCTGTGTTTCCACGGGCAGCAGCTCGACATGGTGACAATGGGCGTCGACCTGCCCGGCGCAACACTGCAGGACGGCTGGCCGACCCAGACCGCGATCGACGCCGAAGTCGCGTTCATGAAGCGCACGCTGGGCGCGGCGCTGGGCCGCAAGCTGGCCGGTGGCCACGCCCGGTTCGACTGGGGCGAAGCCTGGGCCCGTTTCGATCCGAAGGGGTTCATGGCCAGCAGCGGTATCCGCTACGTTCCACGCTCATGACCCTGCTCAGGTACGGGTGATCGACACGCCGCCTTCCACGCGCATCGCGGTACCGGTAACGAAACTGCTCTCATCACTGGCCAGGAACAACGCCGCGTTGGCGATCTCCTCCGGCTCGGCCATCCGCTTCAGCGCGTGAAGCGAACGCACGAAATCACGCGCATCCCCGGTCGGCGCGGCCCGCCGCCCCATCTCGGTATCGGTGCCACCGGGCAGCAGTACGTTGCTGCGCACACCGCGCGCGCCATACTCCGCTGCGATCACCTGGCTCAGGCCGATCAGCCCGGCCTTGCTCGACGCATAGGCGGCCATGCCGGGGAAGCCCACGGTATGGCCGACGAACGTGCCGACGAACACCAGCGAACCACCACCGCGCGCCAGCAGTGCCGGCAACTGTGCGCGCGCGGCATGGAAGGCGGCATCCAGATTGGTGGCCATCACCTCGCGCCAGGCGTCCACGGGGAACTCCGCTGCCGGCACACCGGGGCCGAGCATGCCGGCATTGTTGAGGGCAATGTCCAGGCCACCGAACGACTGCCGGGCCAGATCCACCAGTGCCTGCGCCGTGTCGGGATCGGCGACGTCGGCGGCATGCACCACCACCTCGCCCCCGGCAGCGCGGATCTGCCCGGCCAGTTCCTGCAGCGGCTGCAGCCGTCGTGCGTTGAGCACCAGCTTTGCGCCTTCAGCGGCAAAGCGCAGCGCACTGGCGCGACCGATGCCGGCACTGGCTCCGGTGATGAGGGCGATCTTGTCGTTCAGGCGCATGTGTGTGTTCCGGGCGGTGAAGTGGCCGTCACCATGCAGTGCCGCGGCCGTACCGACACTCCGTTTCCAGGCCTCGCTGGCAAGTGCAGGAAACGGAGTTTCCCTGCCTTCGCTGCGTGCCAGAATCCGGCCATGGACAGCACCGCCACCACCGCCCTCGACGCCCGCGTCGAACGCATCTGCCGCTACCTGCAGGACAGCCTCGACGAACCCTCGCTGCAGGAGCTGGCCATGATCGCCGGCTGCAGCCCGAGCCGCCTGCACCGCCTGTTCAAGGAGGCCACCGGGCTGACGCCGAAGCAGTACGCTGCGGCCCTGCGTGCCGATCGCCTGCGCACCGGGCTGCAACAGCAGGAACGCATCACCGATGCCTTCCACGATGCCGGCTTCGGCTCCAGCGGGCGTTTCTACGAAAACGCACCGAAGCTGCTGGGCATGACCCCGAAGCAATGGCGCGCCGGTGGCCGTGGCGAGGTGATCCACTTCGCACTCGCCGAAAGTTCGTTGGGCAGCGTGCTGGTGGCCAGCAGTGCCACCGGCGTGGTCGCGATCCTGCTCGGTGACGATCCGGAGACGCTGCTGCAGTCACTGCAGCAACGTTTCCGCCACGCCGAGCTGGTCGGCGCCGACAGCGGTTATGAACAACTGGTGGCACAGGTGGTAGGTCTGGTCGAGGATCCGACGCGGGGCGCCACGCTGCCGCTGGATATCCGCGGCACCGCCTTCCAGCAGCGTGTGTGGCAGGCGTTGCAGCAGATCCCACGTGGCCAGACCGCCTCGTATGCCGACATCGCCGCGCGCATCGGCGCGCCGCGATCAAGCCGCGCGGTGGCTCGCGCCTGCGCCAGCAATCCGCTGGCGGTGGCCGTCCCTTGCCACCGCGTCGTACGTCGCGACGGCGACCTGTCGGGCTACGCCTGGGGCGTGGCCCGCAAGCGCGAACTGCTGCGCCGGGAAAAGGCCACCGCCAGGTGATGCAACCGGATTGGCACACGCTGCGGTAGCGCCGGGCCATGCCCGGCGGACACTCAATCCAGCTTCACCACCAGCTTGCCGAAGTTGTGCCCCTTCAGCAGCCCGAAGAACGCCTCCGGTGCGTTCTCCAGGCCTTCCACCAGATCCTCGCGGTACTGGATCCGGCCTTCGCGCAGCCACTGCGGCATCTCGCGCTCGAAGTCCGGCCACAGATGGTTGAAGTCGTGCACGATGAAACCGCGCACGGTCAGGCGCTGGCGCAGGATCTGGCTGAACAGTGCCGGCAGCCGGTCCGGCCCGGGCTGTTCAACGCCGCGCTCGTTGTAGGTGGCGATGGTGCCGCACACCGGAATGCGGGCGAAGTCGTTGAGCAGCGGCAGCACTGCATCCAGCACGTGGCCGCCCACGTTCTCGAAATACACGTCGATACCCGCAGGCACCGCCGCGCGCAGCTGTTCGGCAAAGCCGGCCGCACGATGATCCAGCGCCACGTCCACGCCCAGCGTCTGCAGGTAGGCACGCTTGGCTTCGCCACCAGCGATGGCGACCACACGCGCCTCCTGCAGCTTCGCCAGCTGCGCGACAGTGGCACCCACCGGACCGGTCGCGGCGGCGACCACCAGCGTCTCGCCAGGCTTCAGGCGGGCAATCTCACGCAGGCTGGAATAGGCGGTGAAGCCGGGCATGCCATACACCCCCAGTGCCGTACTCAACGGCAGCCCGGCCGGATCCAGCCGGCGCCCCAGTGCCTTGGCCGGCAGCACCGCGTGGGTCTGCCAGCCACCCGGCGCCAGCACCAGCTCACCTGCAGCCACGCCCTCGGCATTGGACTGCAGCACCTCGGCCACGGTCTGGCCTTCCATCACCGCGCCCACCGCCACCGGCGCGGCGTACGACGGGCCCTCGTCCATGCGGCCACGCATATACGGGTCCAGCGACAGGTAGCGGTTGCGCAGCAGCACCTCGCCATCGGCCAGTGCCGGCAACGCTGCCTGTTCCAAGCGGAAGTTCGCTGCACTCGGCGCCCCCTGCGGACGCGACGCCAGCACGATGCGGGAGGTGGTCGAGGAATCGGACATGGCCAGGTCTCTGCTGTTGCCAGCATCAGGAAAGGACTGCCGACACTACGCCGCGGCGATCCCCGATGGCAGCCACGAAAACAGCGTTCCATTGCCCGGACCCGCGCGGGGCCGGCGCATTCCTTGCCCTTGCAGCTTTGGCGATTGCAGCGAGCTGCTGATTTCCACCGCACACGATGATCGATTGGCCACGCCCCGCCCCACAACGGAGGATCAAGCACTTGCGAGCGCGCAGACGGCAATGTGAAGAATTCTTGGCAAAACGCTTGCCGAAGACTGCCGACCTCCGTAATATACGCCTCCTTGGCAGCGACCTCGCTGCTATGAAACATGTGGCCGAGTAGCTCAGTTGGTAGAGCAGGGGATTGAAAATCCCCGTGTCGGCGGTTCGATTCCGTCTTCGGCCACCACTTTCGAAGGCCTGCAGAAATGCGGGTCTTTTTTTTCCGGAAACCGGGTTTGATCACGGTTACCGCACAATTTGGCCGAGTAGCTCAGTTGGTAGAGCAGGGGATTGAAAATCCCCGTGTCGGCGGTTCGATTCCGTCTTCGGCCACCATCTTCAGAGACCTGCAGAAATGCAGGTCTTTTTTTTGCCTGCGGCCAGTTGACGAAACATTTACACCGGCACCCGCCGCGGCACCTACGCTGCAGATTCCTGCTGGAGCCTGCCGATGCATCTGCGCCCCACCCTGCTCGCCTGCCTGCTGCTGGTCACCTCGCCGGCGATCGCCGCCGAGCCGGTGCGCGCGGTCGACAGCCTGGACATCGATCGCTACGCCGGCCAGTGGCATGAAATCGCACACCTGCCGGTATCGTTCCAGAAGCGCTGCGTGGGCGAGATCACCGCCAATTACGCGTTGCGCCGTGATGGCCGCATCACCGTCAGCAACGCCTGCCGTGCCGATGATGGCGAACGCCTGGTGGCCGAAGGCGTCGCCCGCCCGGTGGCCGGCCATCCCGGCCAGTTGCAGGTGCGCTTCGTTCCGGACTGGCTGAGCTGGGTGCCGCTGGTCTGGGCCGACTACTGGGTGCTGGCGCTGGACCCGGACTACCAGTGGGCGCTGGTTGGTGAACCGGGCCGGAAATACCTGTGGATTCTCTCGCGCCTGCCGGAAATGGATCGCACGCGGTTCGAACAGTTGAAAGAAAAAGCCGAAGCCATGGGCTACGACCTGGGCCCGCTGCGCGTGATGGCCCCGCTTCGCGAAACCCCCGGCGATTGAACCGCAACGCGATCCGCGCGCAGCACGCGCCCGGTCCGGCACCGCGCACGCCCAGCCGCCATCTTCACGCGCTACCCTCTGCGACGGGTTGCCCCAGGCGATCCAAACAACCATACGCCGTAGTATGCTTATTCCAACGCACCGCCTCCAGAGGACCTGCGCCCATGCTCCCCCGTTTCCGTATCGCCTTGATCGTCCTGAGCACCTTCGCCCTTGCCGCCTGTGGCAACGGCATCGTCAAGCGTGTTTCGGAACCGGCGGCCAGCCTGCAGCAGCTGACCGTGCGCGCCGACGGCAACTGGACCGTGGCCCTGCGCCTGCAGAACTTCAGCTCGATGCCGATGACCTTCGACGATGTCTCGCTGGCGCTGACCGTCGGCGACAGCGAAGCCGGCACCCTGCAGGCCAAGCCGGGCATTTCCATCGGCGGCACCTCGGCCGATGTCATCAACGTCGACCTGGTACCCAGTTCGGCCGCACGCCTGGTGGTGGCCGATGCGCTGGCCGGCAACCGCACCCTCGCCTATGGCCTGAAGGGATCGGTTGCGGCCACGCCGCAGGAAAAGAAGCAGCGCAGCTTCGATATCAGCAGCCGCAGCACCCTCAACCAGGCCCCGGGCCTGCCGGGCGTGCTGCGCTGAGTCTCCCCTACCGCCGCAGCATCGCCTGCCGCGCCCCTTTTTCCTGATCGAGACGTCACCGATGAGCAGCTACACCGCCCCGCTTTCCGACCTCCGTTTCGCCCTGCACGACGTGCTCAAGGTCGAGCCCCTGTTCGCCCGCCTGGGCTTCACCGACGCCACCGCCGACGTGGTCGATGCCGTGCTGGAAGAAGCCGGCCGCTTCAGCGCCACCGTGCTGGCCCCGCTCAACAGCGTCGGCGACGAGATCGGCTGCGTGCTCGACCAGGCCACCGGTGAAGTGACCACTCCGCCCGGCTTCAAGCAGGCCTACGACCAGTTCGTCGATGGCGGCTGGACCGGCCTGACCGCTTCGCCGGAACTGGGCGGCCAGGGCCTGCCGCACACCCTGGGCGTGCCGCTCAACGAAATGATCAACGCCGCCAACCTGGCGTGGGGCAACTTCCCGCTGCTCTCGCACGGCGCCATCGAAGCCCTGAAGCAGCACGGTGAAGCCTGGCAGCACGAGGCCTTCCTCAAGCCGCTGATCGAGGGCCGCTGGACCGGCACCATGTGCCTGACCGAACCGCACTGCGGCACCGACCTGGGCCTGCTGAAGACCAAGGCCGAACCGAATGCCGATGGCAGCTATTCGATCACCGGCACCAAGATCTTCATCACCGCCGGCGAGCATGACCTGACCGGTAACATCGTGCACCTGGTGCTGGCCAAGCTGCCCGACGCTCCCCCGGGTGCCAAGGGCATCTCGCTGTTCGTCACCCCCAAGTTCAAGGTCGACCGCGACGGCAACGTCGGCGAGCGCAACGCACTGCGCTGCGGCTCGATCGAGCACAAGATGGGCATCAAGGGCTCGGTCACCTGCGTGATGAACTTCGATGGCGCACAGGGCTACCTGGTCGGCCAGCCGCACAAGGGCCTGCAGGCGATGTTCACCATGATGAACACCGCACGCCTGGGTGTCGGCCTGCAGGGTATCGGCCTGTCCGAGCGCGCCTACCAGAACGCGCTGAAGTACAGCCGTGAGCGCCTGCAGTCGCGCGCCCTCAGCGGCGCCAGGTTCCCTGACAAGCCGGCTGACCCGATCCTGGTCCACCCGGACGTGCGCCGCATGCTGCTGACGGTGAAGTCGCTGGTCGAAGGCAGCCGCCTGCTGGCCCTGCACGCCGCCACCCTGATCGACGTTGCCCACCATGCCGAGGACGCCGCCGAGCGCGAGCGCGCCGACACCCTGGTGAGTTTCCTCACACCCATCTCGAAGGCCTGCCAGACCGAATGGGGCATCGAGAACACCTACAACGCCCTGCAGTGCTTCGGTGGCCACGGCTACATCCGCGAACACGGCATGGAACAGCTGGCGCGCGATGCCCGCATCACCACCCTGTATGAAGGCACCACCGGCATCCAGGCGCTGGACCTGATCGGCCGCAAGACCGCCTCCAGCCAGGGGGCCGGCCTGAAGCTGATGCTGGCCGAGATCGAAGCCTTCGCCAGGGAACACGAGGGCAACGAGGCACTGGCCGAGTTCATCGGCCCGCTGCGCGCCAAGGCCGCCGAATGGGGCAAGCTGACCCTGGACGTGCTGCAGCGCGCAGCCGCCAACCCCGACGAACTGGGCGCGGCCAGCTACGACTACCTGTTCTATTCGGGTTACGTGGTGCTGGCCTACTGGTGGGCCCGCAGCGTGGCCGCCGCCGATGCCAGCGCGCACGGCGCCGCCTTCGCCCAGGGCAAGCGCGAGACCGCGCGGTTCTACTTCGCCCGCGTGCTGCCGCGCACGCTCAGCCACGCCGCCGCCATCCAGGCCGGCGCCGCCCCGCTGATGGCGATGGACGACGAGCGCTTCGGCGCCTGAGCCGGGCTGCCGCCCGACACCCGCGGTAGTGCCGGCCGCAGGCCGGCAACCTCAACAGCAACAACTGGTTCCCGGTGGATGGCGGGGCGGTGTGGGTTGGCAGGACACGCCGTAAACCCATCCTTGGGGGCTCGATGGCGCCATGCATGGCGCCAACGGTCCTGCCAACCCACACCGCCCCGCCTCTGACAGTCCCCCGCGATCTGCCGTAGATCCACGCCACGCGGGGATGAGAACCACCGGAATCCATCTGGAGAAAAGCCCCCTTTGTTAAGGGGGGGCGCACAGACAGGCGCGGGGGATAGGAGGAATGCGCGGACCTGAATGTTGACGATTTGCGTATCGCCCGTTGGCGATACACAAATCGTCAACATTCAGGTATAAGCTGTTCTCCCGATGGAGACAGACACTACACGCTTGGGTCTGATCGAAGCCGGAGCTCCGTTTTCTGCTCCGGGCGCCGAAGCATCGCCCAACGCCACGACGCTGCATCGCCCCGGTTCGGTCCGGCTGCTCTCGCTGGATGCCCACGGACGCGTACTGGACTGGATCACCTGGCAGGATGCGGCGTGCCTCTACGCCCGCGAAGCCGTCGCCTGGACACTCGGCGATCCCTGCCTGCACATCCACGGCGGCACCAACCGCTTCAGCGGTCTGCAGAGCGGGATGGACCTGCACCCGATCATCGCCGCGCGCGGCCACGCCCGCTCCCGCGCGATCGACCCGACGCCGAACCTGACCAACCCGGCCCTGTTCGCCCGCGACGCCCACATGTGCATGTACTGCGGCCAGCAGTTCAACCGTCCCACGCTCACCCGCGACCACGTCATGCCGCTGTCCAAGGGTGGCCTGGACTGCTGGGAAAACGTGGTCACCGCCTGCTTCCACTGCAACTCGCGCAAGAGCGACCGCACCCCGCAGCAGGCCGGAATGCCCCTGCTGGCGGTGCCCTACCGGCCCAGCTGGATCGAGCATCTGATCCTGTCCAACCGCAACATCCTGGCCGACCAGATGGCCTTCCTGAAGGCGCAATTGCCGAAGCGTTCAAAACTGAGCACCTGAATCGCCGAAAATGCAACCCTCACCGTCCTGTCACGGGCGGCGGCGTTTGCTTGCCCCACCCCCGTTTGAGGGCGAAAATGGGCATTCAGAACAAGTGCGAACATGATGATCGACTCTGCCCGCTATCCCCGCCTCGCGCGCATCCAGACACCGGATGACCTGCGCACGTTCGACGAATCCGAAATGAGGGCGGTCGCCGACGAACTGCGCGCCTACCTCATCGAATCGGTGGGCAAGAGCGGCGGCCACTTCGCTGCCGGCCTGGGCGTGATCGAACTCACCGTGGCCCTGCACTACCTGTACCAGACCCCGCATGACCAGCTGGTCTGGGATGTCGGCCACCAGACCTACCCGCACAAGATCCTCACCGGTCGCCGCGACGAGATCCACACCGTCAAGCAGAAGGACGGCGTGGCGCCGTTCCCGAAGCGCGAGGAAAGCGAGTACGACACCTTCGGCGTCGGCCACTCCTCCACCTCGATCTCGGCTGCGCTGGGCATGGCCATCGCACGCCAGTCCGAAGGCGACGACCGCAAGATCGTGGCGGTGATCGGTGACGGCGCGATGACCGCCGGCATGGCCTTCGAGGCGCTGATGCACGCCGGCGGCATGGACCCGGAACCGAACCTGCTGGTGATCCTCAACGACAACAACATGTCGATCTCCGAGGCGGTCGGCGGCCTGACCAAGATGCTCGGCCGCGCCACCGGCAGCCGCACGCTCAATGCGCTGCGCGAAGGCGGCAAAAAGATCCTCGGCGACAAGAAGAACAATCCGGCACGCTTCGTGAAGCGCTGGGAAGAGCACTGGAAGGGCATGTTCGTGCCGTCCACGATGTTCGAGGAAATGGGCTTCCACTACACCGGCCCGATCGACGGCCACGACATGCCGGCGCTGCTGTGCACCCTGAAGACGCTGCGCGCCTCCAAGGGCCCGAAGCTGCTGCACGTGATGACCACCAAGGGCAAGGGCTACGAGCCAGCCGAAGGCGACCAGATCGGTTACCACGCGGTGGGCCCATTCGACCCGGACAAGGGCCTGGTGGCCAAGGCCGGCGCCAAGAAGCCCACCTACACCGACGTGTTCAGCGACTGGCTGTGCGATGCCGCCGCCGCCGAGCCGCGCCTGTACGGCATCACCCCGGCGATGCGCGAAGGCTCCGGCCTGGTGCGTTTCAGCAAGGAATACCCGCAGCGCTACTTCGACGTGGCGATTGCCGAACAGCACGCGGTCACCCTCGCCGCCGGCATGGCGACCCAGGGTGGCAAGCCGGTGGTGGCGATCTATTCCACCTTCCTGCAGCGCGCGTACGACCAGCTGGTGCATGACGTGGCGATCCAGGACCTGGACGTGCTGTTTGCGATCGACCGCGCCGGCGTGGTCGGCCCGGACGGTGCGACCCACGCCGGTAACCTCGACCTGAGCTTCCTGCGCTGCGTCCCGAACATGGTGGTGATGGCGCCGTCCAATGAGGCCGAGTGCCGGCAGATGCTCAGCACCGGCCTGCAGCATCCGGGCCCGGCCGCCGTGCGCTACCCGCGCGGCAGTGGCACCGGCGTGGACGCCGGCAGCGACCTGTCCACCCTGCCGATCGGCAAGGGCGAGCTGCGCCTGCAGGGCAGCCGCGTTGCCCTGCTCGCCTTCGGCAGTACCGTCAGTGCCGCCGAACAGGTCGGCCGCGACCTGGGCCTGAGCGTGGTCAACATGCGTTTCATCAAGCCACTGGATCGCGAACTGGTACTGGCCATCGCCGCCCAGCACGAAGGCCTGGTGACGATCGAAGACAACGTGGTGGCCGGTGGCGCCGGTTCCGGTGTTGGTGAACTGCTCAATGCCGAAGGCGTGCTGCGCCCGATCCTGCACCTGGGCCTGCCCGACAGCTACCAGCACCACGCCAGCCGCGAGGACCTGCTGGCCGAAGCCGGCATCGACGCCGCGGGCATCCGTGCAGCGGTGCTCAAGCGCTGGCCGCAGCTGGCCGCAGGCACCCCACCGCTGAGCGCCGCGAGCTGAGGCCGATCACTACCCCGAGGATCCACGCATGGCGTGGATCTACTGCGGAACAAGGGTCGATCCACGCCACGCGTGGATAGTGGGCTCCGGAAACAGGATCCGACCGGGAGCCCCAGCCCTCAGCCGTAGCTGACCGCCTCCACGAAGGCACCACTGGCCTCCACGCGCACGGCAGCGCGCTGCCCGGTATCGACAAAATGCAATCGCGCCAGCGTTTCAGCGAAATCGAAGGCGCGGGCACCGTCGCGGAAATCGATCGGCTCCGGCCGGTCCGGATGCAGCACGCGCCATTGGCGCTGTTCGCATTGCAGGCGGATCAACATGCGGCTCACTCCTTGAGACGGCGTATCGACGGTGGGCGGGATTCACGTGCCGGATACGGCACCAACTGTCGCAACAGATCAGGAGCACACGGTGGTGTCCCCGATCGCAGAAGATACGGCGTTCAAAATGTGAGCTGTATCAGATTTTTCTGATTTTCGAGGACTGCGCTCAGTTCACCTGGAACTGCGCACGGCAGCCATCGCTGACCCAGATGCCACGACGGTCCCAGCCCCACGTCTGCCCCTCGATGCAGGCACTGCGTGAATCCTGGCGAACCAGGCGCACGCCACGGCGGATGCGGGCGTCGCAGTATTCCTGGCGGTGGCCATTGGAATGGCAGGTGATCACCTCACCACCGCCCCAGCCATTGCCGTTGCCCCAGCCGCCACCATTGCCCCAGCCGCCGCCACGACGGTATTCACCCACGAACTCGGCACGGCACCCCTGGGTTACCCAGACGCCGTAACGGGACTGGCCCCAGGTCTCACCTTCCACGCAGGGCGAACCGGACAGCTGGCGGATCATCCGCGCCCTCCCCTCCAGGCGGCACTCGGTGCTGCGGTTCTTGATCGATTCGCAGCGTACGATGCCGCTGCCTTCACGGCCGCCATAGCGGTCATCGTCATAGCCGTAACCGTAGCTCTGTGCCTGAGCGCCGGCGGCGGCTGCCAGCATTGGCAGCAGGGTGCAGGCCGCAGTGCGCCAGGTGAGTGCCTTGCCCATCGAGATCTCCAGATGAATACGATGGCGCAAGCATCCGGGATTCGTGGCGCGGCGCACAGGGGGTCATCTCACCACGGTTTTTCCCCATTCAAACAACTCAACCGCGGCTGACTGCGCCGCTGAGAGGCTTCAGCTGCCGACGTGCAGCGCATCCACCGAGCTGCCCAGCGCCTCGACCCGCACCGTGCTGTGCTGGCCGGTACGACGGTGATGCTCCAGGGCAAGTGCTGCGGCGGCATCGAACGCATCGGCGCCCCGCGCATAGCTGCTGGCCTCACCGGCGCGCGGATCCAGCACGGACCAGTGCCGTGTATTGCATTGAACAGTGATGACCATGGAAAGCTCCTGCAGGACGGGAAGATGTACCGGCAGCGGCCCCCTCCTGCAGCCGGTACATCATCAGGCTAGCGAGCGCCTGCGCTGGGGCCTATCAGACTTGTACGAAAATGCCGCGCCGTTGGGTCGGATTGCCAGGCCCTCACAACCCTGAGCCGGTTTAACGAATTTATTTTCGTGATCCTTGTCACGGAGTCAGCGGAGCTTCACACTATCGTCACCAACAGGGGCCCCTTCCACATGCGCACCTTCTTCTCACAGCAGCGCGGTACGCTGCTGAAGTTCTATTTCGTGGCCAGCTACCTTGTGCTGATCGAGGAACTGATCCGCGCTGCCGTGCATTGAGTGCTTGATGCCGGATTGAGCACGGCGGACACTGTTGCTTTAGGCACGGAGCCCGCCCGATGAAAGCGCTTTTTCTGATTCCAGCCCTGCTGGTCCTGGTCGCCTGCGCGAGCCAGGATCAGGCAGCCGCCCGCGCCGATGCCGCAGCCGCCTCGCCTGCCACGCCGGTCGTCGGCGGTGATCGCGATGCCCATGGCTGCATCGGTTCGGCCGGCTACCAGTGGTGCGAACACAGTCAACGCTGCGAACGCCCGTGGGAACTGGCGAAGGCACGGGGCCTGCCCAACACCGCCGAAGCCATCGACAACTACTGCGCGAAGCCGGTCAGCCCGGCCAGCAAGTGATCGGCGCGCGTCATGGCTGAGTTGAGCCCGCTGCCCACCCTCGCCCCCGGCCGCTACCGCCACTTCAAGGGGGGCGAGTACGAAGTGATCGACATCGTGCGCAGCAGTGAAACCCTGCAGCCGATGGTGCTCTATCGCGCCCTCTATGGCGAAGGCGGCCTCTGGGTCCGTCCGTATCCCATGTTCGTCGAACAGGTTCCAGGCGAACACGGCCCGCAACCGCGTTTCGCCCGTATCGGCGATTGAGTCCAGGCTGCCGGCCTCGTGCCGGCAGCGGCAGCGGCAGCGGCAGCGAAGCGCGAGGCCTGCGCTACAATCGTACCGTCCAGTCGGTTTCTTCCTGCCATGTCCGAATCCCCCTCCCGCTCGCGCCGCAAGGCGCCCGACCGCGTGCGCCACTCGCTGCTGCAGGCCACCATCGAAGTGATCGGCCAACACGGCCTGGCCGCGTTGACCGTACAGGACGTCGCGCAGGTGGCCGGGGTCAGCAAGGGCGCGCTGTTCCATCACTTCAGCAGCAAGCAGGCCCTGGTCGACGAGGCCATCGGCGCACTGATCGGCGAGTTCGAAGCGCGGGTCCGCGCACTGCTGCTGGAGAATCCGCCCGGACACGGCAGTTTCAGCCGGGCCTACGTGCAGGCCAACTTCGAACACCTGCTGCAGCAGGAACAGGAGAACGACATCGGCCTGACCCTGGGCAACCTGATGGAACCAGGCCTGCTTGCGCACTGGCGCAACTGGAAGCGCGCGATGCTGGCCGAATTCCCCGACGAAGCCGGCGATCCGCGGTTGTACGCCGCGCGTTGCGCCGCCGATGGCTACTGGGCCACCGCCTACGGGCGCCCGCTGGACGAAGTCGAGCGCCTCAATGCGGTGGCCATGGCCGAGCAGGCGCTGAAGCTGTGCGATCCGCAGTGAACCGGAGTCGATGATGAACCCCTACGCCTATCTCGCTGCCGCCATCGTGCTGGAAGTGATCGCCACCTCCCTGCTGAAGGCATCGGACGGCATGAGCCGGCTGGCCCCGACGCTGGGCGCCCTGGTCGGTTACGGGCTGTGCTTCTACCTGCTGTCGATGACCATGAAGTCTGTGCCGACCGGCATCGCCTATGCGATCTGGTCCGGCGTCGGCATCGTGCTGATCTCGTTGATCGGGCTGGTGGTGTTCAAGCAGCGCCTGGATGGGCCAGCGCTGATCGGGATCGGCCTGATCTGCGCCGGCGTGCTGGTGATCAACCTGTTCTCGCGCAGCAGCGCCCACTAAGCACGCTGCTGCGCGATCAACGCTAGCTGACCTTCTTCGCTACCGTCATGCCGAGCAGGAACAGCACCACGGCAATGATGATGCCGGCCCAGAACAGGAACTTGGCGATGCCGACTGCGGCACCGGCAATGCCACCGAAGCCGAGCACGCCTGCGATGACGCCGATGATGGCGAAGATGATGGCCCACTTGATCATGTCGATCCTTTCCCCGCAGGGATTCCAAACTGGAGGATCAACTTAGGCTGCGGCCGATGCCGCAGTCGTGAACAGGCCGCGTGCACGGCGTGAATCAGCGCGGGCGGAAACGCAGCAGCGCCACCGCGAAGGCCAGGAACACGCTTCCCACCAGGCGCTCGAACCAGCGCCGCGCGAACGGCTTGGCCAGCCAGCGACGCAGGCCGTGGCCGCCCGCCGCATACATCACGTACCAGAACAGTTCGCAGGCCGCAAAGGTCGCGACAAGCACGCTGTACTGCAGCGCCTGGCCACGCGCGGGATCGACGAACTGCGGCAGGAACGCGGCGGCAAACAGCAACAGCTTGGGATTGCTCAGGCCGACCAGCAGGCCGCCACGGAACACCGTCCAGGCCCCGAGCACCGGCGCCATCGGCAGTGCGGCATCCACCGTCACCGGTGGCGCGGGACGGCAGCTGTCGCGCCATGCCTTCAGGCCCAGCCAGGCCAGGTAGGCCACACCCAGATAGCGCAGCACTTCGAACAGCATCGGCGAGGAATGCAGCAGCGCGCTCAGACCCGCAGCGGACGCGGCCAGCACCAGCAGCATCGCCAGCAGGCATCCCGCCATCGCCGGAACGCTGCCGCGGAAGCCCAGCCCGACGCTGCGCCCCAGGATGTGCAGCATGTTCGGCCCCGGCGTGCCGCACAGGACAAAGACCGTGGCCAGGAACCACCACCAGGTATGCAGGGCCATCGACATCCACCTCGGAAGACCGCACCAGCATAGGCCGTAGGCACGCCGCGCGGCACATACAGCACGGCATGGATGTGGAGGTTGCAGATGGCACGCACCGCACGCCCGTGCCCATCTGTGCTGCAATGGCCGCCTCTTCCCTGGAGCAGCGCATGAAGACTCTTGGCCTGATCGGCGGCATGAGTTGGGAAAGTTCGGCGCAGTACTACCGGCTCATCAACGAGGAGGTGCGGCGGCGCCTCGGTGGCGCGCACTCCGCGCAGCTGCTGCTGTGGTCGGTGGATTTCGCCGGCATCAAGCAACTGCAGCACGACGGCGACTGGGACACCTTGGGCGATCACATGGTCGATGGCGCACGGCGCCTGCAGGCAGGTGGCGCCGACCTGCTGCTGATCTGCACCAACACCATGCACAAACTGACCGATCGTATCGAGACGGCCTGTGCACCGCCGCTGCTGCACATCGCCGATCCGACCGCGACCGCGATCCTGCAGGCAGGTGCCCGCAAGGTGGGCCTGCTCGGTACCGCCTTCACCATGGAGCAAGACTTCTATCGAGGCCGCCTGCAGGAACGCTTCGGCCTGGAGGTACTGGTGCCCGATGCCGATGACCGCCGCAACGTGCACGACATCATCTACCAGGAGCTGATTGCCGGCGTAATCAGCGCGCGCGCGCGGCAGGTCTACGCCGGCGTGATCGCGCGCCTGGTCGAGCGCGGTGCTGAAGCGATCATCCTGGGCTGTACCGAGATCATGCTGCTGGTACGGCCGGAAGACAGCGCAGTACCGCTGTTCGACACGACCACCCTGCATGCGCTGGCTGCGGTGGATGCGGCACTCGGCTGACGCGACGCGGAATCAGTCTGCGCCGCGGATTTCCAGCGCGGTGATCAGCCAGTCGACCACGGCCTGCGAATCGCACAGGAAGAACACGCCATCTCCCGTGCGTGCTTCGGTCAGCAGGCGATAGACGGTGATCGCCACCGCCGACTGGTTGGCAATGAATACTTCCGGGCTGCGCGGCCCCTCGCTGTGCCCGGCCACGGTCTGCAACGCCTTGCGCGCAGCCACCGTGGCGGCCGGGTCCGCGCTGCGGGTCAACTCCGGCCCGCGCAGCCCCCAGGCAACAAACACATGCTTGCCCTTGAACGTGGTGTCCAGGACCTGCACCTCGGCGGCGCCTGTGCCCGCCGAGCGATGAATGACGATACTGCTGATCAACGCAACCCCCTGTGGTCGTCGTGGTCCGCGCATCGTCCTCCACAGGCCTGCCGCGCGCCAGTGACGGCCGCCACGGACCGCGCCGACAGGCGTGGAAGACATGTAAGGAGGTGTAACCCGATGCGATCGGATGTGCAGCGATGATACGGGATGTAAGCCTCTGCATGGACCCGCGCGCACTACTAAATCCCCACTGAGCCACGTCGGGAACGAAGCGTTCCAATGGTCCCGGGCTGGGTCATTCTTGCCGCCCGCTCCCTCAACGAGGCCTCCATGACCCATCGCCTGCTGCCGCCCATTGGCGGCATCTCCTTCGCCATGCTGCTTGCTGCCACCACCGTGGCCGCCCAGGATTACGACGCAGCGCACATCCCCGCACTTCGCTGCGAATCGCAGTTCAACAAGACCGAGCAATGCCCGATCGAGGGTCCGATGCGCCTGGCCAGGCAGTTGTCGGTCACCCGCTGCGTGGAGAACCAGAACTGGGGCCAGAGCCGTCGCATGCTGTGGGTGACCGATGGCTGCCGTGCCGAGTTCGTCGCCGACGAGGACGGCCGCTGGCCGGGACGTGGCCGTGGTCGTGGCCGGGATCGCGACGACGAGGGCGAACGCCTGGTCTGCGAATCCTACGAAAAGAAGGACAAGGAATGCCGCATCCGCGTGCGACATGAGGTGCGCATGGTCAAGCAGAAATCGGTGACGGCCTGCATCGAGGACCGCAACTGGGGCTGGGACCGCCGCGGCGTCTGGGTCAGCGACGGCTGCAGGGCCGAGTTCCGCGTGTATTGAATGCCGGCCACGCGCTGGCTGCAGCGTGTGGGCGTGCGTGCGCGGCAGAGCCGATAGACTATGGCCTGCATGGCAGGGAGTGCGACATGGAACGATGGTATCTGGCGACGCTGCTGGCGTTGATCCTGCATCAGATCGACGCTGCATTCTGGCAGGAATGGGCAATGTTCCATGTGCCCGGTGGCATTCAGGGCTTCCTGCTGTTCAACCTGTTCGCGGTCGGCCTCGTGCTCCGGGGCTATCGCCAGACCCTGCTGGGCACATCGACGGCGCGCGGCTATGCGCTGGTTTGTGGCGCGCTCGGCATTGGCACGGCGCTGATCCATCGGGCCTTTGCCCTGCTCGGTCGCAATGAATTCCACCTGCCGCTGTCGATCGCCGTCCTGCTCGCCTGCTTTGTGTCGGGCGGCGGCCTGATACTGCAGCTGCGCCCGCGATGACCCCGGCGCCCTCTTCCCCGCACCTGCGCGACGGCATTCCGCGGGACGATGATGCCTTGATCGCTCGACAGCGTGGCAGCCTCTGATCCACGGCGAATCATGCAGATTGGCGACCGGCGGGCACGCGGCGGCGTGCAGGTCGCCAAGCAGAACGGCAAGGCCGCCGGCTACCTGGTCATCCATCACCACTTCTTCGGCGCAGCCTTCATCGAAATGCTGAGGGTGGCGGAAGACTGATCAGCAACTGCAGAACGCACAAAAAAGCCCACGCATTGCTGCGCAGGCCTCTTGATTCATCACAGTGGTCGGGACGGCCGGATTCGAACCGACGACCCTCTGCCCCCCAGGCAGATGCGCTACCAGGCTGCGCTACGCCCCGACTGATGCTGCGATGTGCCCGCCAGTGCGGCGGGCCGTGAAGTATAGCGGATTATGATGGAAATGGGATCAGCGGCGCAGCAACTGCAGCACTTCTTCCAGCTCCATGCGCACCTGCTTGATGATCTGGTTGCTCAACGCGGATTCCTCGCGCGCATCCGGACCATCCAGACGCAGGCGTGCACCACCGATGGTGTAGCCCTGTTCGTACAGCAGGCTGCGGATCTGCCGCACCATCAGCACGTCATGGCGCTGGTAGTAGCGACGGTTGCCTCGGCGCTTGGCCGGCTCAAGGCTGGGAAACTCGGTTTCCCAGTACCGCAGGACGTGCGGCTTGACGTCGCACAGCTCGCTGACTTCACCGATGGTGAAGTAGCGCTTGGCCGGGATCGGCGGTAGTTCGCGGTTACTGCCCGGATCCAGCATAAGCTTCCACCCTCTCCTTGAGCTTCTGGCCCGGACGGAAGGTGACCACCGTACGGGCGGAAATCGGAATTTCCTCGCCGGTCTTGGGGTTGCGACCCGGGCGCTGGTTCTTGCGCCGCAGATCGAAATTACCGAAGCCCGACAGCTTCACCTGACGTCCCTGTTCCAATGCTTCACGCAGCACATCGAAAAACGCGTCGACGAATTCCTTGGCTTCCCGCTTGTTCAGACCGACTTCGTCGAACAGCTTTTCCGCCATCTCCGCCTTGGTCAATGCCATTGCCTGCTACCCCCGAGTGCTGCCCGCTCAGCCGCGGATCCGGGCGTGATGTTCACGCTCGATGGCAGTGACCGCCTCGGCCACCACCGCATCCACGTCGCGGTCCGTCAGAGTGCGCGACTTGTCCTGCAAAATCAAGCCCATAGCGAGACTCTTGAATCCCGGCTCGACGCCCTGGCCGACGTAGCGGTCGAACAGGTTCAGGTCGCGCAGCAGCGGGCCGGCGGCCTGGCGGACGGTGGCCGCCAGATCGGCCCAGGCCACCTGTTCAGGCACCAGGAAGGCCAGGTCGCGGCGCACCGCCGGGAAGCGCGACAACTCGCCGGCACGCGGCAGGCGGCGGGCGGTCAGCGGCTCCAGGTCCAGTTCGAAGGCGTAGACATCGGCTTCGATGTCCATCGCCCTGGCCAGGCGCGGGTGGACCTGGCCGATCCAGCCAATGGCCACGCCATCGCGGAATACTTCAGCCGAACGCGCCGGGTGGCCGTAGGCGCGGGCCGACGGGCGGAACTCCAGCTGCGCGCCACTGGCAGCGGCCAGCGATTCCAGGTCGCCCTTCAGGTCATGGAAATCGACCTTGCGGGTTGGCAGGCCCCACTGCACGGCCTGCGCATCACCACAGACCGCAGCGGCCACGCGCGGGGTTTCCAGCGGCGCCGGCTGGCCATCTCCGGCCTGCTGGGCAAACACGCGGCCGAGTTCGAACAGGCGCACGCGACCGAGCTGGCGGGCGGCATTGCGGCCGAGGGTGGCGACCAGGCCCGGCAGCAGCGACGGGCGCATCACCGCCAGTTCGGCCGATAGCGGGTTGGCCAGCGGCACCAGGCCATCGCGCAGCTGCCACTGGGTCAGCAGCGCGTCGTCGACGAAGGCGAAGTTGACGGTTTCCTGCTGGTCGCGGGCGATCAGCTGGCGGCGCACACTCAGCGCGTCCAGCTGGGTCTCGCTTGGCATCGCAACGCGCGAAGCACCGCCCGGCAGCGTGGTCGGGATCTGCTCGTAACCGTGGATACGGGCCAGCTCTTCGATCAGGTCTTCTTCGATGGCGATGTCGAAACGGCGGCTCGGCGCAGCGACCTGCCAGCCCTCGGCAGTGGCGGCCACGTTCATGCCCAGCGCGCGCAGGATGCGCTCGACTTCGGCGTCGTCGATGGTGATGCCGAGTACGCGACTGATGCGCGCGCGGCGCAGCACGATCGTCGCCGGCTGCGGCAGGTCGTCGGCGCGCACGGCCTCGGTGACCGGCGCCGGGGTACCGCCGGCCAGGTCCAGCACCAGGCGGGTGGCGTATTCGATGGCGGTGCGCGGCAGCGCCGGATCGACGCCGCGCTCGAAGCGATGACCGGCATCGGTGTGCAGGCCCAGCTTGCGGCCACGGCCCATGATCGCGGCCGGCGCGAAATGCGCGGCCTCCAGGAACACCGCGGTGGTGGCATCAGTGACGCGGGTGTCGAAACCACCCATCAGGCCGGCCAGGCCGACCGCACGATCGGCGTCGGTGACCACCAGGAAGCTGTCGTCCAGCACAGCATCGCGGCCGTCCAGCAGCTTCAGGCTCTCGCCCGCGCGCGAACGGCGCACGGCGATGCTGCCCTGCAGGGTGGCGAGGTCGTAGGCATGCATCGGCTGGCCCAGCTCCAGCATCACGTACTGGGTGATGTCGACCAGCAGCGAGACCGGGCGCACGCCACTGCGGCGCAGGCGCTCGGCCATCCACAGCGGGGTCTTGGCCGCGGCGTTGACGCCTTCGATGACGCGCCCCAGGTAACGCGGCGCTTCGGCGCCGGCGTCGAGCTGGATCGACAGTTCACGGCTGCCGACCGGCGCAATGGCATCGGCGGCGAAATCCAGCACTTCGCTGCGGGTGGCCGCTGCGACGTCGTAGGCGATGCCGCGCAGGCTGAAGCAGTCGGCGCGGTTCGGGGTCAGCTTGATCTCGATGCTGGCGTCCGGCAGCCCCAGGTACTCGACCAGGGATCGGCCGACGGGTGCATCGTCCGGCAGCTCCAGCAGGCCGGAGGCATCATTGTCCAGGCCCAGCTCCTTGGCCGAGCACAGCATGCCGTTGGACTCGACGCCGCGCAGCTTGGCCGGCTTGATCTTCAGCTCGCCGATCTGCGCGCCGACCATCGCCAGCGGCGCGACCAGGCCCGGACGCGCGTTCGGTGCGCCGCACACGATCTGCAGCAGCTCGCCCTGCCCGGCATCGACCTTGCACACCTGCAGGCGATCGGCTTCGGGATGGCGCACCGCTTCGACGATGCGCGCCACGACCACGTGATCGAGGCCGTCGCCGAGCGCGGTCACTTCTTCCACTTCCAGGCCGATGGCGGTCAGCACCGCGCTGAGCTCATCGCGCGAGGCGGAGGTCGGGACGTGGCTGCGCAGCCAGTTTTCGGAGAATTTCATGGTGTCACCCTGGTGGGAGGTGTACCTCCCGTTGCGGTTTTTGTGGTCGCCCAGCGCATGCGCAAGGAGGCGTCCATCCAGAAAAGCAGCCGAGCATGGCTCGGCTCTACACGGTTGCGGCTTACGCGAACTGCTTCAGGAAGCGCACGTCGTTCTCGAAGAACGCGCGCAGGTCGTTGACCCCGTAGCGCAGCATCGCGAAACGCTCCACGCCCATGCCGAAGGCAAAGCCGGTGTAACGCTCCGGATCGATACCCACGTTGCGCAGCACGTTCGGATGGACCATGCCGCAGCCGAGCACTTCCAGCCAGCGGGTGCTGCCATCGGGCTGCTGCCAGGCGATGTCCACTTCCGCACCCGGTTCAACGAACGGGAAGTAGCTGGGACGGAAACGCATCTCGAAGTCGCGCTCGAAGAACGCGCGCACGAACTCGGCCAGCGTGCCCTTCAGGTCGGCGAAGGTCGAATGCTCGTCCACCAGCAGGCCTTCGACCTGGTGGAACATCGGCGAGTGGGTCTGGTCGCTGTCGCTGCGGTACACCTTGCCGGCGGCGATCATGCGCAGCGGCGGCGCGTGGTCGCCCATGTAGCGCACCTGCACACCGGAGGTATGCGTGCGCAGCAGGCGGCCGTCGCCGAAGTAGAAGGTGTCGTGCATGGCGCGCGCCGGGTGGTGCGGCGGGAAGTTCAGCGCCTCGAAGTTGTGCCAGTCGTCCTCGATCTCCGGCCCTTCCGACAGCTCGTAGCCCAGCCGGCCGAAGATGCCGGTGATGCGCTCCAGGGTGCGGGTGATCGGGTGCAGGCCGGCACGGTCGCCATTGCGACCCGGCAGGGTGATGTCGATGGCTTCGGCGGCCAGGCGTGCATCCAGTGCCGCGTCTTCAAGCAGCGCCTTGCGCTCACCCAACGCGCGGGTCAGCGCATCACGGGCCTGGTTGATCGCTTCACCGGCGGCCTTGCGCTGGTCGGCCGGCAGGGCGCCGAGCTGCTTGAGCTGCGATGTGATGCTGCCACTCTTGCCAAGCAGGGCCACGCGCAGCTGTTCCAGCACGTCGGGGCTCTGTGCGGCGGCCACATCGGCCAGCGCCTGGGTGGTGAGGGATTGGATGTCGCTCATGGGGGGCCGGAACTCCAGTCGATCTGCCATCGCGATGCGCGAAGGGCCGACCCCTGTCGCCACCGCCGTCCCCGCGCTGCCGTCGTGGCCTCGCCGGGACCCAAAAAAGAATGGGGAAGGACTTGCGCCCTTCCCCATGCATTGCCTTGACCTGACACCGTTCCGAGTGAACGGTTACGGCATCGGGAAGGACTTATGCCGCCAGCGCGCCCTTGGCCTTTTCGGCCAGCGCAGCAAAACCGGCAGCGTCGTGCACGGCGATGTCAGCCAGGACCTTGCGATCCAGGGTGATGCCAGCCTTCAGCAGACCGTTCATGAAGCGGCTGTAGCTCAGGCCGTTGATGCGGGCAGCCGCATTGATACGGGTGATCCACAGCGAACGGAAGTTGCGCTTCTTCTGCTTACGGCCGATGTAGGCGTACTGCTGTGCCTTGATGACCGCCTGCTTGGCGACGCGGAAGACCTTGCGACGGGCGTTGTAATAGCCCTTGGCGAGATCCAGAATCTTCTTGTGGCGGCGACGCGCCTGTACGCCACGCTTAACTCGTGCCATTTTTCAGTTCCTCAGAGGTAAGGGAGCATGCGGTCCAGACGGCCTGCGTCTTCTGCACGGACATGGCCCGTCTGACGCAGATTACGCTTACGCTTGGTCGCTTTCTTCGTGAGGATGTGGCTACGGTTGGCGTGGCCGCACTTGTACTTGCCCGAGGCGGTCTTGCGGAAACGCTTGGCCGCTGCCCGGTTGGTCTTGATCTTGGGCATTGCAATGTCCTTGATGGGATATGACCCTGGTTTCTGACTGATCTGGCGGCGGCCTGGGCCGCTCTTTCCGTCCTGCCATGATCGGCGTACGACCCGTCCTGGGTGGGTCGAGCCGGGCATGATACAGGCAAAACCGTCCTGCCACCAGCCCCTGCAACCCTTTCAGGGCGATTCACCGGCATGCCGCAAAAGCAAAGGGGCGCCGATGGCGCCCCTTCACCCTGAACCGTTCAGCCAGGCGCCCCGGAGGGCGGCCCGTCAGGCCTCAGGTCTTCTTCTTCGGCGCGATCATCATGACCATCTGACGCCCTTCCAGGCGCGGACGGGATTCAATGACGATGTCCTCGCCCAGATCGGTCTCGATCCGGTTGGCCATTTCGCGGCCCAGTTCCTGGTGGCTCATTTCACGGCCACGGAAACGGATGTTGACCTTGATCTTGTCACCATCCTCGAGGAACCCGCGCATCTTGCGCAGCTTGATCTGGTAGTCGCCCTCGTCCGTGACCGGACGGAACTTCACTTCCTTGATCTCGACCTGCTTGGTCTTCTTCTTGGCCTCGCTGGCCTTCTTCTGCGCTTCGAACTTGAACTTGCCGAAGTCCATGATCTTGCAGACCGGCGGATCGGCCTGCGGCTGGATTTCGACCAGGTCCAGGCCTTCATCTTCGGCCATGGACAGCGCTTCGTCGCGCGACAACACGCCGATCATTTCTCCGTCACTGCCGATCACGCGGACGCGCGGCACACGGATTTCCTGATTCTTGCGGTTCTGTTTGTTGTCAGGGGTGCTGATATTACGTTCTCCCAAGGGTATCGAACCGGTCCGGGTGCCTGTGCGCCCGGACCGGACCTTTGCTTACGCGCCCTCGGCGTGGAGCCGCTCGATGAAGGCCTGCAGGCTCATGCTGCCCAGGTCTTCGCCAGAACGCGTACGCACCGCCACAGCCCCATTTTCCTTCTCGCGGTCACCGATGACCAGCAGGTAGGGCACGCGCTGCAACGTATGCTCGCGGATTTTATAGCCGATCTTCTCGTTACGCAAATCCGAGCTGACGCGGAAGCCTTGCTCCGCAAGGGTTTTGGTCACGCCCGCGACGTATTCAGCCTGAGCGTCGGTGATATTGGCCACCACCACCTGGGTCGGGGCCAGCCAGGCCGGGAACTGGCCGGCATGGTGCTCGATCAGGATGCCCAGGAAGCGCTCCATCGAGCCGACGATGGCACGGTGCAGCATGACCGGGTGCTTCTTCTGGCTGTTCTCGTCCACGTACTCGGCGCCCAGGCGGCCCGGCATCATGAAGTCGACCTGCATGGTGCCCAACTGCCAGGTACGGCCGATGGCGTCCTTCAGGTGGTACTCGATCTTCGGGCCATAGAAGGCACCCTCGCCCGGCAGCTCCTGCCATTCAACGCCACAGGCGGTCAGTGCCGAGCGCAGCGCGCCCTCGGCCTTGTCCCAGGTGGCGTCGTCACCCAGGCGCGATTCCGGGCGCAGCGCGATCTTGATCTGGATGTCGTCGAAGCCGAAGTGCTGGTAGACCGCCAGCGCCTGCTGGTGGAAGGCCGTCACTTCCGACTCGATCTGGTTCTCCGTGCAGAACACGTGGCCGTCGTCCTGGGTGAAGCCACGCACGCGCAGGATGCCGTGCAGCGCGCCGGACGGCTCGTTGCGGTGGCAGGAACCGAACTCACCGTAGCGGATCGGCAGGTCGCGGTAGCTGTGCAGGCCCTGGTTGAACACCTGGATGTGGCCCGGGCAGTTCATCGGCTTGACCGCGTACGTGCGCTTCTCCGATTCGGTGAAGAACATGTTGTCCTGGTAGTTGTCCCAGTGGCCGGACTTCTTCCACAGGCTCACGTCCAGGATCTGCGGGCAACGCACCTCGCCGTAGCCGCTGTTGCGGTAGACCTTGCGCATGTACTGCTCGACCACCTGCCACAGCGCCCAGCCCTTCGGGTGCCAGAACACCAGGCCCGGCGCTTCTTCCTGCAGGTGGAACAGGTCCTGCTGCTTGCCGATGCGGCGGTGGTCGCGCATCTCGGCTTCCTCGATGCGCTTGATGTACGCCTCGAGCTGCTTCTTGTCGGCCCAGGCGGTGCCGTAGATGCGCTGCAGCTGTTCGTTCTGCGCGTCGCCGCGCCAGTAGGCGCCGGAGATGCGGGTCAGCTTGAAGGCCTTCAGGAAGCGAGTGTTCGGCACGTGCGGGCCGCGGCACATGTCCACGTATTCCTGGTGGTAGTACATGCCCATCGCCTGGATGTCCTCGGACATGTCCTCGATCAGGCGCAGCTTGTAGTCCTCGCCACGGGACTTGAAGATCTCGATCACTTCGGCGCGCGGCGTCATCTTCTTGATGACGTCGTAGTCCTGGGCGATCAGCTCACCCATGCGCTTCTCGATCGCGGCCATGTCCTCCGGGGTGAACGGGCGCTCGGAGTAGATGTCGTAGTAGAAGCCTTCGGCGATCACCGGGCCGATCACCATCTTCACGTCCGGGTACAGCTGCTTGACGGCGTGGCCGACCAGGTGGGCGCAGGAGTGGCGGATGATCTCCACGCCCTCCTCGTCCTTGGCGGTGATGATGCGCAGGCTGGCATCGTGGTCGATGACGTCGCTGGCATCGACCAGCACGCCATCCACGGCACCGGCGATGGTGGCCTTGGCCAGGCCGGCGCCGATCGACTGGGCAACGTCCATGACGCTGACGGGGTTTTCAAACTCGCGGCGGCTGCCGTCGGGAAGGGTAATGTTGATCATCGCAGTGGCTTCGTGCGGGGCCCGCGGGGCGGGCTGGAAAGCGGTCCCGGGGCGGCGCCCGGGCAATAAAAAAGCGCCACGAGGGCGCCTGGAACACAGGGCCTTCGGGGGCAGGTCAACAGTGGGCGGTGGTAGTGCTCATGTCGCACGCTCGGCCGGCGCTGGGCGCGGGCCACCTTGTTCCAGTCAGGGAGTGTGATGATCTTAAACCAGCGCACCGGAAAGCCCAAGAGCTACCGTACGGTCCGCTGAATGGCCGCCGCTGGCGGCGTGAAAACGCAATGATTACCATGTGCACGCAGCCCGCCCCGTGCCAGCCTGCCCGCTTTCCCCCAGGACCTCGTGATGCGCCACCCGCTCCGACCGGCTCCCGCCGGCCCCGCCCGTGCCCCGCGTTCGCCGGCCCGCTGCCGCGGCGGCCGTCCGCAATGATCACCGTCGGCCTTTCCACGCTCGGCTTCTGCAGCCTGGGCATGCTGGCGGCGATGTTCTCGGCGCTGGCCTTCTATGCCGCCTCGCCGCACTGCCGCTGGCCGCGCCTGCGCCGCGCCGGTCGCCTGGGCCGCCAGATCGGCCTGGTCGCGGCCGCCGCTGCGCTGTGGCTGTGGATGGCAGAACTCGGCTTCGCTGCCGGCCTGGTGGCGATGCTGTGCACCTGGATGCTGGCGGCGATGCTGTTGCCGGCCCTGGCCGCCTGGCACCGTCCCGGCGCGGAGTCGCCCTGATGTGGCCGCGCGCCTTCGCTGGCATCGTCGCCGGTTTCTTCCTAGCCGCCGCCGCGACCGGCCTGCTGGCATGGCTGCCGCCCGGCCCCTGGCAGCGGGCGCTGGTGCCGACCCTGATCGCTTTCATCCCGCTGTGGATGCTGGCCGCCCTGTGGGCGTTCAGTTTCCGCAGCGCGCTGCGTGCCTGGCTGGTGCTGGGTGGCAGCGCCGCCGCCGGCTTCGCCGTGCTTGGGCTGCTGCGCCTGATCGGCGCGGTGCAATGAGACCCGCCCCATGAAGTTCAGCTCGCAGACCCTGCGCACGTTCACCACCCTGCACACCTGGGTCGGCCTGGTGGCCGGCTTCGGCCTGTTCGTGGCCTTCTACGCCGGTGCGTTGACCCTGTTCCACCACGATCTGCCGCTGTGGCAGACGCCGGGCGCAGCCACTGCGCTGCCGGCAGGGCTGGACGATGCGCAGTACCTGCTGGAGGACGTACTGGCCACGCATCCGGAAGCCCGCCGCCATGTCGGCATGACCTTCCCCGGCGCCGACCACCCTCAGCCCCTGGCGTACTGGCAGGCCGATGACGGTAGCTGGCGCTACGCCTGGCCGGGTCAGATCGCCGGCAGCCCCACGCCGCCGCAGACCGGGCTGGCGGAACTGGTCAACGAGCTGCACTACAGCCTCGGCCTGCCCGTGGCCGGCATCTACGTGATGGGCATCGTCAGCCTGCTGTACGGCATGGCGCTGCTGAGCGGGCTGGTGATCCATCTGCCGAAGCTGCTCGGCGACCTGTTCGCGCTGCGCCCGGGCCGCAACCTGAAACAGCTGTGGCAGGACGCGCACAACGTGATCGGCGTGCTGAGCCTGCCCTTCCACCTGATGTTCGCGGTGACCGGAGCCCTGCTCTGCCTGGTGTTCGTGCAGATGGCCCTGCTCAATCCGCTGATTTTCGACGGCAAGGCCCTGCAGGCCGTGCCAACAGCGATGGACACCGCTCCGGTGCGTGAAGCGACCGGCATCCCCTCGCCGCCGGGCAGCCTGCGCGTGCTGCATGCGCGGGCGCTGGAGGTGGCACGCGCACAGGGCGTGACCAGCTTTGAGCCGGCCTACCTGAAGCTGGCCAACGCGGGCGACACCAACGCCACCATCGAGATCACCGGCGAATCCACCGGCACCCTCGGCCCGCTCGGCGCCGTGGCGCTGGATGTCGCCACCGGCCAGGTACTGGCCACCCAGCTGCCGGGCCAGCGCGACGCCAACCACGCCACGCTCAGCGCCGCCTATGCGCTGCACTTCGGCGAGTTCGGCAACGGCGTGGTGGTCTGGCTGTACTTCCTGCTCGGCCTGGGCGGTGCGTTCCTGTTCTACTCGGGCAACCTGCTGTGGATCGAATCGCGGCGCAAGCGTCGCCAGCCGCAGCAGCCGCGCGCCGGAGTAAACATGGCACGGGCCACGGTCGGCGTGTGCATCGGCCTGTGCGTGGCGATCTCGGTCGCGTTCCTCACCGCGCTGGTGCTGGAACGGCTGGCGCCGGCGGCGGTCGACCACGGCATCCGCTGGGCCTGCTTCGGCAGCTGGGCGGCCTGTGCGCTGTGGGCCGCGCTGCGCCGCCCGGCACAGGCCGCACGCGAGCTGCTGTGGGCGGCGGCAATCAGTACCGCGCTGGTGCCGATCCTGCACGGCGCACTCAATGGTGACTGGCTGTGGCGTGCGGCTGCGCGTGGCCACTGGCCGCTGTTCTGGGTCGATGCCATCGCGCTGGCCATGGCCTTTGGCTTCGCCCGCTTGGCGGTGGCCAGCCAGCGTCGTGCCCGCAACGGCGATCCGAACAGCGTCTGGGCGAACTGAAGCGTGGCCGGGCATGGCCCGGCGCTACCGGAGCAGGTGCGCTTCGTCCAGGTAATGGCTGACTTCGATCAGGTTGCCATCCGGGTCGCGGAAGTACACCGATTCGATCGGCCCCAGTGCGCCGGTGCGGGCCACCGGCCCCTCCTCCACCGCGACCGCCTGCGCCTGCAGGTGCGCCAGTACATCGGCCGTGGCGGTATGCGTCACCAGGCACAGGTCGGCACTGCCCGGCGTGGGTCGTAACGCATGCGGCTGCAGCGGGGCGCTGGCCGGATGCAGGTTGATCTTCTGCTGGCCGAACTGCAGTGCGGTGCGGCCCGCGCCGAAGCGCACGACCTGCATGCCGAGCACGCGCTGGTAGAAATCACAGCTGCGGTCGATGTCGGCGACGGTAAGGACCAGATGGTCCAGGCGTTCGAGACGGATCATGCCCGCAGCGTAACGCTGCGGGCATGGACATGCCGTGCGGGGTTGGGCCGATGGCGTTGCGGCATTGCGCCGGGCATCGCCTGATGCAGCTCAATCGCCGATGCGCGCTTTCTGCCAGGGGCCCAGCATGGCGTTGAGCAGGCTGGCCTGCTCGTCGTCGCCGGTCAGCTCCCACATGAACACGCCGGCCAGGCCCTGTTCGCGGGCGAACTGCGCACGCAGCCCGATCGAGCGCGGGTCTTCATAGCTGATGAAGACCTTCTGTTCGGCGTTGTACAGCCACGGGCTCTGCGCCTGCGGCTGCCAGTGCCTGGTCCAGCCCGGCTGGTCGAGATAGCGCGCCTTGATCACCCGCCAGTCGCCCGCATCGGCCGGTGCGCTGTAGGGCTGGTACAACCCATCCGGGGCATCGCCGGTGACCTTGAAGCCGCGCCCGTAGAACGGCACGCCCAGCACCAGCCTGTCGGCCGGTACGCCGTGGTCGCGGTAGAACTGCACGGCACCGGCCACGTTGTTCCAGCGCCGCAGTTCCGGCGCCAGCGGGTCGGCCGCCACCTCATGCAGCGGCGCGTTGAAGGTCGACACCGCCGAGAAGCCGGTGCCCATGTCGTAGCTCATCAGGTTGATGAAATCGAACACCTTGGCCAGCGCCGGCAGGTCGTAGCTCGCCGCCGGATCGTAGGGGCCATCGGTCTGCAGGCGACCGGCGGCCAGCGCGGCGGTCAGCAGCAGCGGCTGTCCCATCTTGCGACCGCGCGCATCGAGTGCCACGCGGAACGCCTGCGCGAGCCGGGTCAGGTTGGCGTGGTCCTGCGGGCGGTGCGCCAGCTCCTTCGGGCCACCACTGACCGGGAACTCCCAGTCGATATCCACGCCATCAAAGCTGCCGGCGTGACGATCAAAGAACAGCGCCATGCACGAATCGACCAACCGCTTGCGGCTGGCCTCGCTCAGCGCCGCATCGGAGAACCCACCCGCGCCCCAACCACCGATCGAGATCAGCGTGCGCAGGTGCGGGTGTGCCTTCTTCAGCTCGGCCAGGGCGGCGAAGTTCTTCGGTGCTTCCGCACCGATCGTGCAGCGCCCGTCCTCAATGGTCGAGAACGCGTAGAACAGGTGGGTGAGGCGCTCGGCCGGAATGCTCGACACCGGGTAGCGCTCGGCCGATCCACCGGGATAGTAGGCACCGAAGATCGGCGGCTGTGCAGGCGCGGCGCGCGCGGCAATGGGCAGGGCGCCGGCAATCAGCACGGCAAGGACGGCCACGGTCTGGCGGAACATGGAAACTCCCGGTTCGAAGGCGCCGCCACGTTAGCAAACCGATGAGGCCGTGGGATCGATGTCGCCGCATGTCGTCCAGTGGACAGCAACGATCGGCCAGAGGGCGACAACGAGGCCGTCATGCCACGGCCATCACGCATTGCAGCAGGACACGCGCCGACGCAGCGCACCCAGTCCCCTACTTCGGCTAAGGTGGCCGCGGATCTTCAACTGCACATGGACATGAGCACCGATCACGACACTCCCACCGACGGCGACCTGCTGGACGACGACGCCCTCGACGAACACCAGATGCTGGAAGCCCGCGCCTACGACGCGTTCCAAGAAGGCGACCTGCCGCGCGCGGTGGCGCTGTTCGGCGAAGTGATCGCCATCGCTCCCGAAGTGCCCTACCTGCACTACATGCGCGGGCTGGCGCACAAGTACCTGCGCGACTGGCCGGCGTCGCTGCAGGACAACCTGCGATCGGAGCAGCTGCGCGGGGAATTCGATGTCGCCACCGCCTGGAATGCCGGAATCGCGGCCACCGGCATGGCGGACTGGGCCGAAGCACGGCGCCAGTGGACCCGCTGTGGCATCACCCTGCCCGAGGGCGAAGGCCCGATCGAGGGCAACTTCGGCGTGGCCTGCATGCGCCTGGCGCCGTGGTCCGATGCCGAGGTGGTGTACATGAGCCGCATTGATCCGGTGCGTGCACGCATCGACAACGTACCGCTGCCCGAAAGCGGCTTCCGCTTCGGCGACATCGTGCTGCATGACGGTGCGTCGACCGGCCGACGTACGTACGGCGAACACGAGGTACCGGTGTTCAACGCAATGCAGCGCCTGCAGCGATCGGACATGGCCACCTTCACCGTGTTCGTGCAGTGCGATTCTGCCGATGAGATCGCTGCCCTGGGGGCCATGGACCTGCCCGGCATCGGCATGGTCGAGGACTGGACCGCGACCGTGCGCCGGCTGTGCCGCCGCTGCAGCTATGGCACCCCGCACCAGCATGGCGACGAGGCAGAAGTCACTGAGCAAGGCACCTGGGCGCGCGAGCGCGATCTGGGCATTGCCGCGCAGGGCCGGGCTGCGGTGGAGAAGCTGCTGGCGACGTGGACCGCGGCGGCCCCAGGACGCGTGCTGGAGGCCATCGAACAGCGCGAGCATCCGTTGAGTGACCCCGAGCCGGGCCAGGTGTGGTGGCTGGGCGAGGAAGAAGAGGAAGAGCGCGTCAACCAGGGTTGATACCTGCGAGCCTTGTGGCACAGGGCCTTCAGAATTCTTCAGGCCGGTTTCCAGCACTTCAGACGCAGCGCAGGCTCAATCGGGCTCCCTTTGATGGAGTCCGACGATGCGCTCGATCCTGCCTGCCCTCACCCTGCTCTGCGCCGTCTGCAGCCAGCCCTTCGCTGCCTGCGCCACCCCACCGGACCAGACCCGTCTGCAGGCCCTGCAGCAGGCCATCGCCAGCGATGAACTGAAACAGATCCGCAGCGTGCTGCTGCAGGTCGATGGCAAGGTCGTCTACGAGGGCTACTTCAACGGTGCCGACGCGCAGACCCTGCACGACGTGCGATCGGCCAGCAAAGGCGTGACCGCGCTGCTGGTCGGTGCAGCCATTGGCGAAGGCACCCTGCCCGGCGTGCAGGCCGGGGTGTATGACTACTTCCCGACGTTCACTGCCCAGCACGCAGTCGACCCGCGCCTGCGTGCCACTACCGTGCAGGACCTGCTGACCATGAGCAGCCTCTGGGAGTGCGATGACGAAAACCCGTTCTCGGCCGGCCACGAGGAACGCATGTACGTGTCCGAGAAGTGGCTGGACTTCACCCTGGGCCTGCCGGTGAAGGGTTTCGCGCCGTGGATGCAGCGGCCCGAGGGCAGCCCGCATGGGCGCGCGTTTGCCTACTGCACCGCCAATCCGTTCGTTCTGGGCGCGGTACTGGAGAAAGCCAGCGGCCAACCGCTGGCCGACTACGCCGCGCGCGTCCTGGAGCGGCCGATGGGCATCACCCGCAGCCAGTGGAACCGCTCGCCGGAGGGCATCGGCATGGGCGGCGGCGGCACCCGCTACCGCACGCAGGACCTCGCCCGCTTCGGCCAGCTGGTGCTCGATGGCGGCCGCTGGCAGGGCCGCCAACTGGTACCGAAGGATTACATCGAGGCGATGGTGCGACCACAGACGAGCACCTCCGACGGCAGTGACTACGGCTACCAGTGGTGGGGCCTGAAGCTGGACGTGCAGGGTTCACCGCGCACGGTGTGGGCGATGTCCGGCAATGGTGGCAACTACGTGTTCGTGCTGCCCGAGCAGCGCGTGGTGGCGGTGGTCACCAGCCAGGCGTTCAACCGCAACTTCGCCCATCCGCAGTCGCGGCGCATCCTCACCGAGTTTCTGCTGCCGGCGCTGCGCTGAGCGCGGCAAGGTCGTCGGGTCGCCAGCTGGCGGCCAGCACCTGCGCACGTTGCCGGGCAATGTCGGCGTCCAGGCGCTGCAGCAGGGCCGGCCAGCCGGGCGCGCTGCGCAGGCCGACGAACAGCGGCGTAGCACGCAGCCACGCCACGTCGCGGAAGCCGTCATCGACCGCCTGCTGCAGTGCCGTCACCGCGTCGCCTGCATGCCCCTGGGCCTGCAGCAGCAGCGCCCGCTCCAGCGCCGCATCGGGCCAGCCGTCGCCCGCTCCCGCGCTGGTAGCGAGCTGCTGCAGGCGCTGGTCGATCCAGGTGGCGTCCGCAGCCTGCGCGCCATGCAACGCCGCCAGGGTCTGGCCCAGCGATTGCTGCGGCCGCAGCTGGCGGCCACGCTCGAACGCGTCGGCGGCGCCTGCAGCGTCGCCGGCCAGCAACGCCAGTTCGCCCTGCAGGCGCAGCAGCTGCGGATGCGGCGTGCCACGCGCGAGCGCTTCATCCAGCGCCTGCCGGGCTCGCTGTGGCGCGCCGGCCAGGTACAGGCTGCGCGGCCAGGCGATGTTGGAGAACACGTTGTCGGGGTACAGCTGGAAATTGCGCGCGTGCCGATCCGCGGCCGCCTGGGTGAAGCCGAGCAGTTCGAGCTCGCGCGCGACCTGCACGTCACGGAAGCGGATGCGCTCGGGCGCCTTCAGGGACAGGTTGGCCTGCAGCGCCGTGGCGAGCTGGCCGCGTTCCTGCTGCAGGTAGGCCAGCGATGCGCGGCTACGCTCGTCGCCCGGCTCGAGTTCGATCGCGCGGCTGTAGCCGGTGATCGCCTGGCGCATGTCGCCCAGGCAGTCCTGCGCATACCCCCACAGAGCGTGCGCGGCGGCATCGCCGGGTGTGCGCTGGAGCTCCTGCTCGGCCAATGCCAGCGCCTCGCGCAGCTGCTCGGGCGTGCCGTTGAACAGGCAGCCCTGCGCCGCCAGCGCACGGGACAGTCCGCGCCGCGCCGGCGTGGATTCGGGATCAGCCTGCAGCGCCTGCCGGTACAGGGTGATGGCCACGCGGTTGTTGCTGGCCTGGCCGATCCCCGCGTAGTACTCGGCGCGCTGCAGCAGCGACTGCCCTGCCCCCTGTGGCGTCGAACGGGGCCACAGCAGCAGCGTGGCGGCCACGCCCAGCGCCGCGACAGCCGCAACGCCCCAGCCGAGCCTGCGGGCGCGCGAGGATGGCGCAGGCGGCACGCTGGCCGGCAACGGCGACGCACACAGCTGGTAGCCACGACCACGTACCGAACGGATGTAGCGCGGGCGCCGGCTGTCATCGCCCAAGGCCTGCCGCAGCAGCTTCACCCGCTGGCTGACCGCATCCTCACCGACCACCGCCGGTGCCCAGACCTGGGCGGCCAGGGTGTCGAAATGCACGACGGCGTTGCCGTGCTGCAGGAGTACGTCGAGCAGGGTCCAGCTGAGGCCGCTGACGGGCAAGACCTCGCCGTTGCGACTGACGCGTTGCGCCGGGCGATCGATATCCAGGTCGAGCAGGCGCAGGGTGTCCATGGGCGAAGCATAGCGTTGCCGCTGCGCTGGGAGACAGGCAAAGAAAAAGCGGGCCGAAGCCCGCTTTTTCATTCTGGCGACTCCAGAAGTGTGTCAACCAAGGTTGACACCTGCCGGGAACCAGCGCAGTCGATTACTCGGCGCTGACGGCGTCGCCTTCTTCCACGGCCTTCATCGACAGGCGGATACGGCCCTGCTTGTCGACTTCCAGCACCTTGACCTTGACCACATCGCCTTCCTTCAGCACGTCGCCGACCTTCTCGACGCGATCGCTGGAGATCTGCGACACGTGGACCAGACCGTCCTTGCCCGGCAGGATCGTGACGAACGCACCGAAGTCCATGATCTTGGCGACCTTGCCTTCGTAGATGCGGCCCGGCTCGACGTCCGAGGTGATCTGCTCGATGCGGGCCTTGGCGGCCTGGGCAGCGATGGCGTTGACCGACGCGATGACGATGGTGCCGTCGTCCTGGATGTCGATCTGGGTGCCGGTTTCCTTGGTGATGGCCTGGATGGTCGAACCACCCTTGCCGATCACTTCGCGGATCTTGTCCGGGTGGATCTTGATGGTCAGCAGGCGCGGCGCGTAGTCCGACAGCTCTTCACGCGGAGCGGTCAGGCCGTGGGCCATTTCGCCCAGGATGTGCAGACGGCCAGCCTTGGCCTGCTGCAGGGCCTGCTTCATGATCTCTTCGGTGATGCCTTCGATCTTGATGTCCATCTGCAGGGCGGAGATGCCCTCAGCGGTACCGGCCACCTTGAAGTCCATGTCGCCCAGGTGATCTTCGTCACCCAGGATGTCGGACAGGACGACGAAGCGCTCGCCTTCCTTGACCAGGCCCATGGCGATGCCGGCAACCGGCGCCTTCACCGGCACGCCGGCGTCCATCAGGGCCAGCGACGAGCCGCAGACCGAGGCCATCGACGAGGAACCGTTCGACTCGGTGATTTCCGAGACGACGCGGATGGTGTACGGGAACGACTCCAGCGACGGCATGACAGCCAGCACGCCGCGCTTGGCCAGGCGACCGTGGCCGATTTCGCGGCGCTTCGGGCCCATCATGCGGCCGCACTCACCCACCGAGAACGGAGGGAAGTTGTAGTGGAACAGGAAGTTTTCCTTGTACTCACCGGCAACGGCGTCGATGACCTGGCCGTCGCGGGCGGTGCCCAGGGTGATGGTCACGATGGCCTGGGTTTCGCCGCGGGTGAACAGCGAGGAGCCGTGAGTACGCGGCAGCACGCCGGTCTTCACGGTGATCGGGCGGACGGTGTCCAGCGCACGACCGTCGATGCGCACCTTGGTGTCCAGCACCGAGTCACGCATGGTGCGGTATTCCAGCTCGCCGAATTCCTTCGACAGCTCGGCCGGGTTCCAGCCTTCGGCGGCCACGCGGCCTGCCAGGGCTTCGAACACGTCCTTCTTGATTGCCGAGATGGCGTCGCGGCGCTGCAGCTTGTCGCGCACCTGGAAGGCTTCGCCCAGGCGCGGGCCGATGGCTTCCTTCAGGGCGGAGATCAGCGCGTCGTTCTTGGCCGGGGCTTCCCAGGCCGACGGCTTGGTACCGGCTTCGACGGTCAGCTCGTTGATCGCGTTGATGACCTTCTGCATTTCGCGGTGACCAAAGGTCACGGCGCCCAGCATCACTTCTTCGGACAGCAGCGCGGCTTCGGATTCGACCATCAGCACGGCGTTGGAGGTACCGGCGACGACCAGTTCCAGCTGCGAGTCAGCCAGTTCGCTGACGGTCGGGTTCAGGATGTACTCGCCGTTCTTGTAACCGACCTTGGCAGCGCCGATCGGCCCCATGAACGGGGTGCCGGCCAGGGCCAGGGCAGCCGAGGCGCCGATCAGGGCCGGGATGTCACCGTCCACGTCCGGGTTCAGCGACATGACCGTGGCGATGATCTGCACTTCGTTCTTGTAGTCTTCCGGGAACAGCGGGCGGATCGGACGGTCGATCAGACGCGAGATCAGGGTTTCCTTCTCGGTCGCACGGCCTTCACGCTTGAAGAAACCACCCGGAATACGGCCGCCGGCGTAGAACTTTTCCTGATAATCGACGGTCAGCGGGAAGAAGTCCTGGCCTTCGCGCGCGCTCTTGGCGGCGACGGCGGTGACCAGCAGTACGGTGTCGTCCATCTTGACGATGACGGCACCGCTGGCCTGACGGGCGACTTCGCCGGTCTCAAGCGTGACGGTGTGCTTGCCGTACTGGAAGGTTTTGGTGATTTTTGCCACGGAGGGTGTCCTTGGGGATGCTGTCTGCGAATTTGGACCGTCGGCGACCCTTGCCGCCAGCGGGTGACCGGATCGTTCCGGCCTGAATCGGGGATTGCGGTACTACAAAACAAAACCGCGGCGCATCACTGCGCCGCGGGGGATTCGTTGCTTAGCGACGCAGGCCAAGCTTTTCGATCAGGGCCTTGTAACGCTCGACGTCCTTCTTCTTCAGGTAGTCGAGCAGGCTGCGACGGCGGTTGACCATCTGCAGCAGGCCGCGGCGGCTGTGGTGGTCCTTCTTGTGGGTCTTGAAGTGGCCGGTCAGCAGCTCGATGCGGGCGGTCAGCAGGGCCACCTGGACTTCCGGGGAGCCGGTGTCAGCCGAGCTGCGCTTGTTGTCTTCAATGACCTTCTGGGTGTCGATCGACATTTCTTTTTTCTCTGTGATGCGTGGCCGGCAGGAACGCGCTTCGCGCACCGCCAGGCTCGCCGTGGACTACGAGGATGAAACCTGCGCGGAGCAGGCTGCCGGAAAACGGCCGCGAAATTGTAACGGTCGGGGGGCCTCGGAACAAGGTCCGGGGCTGAACCACCCTGCCCCGTTCAGAGGTTGAAGCGGCGCTGCGGGGCCAGCAGCCCGCTGTCATCGACCTGCCCGAGCCCCTGGACAGCATCGTCCGGACCGAACACGGCGACCAGGCCAGGCGGCCAGGACGGGTCGCGCTGGCGCTGGCCGACGCAGAAGCGGTGGGCCTGTTCGGCATCGAGGTCGACCCGCGGGTATTCCGCCAGCCCGGCCGCCAGCGGCAGCAGCAGCGCGTCCATGCCCGCCTCGTCGCCCGCCTCGACCATGGCGCGCAACTGGTCCAGGGTGACCATGGCCGGTTCGCGGAACGGTTCCACCCAGAGCCGGCGCAGCGCGCTGATGTGCGCGCCACAGCCCAGCGCCTCACCCAGGTCGCGGGCCAGGCTGCGGATGTAGGTGCCGGAGCCGCAGGTCACGCGCAGGCGCAGGCGTTCCGGCTGCTGCTCCAGCACCTCGATGGCATGCACCTGGACCTCGCGTTCCGGGGCCTCGATGACATCGCCACGGCGGGCCTTCACATACAGCGGTTCCCCCCCCTGCTTCAGCGCCGAATAGATCGGGGCACGCTGGCGGATGCTGCCGGTCAGCGGCGCCAGCGCGGCCTGCAGCGCTTGGGCACTGATCACCGGCACCGGGCGCTGCAGCAGCACCTGGCCTTCGGCGTCATCGGTATCGGTGGTCTGGCCGAGCACGATCTCGGCGTCGTAGGCCTTGGCCGAGCCGAGCAGCAGGCCGGCGATCTTGGTCGCCTCGCCGAAGCACAGCGGCAGCAGGCCGGTGGCCAGCGGGTCGAGGCTGCCGGTGTGGCCACCCTTCTCGGCGCGGAACAGGCGGCGGGCCACCTGCAGGGCGGCGTTGGAGCTCATGCCGGTCGACTTGTCGAGCAGCAGGATGCCATCCAGGCGGCGGAACTGAATTCGGGTCATGACAGGATGTTGTAGAGCCGAGCCATGCCCGGCTGCCGCAGCGCGGCCGGCACAGGCATCGCGTTGCCGGAATGAAAAGACGCCGGGCATGGGCCCGGCGCTGGCTTATTCTTCGTCGCTCTCGCGACGCTTCTCCGCGGCCAGCGTATCGGGCAGGTCGCGCAGGATGTTGTCGATGTGCTCACCACGGTCGACCGAGTCGTCGTAGTGGAAATGCAGCTCCGGCACGTGGCGCAGCTTCATCGCGCGGGCCAGGTCCATGCGCAGGCGGTAGCCCAGCTCCTTCAGGCCGGCCACGGCTTCAGCCGAACGCTCCGGCATCAGCGCGGTGACGAATACCTTGGCATGGGCCATGTCGCGGGTGATTTCCACGTCGGACACGCTCACCGAGGGCAACCCGTGCTCGCGCACGGCGTTGTGCACCAGGGTGCCGAGTTCACGGCGCAGCTGGGCGGAGACACGGTCGGTTCGATGGAAAGTCTTGGGCACGCGGTCAGGCTCTTGATTTGAATGTGACCCGACCAAGGTCGGGCCCTACCAGGGAAGGCGGCCCGACCAAGGTCGGGCCCCACCAGGGTGGCGGACCGGTCCGCGAGGACCGGCCCCTTGCAGCATTACAGGGTGCGCGGCACTTCGATACGCTCGAAGCACTCGATCTGGTCACCCGGCTTGACGTCGTTGTAGGCCTTCACCGCGATACCGCATTCGGTACCGTTGCGGACTTCCTCGACGTTTTCCTTGAAGCGGCGCAGCGATTCCAGCTCGCCCTCGAAGATCACCACGCTGTCGCGCAGCACGCGGATCGGCTTGTTGCGCTTGACCACGCCCTCGATGACCATCGAGCCGGCAACCGCACCCAGCTTGGAGCTGCGGAAGACGTCGCGGACCTCGGCGATACCGATGATCTCTTCGCGGATCTCCACGCCCAGCAGACCGGAGGCCACCTGCTTCACCTGGTCGATCACGTCATAGATGATCGAGAAGTAACGCAGGTCCACACCATTGGATTCGATGATGCGACGGGCCGAAGCATCCGCACGCACGTTGAAGCCGATGACGGTGGCCTTCGAAGCGGCCGCCGAGTTGGCGTCCGATTCGGTGATGCCGCCCACGCCGGAGTGGATCACGTTGATGCGGATGTCGTCGTTGGACAGCGCGACCAGTGCCTGGCTCAGGGCCTGCACCGAACCCTGCACGTCGGCCTTGATGACCAGGTTGAGGACCTGCTGGCCCTCGCCCTTGCCCAAGGTCGCCATGATGTCTTCCATGCGGCTGCCCGCAGTGGCCACCAGGCGCGATTCACGGCGCTTGGTCTCACGCTGCTGGGCAACGTCCTTGGCCAGGCGCTCGTCCTCGACGACCACGAAGTCGTCACCGGCTTCCGGCACGCCGGACAGGCCCAGGACCTGCACCGGGATGGACGGGCCGGCGAACTCCGGCTGCTTGCCGGTTTCGTCGAACAGCGCACGCACGCGGCCGTACTGGATGCCGCACACCAGGTAGTCGCCCTTCTTCAGACGACCCTGCTGCACCAGCACGGTCGCGACCGGGCCGCGGCCCTTGTCCAGCGACGATTCGATCACCACGCCCGAGGCGCGGCCTTCGTCGACGGCCTTCAGTTCCAGCAGTTCGGCCTGGATCGAGATGGCGTCCAGCAGGTCGTCGATGCCCAGGCCGGTCTTGGCCGAGATCTCCACCATCTGGGTGTCACCACCGAAGTCTTCGGCCACGACCTGCTCGGACAGCAGTTCGTTCTTGACCCGCATCGGGTCGGCGTCGGACTTGTCGATCTTGTTGATCGCCACGATCAGCGGCACACCCGCCGAACGGGCGTGCTGGATCGCTTCCTTGGTCTGCGGCATGACGCCGTCATCGGCGGCCACGACCAGCACCACGATGTCGGTCAGCTTGGCACCGCGGGCACGCATCGAGGTGAAGGCAGCATGGCCCGGGGTATCCAGGAAGCTGATCACGCCCTTCGGCGTATCCACGTGGTAGGCACCGATGTGCTGGGTAATGCCGCCGGCTTCGCCAGTGGCGACCTTGGTACGGCGGATGTAATCCAGCAGCGAGGTCTTGCCGTGGTCGACGTGGCCCATGATGGTGACCACCGGCGGACGCTGGGTGGCTTCGCCCTGGTTTTCACCGGTCGAGGCCAGCAGTGCGTCTTCGGCATCGTTGTCATTGGCACGGATCGCCTTGTGGCCGAGTTCCTCGGTCACCAGCGCGGCGGTGTCATGGTCAATGGACTGGGTGATGGTGGCCATCACGCCCATCTTGAACAGCGCCTTGACCACCTCGCCGCCCTTCAGCGCGAGCTTCTGCGCCAGGTCGGCCACGGTGATCGTGTCGCCGATCGCCACTTCACGCACGACCGGTGCGGTCGGGCGCTCGAAGGCGTGCGGACCGGCATTGTTGCCGCCGCGCGACATGTCGCGACGGCCACCGGCCTGGTTGCGGCCACCCGGACGACCCCGGGTGTTGCTGTTGTTGCTGTTGCCACGACGCGCGCGGTCGGCAGCCGACAGGTGCATCTGGCCGGCGAAACGGTCGCCCGGGCCACGCTCGTTGCGCGGCGCGCTGCGGTTGTTGCGGTCGTCGTTGCGCGGCGGCGGCGCACTGCGCGGCGCAGCCGGAGCAGCGGCCGGCGTGCGCGGCGGACGCGGCGCGGTTTCATCGATCGGGGCGCGCTTGGGCTTGGTGGCAGCCAGTGCCTCGGCAGCCTTTGCGGCGGCCGCAGCTTCCTCGGCAGCCTTCTTCTCGGCCTCTGCGCGCTCCTTGGCCGCAATCTCTTCCTCACGGGCACGGACGATGGCTTCGTCGCGCAGACGATCCTTCTCGGCCAGGGCCTGCTGTTCGGCGAGGTTGCGGGCGCGCGACTCTTCCAGCTTGCGCAGGATGTCGGCGCGCTCTTCGTCCGGCGTCATGGCGCGCGCACCATCCTTGACGTAGGTGCGCTTCTGGCGCACCTCGACATTCACGGTCGTCTTGCTGCGACCGGAATTGACCGTCACTTCCTGCTGCTTCCGGCGGTTGAGCGTGATCTTCTTTGCAGACTGATCGGTCTCTTCCGGGGCCTGCTCGGGCTTGCCGTGCGAACGACGAAGGAAGCCCAGGAGCTTCACCTTCTCGGAGCTGGTCACGACCTGGTCGGGGCCGCTGAACTTCATGCCGGCACCGGCCAGCTGTTCCAGCAGTTTTTCGACCGGCGTGTTGACCAGTTCGGCAAGCTTGCGGATGGTGGTTTGCTGCGACATTCGGATCCTATGATCTTGTGGGCGCCCCCCCGCATCTGGAGGTGGCGCGGATTCTACGCCCTGAGCGGCTCAGGGCCCTGTTCATTGCCGGCTCATTCGCCGCGTTCCAGTCGGGCGATCTCTTCGGCACGGGCGGCCAGGATCAGCGCAGCGGCGCGCGCCTGATCCAGTCCTTCGATGCCGAAGTCCATGACCTCGTCGGCGGCCAGGTCGGACAGGTCCTCGCTGGTACGCACGCCGTGGCCGGCCAGCGCATACGCGGTGGCTTCGTCCATGCCCTTCAGGGACAGCAGGTCCTGCGCCGGCTGGCCGTCTTCAAGGCCTTCTTCGACTGCCAGGGCCTCATTGAGCAGCGCATCGCGGGCACGAGCGCGCAGCTCTTCGACGATGTCTTCGTCGAAACCTTCCACGGCCAGCAGTTCGCCGACCGGGACATAAGCGATTTCCTCGACGGTGCCGAAGCCTTCGCTGACCAGGATGCCGGCGATCTCTTCGTCCACTTCCAGCTTGTCCATGAACAGCTGGCGGGCCGACGCCTGCTCGGCTTCCGACTTGGCGGTGACCTGGTCCTGGGTCATCACGTTGAGCTGCCAACCGGTCAGGCGGCTGGCCAGGCGCACGTTCTGGCCGCCCTTGCCGATCGCCTGGGCCAGGCGATCTTCAGCGACAGCCAGGTCCATCGAGTGCTTGTCTTCATCGACGATGATCGACTGCACTTCGGCCGGCGCCATCGCGTTGATGACGAAGTTGGCCGGGTTGTCGTTCCACAGCACGATGTCCACGCGCTCGCCATTGAGCTCGTTGGACACGGCCTGCACGCGCGAACCGCGCATGCCGATGCAGGCGCCGATCGGATCGGTGCGCTGGTCGTGGGCGAGCACGGCGATCTTGGCGCGGTCGCCCGGATCGCGGGCACAGGCCTTGATTTCCACCAGGCCCTGGCCGACTTCCGGCACTTCCAGCTTGAACAGCTCGATCATGAATTCCGGGGCGGCGCGGCTGATGAACAGCTGCGGGCCACGCGGTTCCGAACGCACTTCGGCCAGGTAGCCGCGCACGCGGTCACCGGCGCGCAGCACGTCGCGCGGAATGCCCTTGTCTTTCGGAATGAAACCTTCGGCGTTGCCACCGAGGTCGACGTAGATGTTGCCGCGCTCTGCGCGCTTGACCACGCCGGTGATCAGCTCACCCACGCGATCCTTCCACGCATCCACGACCTGCTGGCGCTCGGCTTCGCGCACGCGCTGGACGATGACCTGCTTGGCGGCCTGGGCAGCGATGCGGCCGAAGTCCGGGTTCTCGATCTGCTCTTCGATGTAGTCGCCGACGTCCACGCCTTCGGCTTCATCGACGGCGTCCATCAGGCGGATCTGGCGATCCGGCGACTCCATGACCACGTCATCGGCCACCACTTCCCAGCGGCGGTAGGTTTCGTAGCTGCCATCCTTGTGGTCGATGACCACGCGGGTCAGCACTTCCTCGTCGGGATAGCGCTTCTTCGCTGCCGAGGCCAGGGCGGCCTCGATGGCATCGAAGATCACTTCACGCGGCACGCCCTTCTCGTTGGCGACCGCGTCGACTACCAGCAACAGTTCCTTGCTCATTGGCTCACTCCGCGCGCGGCTTCTTTGCCGCCGGCTCGTTGGAAGAAGAATTCGTCTTCGGCTTCGGACGCTTCGGTGCCGGACCGGTCGGCTTGCTCGGGGCCAGCCCCAGCGCCACCCAGTCGGGCATGATGCGTGCCTTGTCGATGTTGTCGGCCGACACCACCACTTCGGTCTTGTCGACGATGAAGGTGATGGTGCCAGCGGCCTCGTCGGTCGCCTCGATACGGCCCTGCAGGCGACGACGGTTGTCCTGCGGCAGCTTCAGCGTGACCTTGGCCGATTCACCCTGGTGGCGGGCGAACTGCTCCAGGTTGAAAAGCGGGCGATCCACGCCCGGCGAGGACACTTCCAGCGTGTAGTTGCCGCTGATCGGGTCCTCGACGTCCAGCTGCGCCGACACTTCGCGGCTGACCCGCTCGCAGTCGTCGACATTGATGATGCGCTCGGGCTGTTCAGCCAGCGGCACGTCGATGTAAAGGCGCAGGGTCGCACCGCCGGGGGCCGGCAGATACTCAACGCCCAGCAGCTCCAGGCCCAGCGACACAACGGTCGGGGCGAGCAGATTCGCGATGTCGGTTGCCTTGTCGCTCACAGCCTGCCTTGATCTCTTGGTTGGGTGCCGGCCTTGGCCGGCGTGAAAACATGACGCCCCGGAAACGACAAAGGGCCCGCTGGGCCCCTTTTCCGGAAAGACTCCGGTGACTGGATTCCGGTTGCAACCTGCAGTGCCTGCCGGTTGCGGCCCTCCTTCCGGGTCCGGACTCCCGCCGGGAGGCCGCCTTCAGGGGTACTGCTAGGTCGCTGATGATAGCGGCTGCACCGCGCTGGTGCAAGGTGCGGGGCCGGCGGTCAAACCCCTTTCCGCAGGAAAGGGGTCTGACCCCGATCGGACGGAAACGACGCATAACCCAAAGAAAAACGCCCTCGAAGCAGGACTTCGAAGGCGATCTCTTTACTTGGTAGCGGGGGCAGGATTTGAACCTGCGACCTTCGGGTTATGAGCCCGACGAGCTGCCAGACTGCTCCACCCCGCATCAGAAGCGGAATTATGAGCGATAACTTCAAAACATGCAAGCTTTCCCTCATTCATCAGACCGGTTGGCGCCGGTTCGATGTTGGTAGCGGGGGCAGGATTTGAACCTGCGACCTTCGGGTTATGAGCCCGACGAGCTGCCAGACTGCTCCACCCCGCACCGGAAGTGTTTGAACTGCTGCCCTGCTCTTTCGAGGAGGGCTACCGCAACGATGTTCTGGCTGAACCGCTGCAGTGACAACTCAGGCTGCGCATATTACACGAATCACGCAGCTTTGTGTCAACTTTTATGCAAGATGCGCAAATGCCTGCTGGCACCAGACCATGATCGGGTTCCAGGCCAGGCCCAGCGCCAGCAGCGCCAGCGCGTTCACGCCCAGCACCAGGCCCAGCACGCGGTCGTTGCTGCGCGGCATGGCCTCGCCCACCGGCTCATCGAAGTACATGACCTTGATGACGCGCAGGTAGTAGAAGCAGCCGACCACGGCGCACAGCACGCCGAGGATGGCCAGCCACAGCAGGCCGCCATTGACGGCCGCGCCCAGCACCGCCAGCTTGGTCCAGAAGCCCAGGAACGGCGGGATGCCGGCCAGCGACGCCATGATGCAGAGCACCAGGCCGGCCATCCACGGGTTGCGGGCATTGAGGCCCTTGAAGTCCTCGATGTTCTCGGCTTCAAAGCCGGCACGCGACAGCGCGATGATCGCGCCGAAGGCGGCGGTGGACATGATGGCGTAGGCCAGTGCGTAGAAAAGCGCTGCGGCATAGCCCTGCGCGCCACCACCGGCGATGCCCATCAGCAGGAAGCCGATGTGCGAGACGGTGGAGAACGCCAGCATGCGCTTGAGGTTGCTCTGCGCGATGGCCATCAGGTTGCCGACGACCAGCGAGACCGCGGCCAGGCCGGCGATCAGCAGCTGCAGTTCGGTCGACAGCGGACCGACGCCCATCTCCAGCAGGCGGTAGGCCATGCCGAAAGCGGCCAGCTTCGGCGCCGAGCTGATGAACAGCGCGATCGGTGCCGGGGCACCCTGGTACACGTCCGGCAGCCACATGTGGAACGGCGCGGCACCCAGCTTGAAGGCAACACCGGCGATCATGAACACCGCACCGGTGATCAGCAGCACGCGCTCTTCCGAGTGCGGGATGGCGTCACGGATGACGTCCAGGTGCAGGCTGCCGGTGGCGCCGTAGATCAGCGACATGCCGTACAGCAGCAGGCCCGAGGCCAGCGAACCCAGCACGATGTACTTCATCGCCGCTTCCGAGGCCAGGCCGTTCTCGCGGTTGCTGGCGACCAGGGCGTAGGAGCACAGCGCCAGCAGTTCCAGGCCCAGGTAGACCATCAGCAGGCTGCCGGCCGATACCAGGATCATCATGCCGGCGGTGCCGAACAGGATCAGTACCGGGATCTCGCCCTGGAACAGGTTGCGGTCACGCAGGTAACGCCAGCCATAGACCAGGGTCAGGCCGCTGAGCAGCACGATCCCGGTCTTCATCACGTCCGCGGCGGTATCGCGTACGAACATGCCATGGAAGACCTCGCCCTGCCCGCCCACGCCGGTGGCCAGCATGAACAGCACCACGGCCAGCGCAGCGAGCGAGAACAGGTGGGTGACGATCTTGTTCCGGTTGCTGACGAACAGGTCGAGGATCATCAGGGCGAAGGCGCTGCCGATCAGCACCAGCTCGGGAGCGAGCGGTGGCAGGTCAGCGGCGGTCAATGGCAGCAGCGGCGAGGTGGTCATCATCAAATCCTGGAATTACAGCAGCTTGCTGGATGCGATCTGCATCGCCAGCTTCGCGATCGAGGGCTCCATCAGGTCGGTCAGCGGCTTGGGGTAGATGCCCAGCGCCAGCACGCCGATGGCGAACACGCCCAGCACCAGCCATTCGCGGCCGTTGATGTCCTTCAGTTCGGCCACGTGGCTGTTGGCCACTTCGCCGAAGAAGATGCGCTTGTACAGCCACAGGGTGTAGGCGGCACCGATGATCAGGGTGGTGGCCGCGCCCAGTGCGATCCACGGATTACGCTGGAAGGCCGACAGGATGACCATGAACTCACCGACGAAACCGCTGGTGCCCGGCAGGCCGGCATTGGCCATGAAGAACAGCATGGCGAAGGTGGCGAACCACGGCATCACGTTGACCACGCCGCCGTAATCGGCGATGCGGCGGCTGTGCATGCGGTCGTACAGCACGCCGACGCAGGAGAACATCGCACCGGACACGAAGCCGTGCGAGATCATCTGCACCATGGCGCCCTGCAGGCCCAGGCGGGCAGCATCGGCGTTGCCGGCTTCGCGCACCAGCCACAGGGCGATGAAGGTGCCCAGGGTGACGAAGCCCATGTGCGCGATCGACGAATAGGCGATCAGCTTCTTCATGTCGTCCTGCACCAGAGCGACCAAGCCGACGTAGATCACCGCGATCAGCGACAGCGCGATCACCAGCCAGGCCCATTCCTGCGACGCGTCCGGTACGATCGGCAGGTTGAAGCGCAGGAAGCCGTAGCCACCGATCTTCAGGGCGATGGCGGCCAGGATTACCGAACCGGCGGTCGGTGCTTCGACGTGCGCATCCGGCAGCCAGGTGTGCACCGGGAACATCGGCACCTTGACCGCGAAGGCGATCAGGAAGGCGAAGAAGATCCAGGTCTGTTCCTTGGCCGACAGCGGCAGCGCGTACAGGTCGGCCAGCTGGAAGCTGCCGCCCTTCATGTACAGGTAGATCAGCGCCACCAGCATCAGCACCGAGCCGAGGAAGGTGTACAGGAAGAACTTCAGTGCCGCGTAGATGCGGCGCGGGCCGCCCCAGACACCGATGATCAGGAACATCGGGATCAGCATGGCTTCGAAGAACACGTAGAACAGCATCGCGTCCGTCGCAGCGAAGATGCCGACGGTGACACCTTCCAGGATCAGGAAGGCCGCCACGTACTGGTTCACGCGCTTGTCGATGGCGCTCCAGGCGCCGATCAGGGCAAGCACGCTGACCAGGGTGGTCAGCAGGATCAGCGCCACGGCAATGCCGTCCACGCCCAGGTTGTAGCCGATCTTGTACGCCGGGATCCAGGCATGGGTCTCGACGAACTGCAGGCCGTCGACGCCCGCGTTGTAGCCGCTCAGCAGCGAGAGGCTTGCAACGAAGGTGAGCACCGCGACGCCCAGCGACGCCCAGCGGGCGGTCTGCGCATCACGGATCGCAAGGATCAGGGCACCACCGATGATCGGCAGCCAGATGAGGACACTGAGTAGAGGCCAGTTCGACACGTCTTCTTATTCCGTACAGGTCATCAACGCAGGTAATGCATCAGCACGCCCAGCAGGGCAATCAGGCCGATGATCATCGCGAAGGCGTAGTGATAGAGGAAACCGGATTGGGTACGACGCAGCACGCCGGCTGCAACGTCCACAACACGTGCCGAGAGATTGACCACGCCGTCGACGATGTTGCTGTCGATCCAGCGCGAGACCTTGCCCAGCTTGACGCTGCCGCCGGCAAAGCCATCGATCCACAGCTTGTCGAAGCCGTACTTGTTTTCCAGCACCGAAACGATCGGGGCGAAGGTCTTGCGCGCCTTGCCCGACAGGTCCGGCTTCCACAGGTAGAACAGCGCGGCCAGCAGGAAGCCCGCCAGGGTCAGCCAGAACGGCGGCAGCATCATGCCGTGCAGCGCGAACGCGACCGGACCATGGAACTCTTCACCCAGGAACGCGACGGTGTTCTTGGCCGGATCGTAGAAGTCGACGATGCCGGTGAAGAACGTCTGTGCCTGGCCCTTGATCGCCTCGTGCGCATGGTTGCCAGCCCAGTCGGTGCCATGCAGCATCGGACCGATGCTGAAGAAACCGATGGCGATCGACGGGATGGCCAGCAGGATCAGCGGCAGGGTCACCACCCACGGCGTTTCGTGCGGCTCATGCGGACCGTGGCCATGGCCGTGGTCGTCATGGGCATCGCCGTGGTGGGCGTCGGCATGGTGCGCGTCGGCGGCGCGATGATCGTCATGACCATGATCGTCATGCGCATCGCGGAAGCGTTCCTTGCCATGGAAGGTCATGAACAGCAGGCGGAAGCTGTAGAAGCTGGTCACCAGCACGCCACCCAGCACCGCCCAGTAGCCATAGGTGGCCACCCAGCTGTTCTGCATGTGGGCGTGGATCTCGGCCGCCTCGATGATGGTGTCCTTCGAGTAGAAGCCGGAGAAGAACGGCGTACCGACGAGGGCCAGCGTACCGATCCACATGGTGATGAAGGTGATCGGCATGTACTTGCGCAGGCCGCCCATCTTGCGCATGTCCTGCTCGTGGTGCATCGCGATGATGACCGAGCCGGCGCCCAGGAACAGCAGGGCCTTGAAAAAGGCGTGGGTCATCAGGTGGAACACGGCGGCCGAGTAGGCCGACACGCCCAGGGCGACGGTCATGTAGCCCAGCTGCGACAGCGTGGAGTACGCGACAACGCGCTTGATGTCGTTCTGCACAATGCCGATCAGGCCGGTGAAGAACGCGGTGGTGGCACCGATGAACAGCACGAAGTTCAGCGCGGTCTGCGACAGCTCGAACAGCGGCGACATGCGGGTGACCATGAAGATACCGGCGGTCACCATCGTCGCGGCGTGGATCAGTGCCGAGATCGGGGTCGGGCCTTCCATCGAGTCCGGCAGCCACACATGCAGCGGGACCTGGGCCGACTTGCCCATGGCGCCGATGAACAGACAGATGCAGATGACGGTGGCGATCGACCAGATCACCGGCTCGTTCAGCAGCTGCATGCCCAGGATCGTGCCGTCCCAGATCTGCAGCTGGGCGCGCGGGTCAGCCAGCATGCCCGCCTGCGAGAACACCTGCGAGTAATCCAGGGTACCGAACACCCACAGCACGCCGGCGATGCCCAGCAGGAAGCCGAAGTCGCCGACGCGGTTGACCAGGAACGCCTTCATGTTGGCGAAGATCGCAGTCGGGCGCTTGAACCAGAAGCCGATCAGCAGGTACGACACCAGGCCCACCGCTTCCCAGCCGAAGAACAGCTGCAGGAAGTTGTTGCTCATCACCAGGGTGAGCATCGAGAAGGTGAACAGCGAGATGTAGCTGAAGAACCGCTGGTAGCCCGGGTCGTCCTGCATGTAGCCGATCGTGTAGATGTGGACCAGCAGCGACACGAAGGTCACCACCACCATCATCATCGCGGTCAGCTTGTCGACCATGAAGCCGACGTGGGCCGAGTACTGGCCAACCTCGAAGAACGTATAGATGTTCTGGTTGAACGGCTGCGCGCCGCCCCACATCAGCTGGTAGAACGTGTACATCGACAGGCCGCAGGCTACCGCGACGCCGAGGATGGTGATGGTCTGCGCGCCGAAGCGCTTGACCTGGCGACCGAACAGGCCGGCGATGATGCTGCCGAACAGCGGTGCAAGCACCACTGCGATCAACAGACTCTTGGAGAGAGTGATTTCCATCTGTGGATCAGCCCTTCAACGAATCGACTTCGCCGACATTGATCGTGCGGCGGGTACGGAACAGGGTCACCAGGATCGCCAGGCCGATGGCGGCTTCCGCGGCGGCGACGGTCAGGATGAAGAACACGAACAGCTGGCCGGACGGATCGCCCAGCTGACGCGAGAAGCCGACGAAGTTGATGTTCACCGACAGCAGCATCAGTTCGATCGACATCAGCAGGACGATGACGTTCTTCCGGTTGAGGAAGATGCCGGCCAGGCTGATGGCGAACAGCACCGCGCCCAGCGCGAGGATGTGGCCCAGAGTGATCATGCCTTGGTCTCCTCTTCGCCCGCGGCCGGAGTGGTGTTGCTGTGGATCACCGGCTGTTCGGCATCCATCTTGACCATGCGCAGGCGCTGGTCGGCCTTGACCATGGTCTGCTCGCCCGGGTTCTGGCTCTTCACGCCGGTGCGGCGACGCAGGGTCAGCATCACGGCGGCGACCACGGCCACGGTCAGGATGACGGCGGCGAACTCGAACGGCAGCAGGTATTCGGTGAACAGCGTGCGCGCCAGCCAGGTGATGTTGGAGGTGTCGGCGGCGATCGCGGCGGCGTTGTCGGCCGGGAACGGATTGACCGCCCTGCCCTTCACGCCGATCAGGATCAGCATCTGCACCAGCATCGCCACGGCCACGATCAGGCCGACCGGCAGGTAGCGCACCCAGCCTTCACGCATCTTGGTGGGGTCGATGTCCAGCATCATCACCACGAACAGGAACAGCACCATCACCGCGCCGACGTAGACCAGCACCAGCGCCACGCCAAGGAACTCGGCGCCCACCAGCAGCCACACGCAGGCAATGGAGAAGAAGGTCAGCACCAGGCACAGCACGGCGTGCACCGGGTTGCGCACGCTGATCACCGCACCGGCCGAAACCGTTGCCGCGATGGCGAACACCCAGAAAGCGATATTTACCCAATCCATCTCTCGACCTCAGCGGTAAGCGGCATCGGCGGCACGACGCTCGGCGATCTCGTTTTCGAGACGATCGCCAAGGGCCAGCAGCTGCGGCTTGGTAACGATGTTTTCGCCACGGTTCTCGAAGTGGTACTCGAGGATGTGGGTTTCGACGATCGAGTCCACCGGGCAGCTTTCTTCGCAGAAGCCGCAGAAGATGCACTTGAACAGGTCGATGTCGTAGCGGGTGGTACGGCGGGTGCCGTCCTCGCGCTTGGCCGAGTCGATGGTGATGGCCAGGGCCGGGCACACCGCTTCGCACAGCTTGCAGGCAATGCAGCGCTCTTCGCCGTTGGGATAACGGCGCAGTGCGTGCAGGCCACGGAAGCGCGGCGACTGCGGGAACTTCTCCATCGGGTACATCATCGTGTACTTCGGCTTGAAGCTGTACTTCAGCGTCAGCCAAAGGCCGGCCAGCAGTTCGAGCAGCAGCAGGCTCTTGAAGTAATGGGTAATCCTGTTCATCACTTAGACGCCCTTTTGAATCACGCCGAAGAACACCATGACGGCGGTAACCGCGATCCACAGAATGGCCAGCGGGATGAAGACCTTCCAGCCCAGGCGCATGATCTGGTCATAGCGGAAGCGCGGGAAGCTGGCACGGAACCAGATGTAGGCACTGGCGAAGAAGAACACCTTGACGAACAGCCACGGTGCACCGCCCTTCCAGATCCAGTCGACCAGCGGCGAGACATCGCCGAAGTTGACCCAGCCCTGGACCGGGCTCAGCCAGCCGCCGAGGAAGAAGATCGAGATCAGGAAGCTGATCAGGATCATGTTCGCGTATTCGGCCAGGAAGAACAGGGCGAAGGCACCGCCGGAGTACTCGACCATGTGGCCGGCGACGATTTCCGACTCGCCTTCCACCACGTCGAACGGCGCGCGGTTGGTTTCAGCCACGCCCGACACCCAGTAGATGACGAACAGCGGGAACAGCGGCAGCAGGAACCAGTCGAAGAAGCCGGAACTGCCGGCCTGCGCCATCACGATGTTGCTCAGGTTCAGGCTGCCCGAGGCGATCATCACGCCGACCAGGGCGAAGCCCATGGCGATTTCGTAGCTGATCATCTGCGCCGAGGCGCGCATCGCACCCAGGAACGCATACTTCGAGTTGGATGCCCAACCGGCCAGGATGATGCCGTAGATGCCCAGCGAGGTCATCGCCAGCAGGTACAGCAGGCCGGCGTTGGCGTTGGACAGCACGATCTGCGAATCGAAGGGCACCACCGACCAGGCCGCGAAGGCCGGGGCCAGGGTGATCAGCGGGGCGAGCAGATAGATCGCCTTGTTGGCGCTGCTCGGCTGGACCACTTCCTTGAACAGCAGCTTGAAGACGTCGGCGAAGGCCTGGAAGATGCCCATGCCCACGTACATCGGGCCGTGGCGGACGTGCATCCAGCCGATCAGCTTGCGTTCCCAGACCACGTAGAAGGCCACCGAGATGATCACCGGAACGGCGATCACCAGGATCTTCAGGATGATCCAGATCAGCGCGCCGATGTCACCGAGGCCCAGCAGCCACTGGTGCAGCGGGTCGACCGCGTTCAACAGCAATTCGTTCATGCAGCCACCACCGATACGCGAGCGGCACCCAGCGGCGCGGTCGCGCCGTGGCCCGATTCAATCCAGACCGAACCCGCAGCGACGCGGGCGTCGACCACCACCGGCAGGGTGGCCTTGCCGGCATCGGTGCCGACCTTGGCCATCTGCCCTTCCTGCAGCTGCAGGCGAGCGGCATCTTCAGCGTTCAGCACGATGCGCGGGGCGTTGTTGAGCGGATGCGACTGCAGCGCCGGGGCGCGACGGACCACCGCATCGGTGCGGTAGATCGCGGCGGTCGAAGCCACTTCGAGGCCTTCACCGGCAACCGCCGGCTGCGCCGAAGCGGCGACGTCGACCGACACCGGGGCCAGGCTGGCACGCAGGCCGGCCAGGTCGGTGAAGTCGAAACCGGCCAGCGCCATGTCGCCGCCCAGTGCGCGCAGCACGCGCCAGCCTTCACGGGCCTCGCCCGGCAGCTTGCCGCCGGCACGGGCCGACTGCTCGCGACCATCGAGGTTGGTCAGGGTGGCATCGATTTCCGGCAGCGCACCGATCGGCAGGATCACGTCGGCAACGTCGCGGGTGGACACGCAGGCGAACTGGCTGAAGGCCACCACCTGGGCACCGGCCAGCGCCTTGCGCGCGGCGGGGGCGTCGGCGAAGTCCAGGCCCGGCTCCAGGCCGTACACCACGTAGGCCTGGCGCGGCTGCGCCAGCATGGCGGCCACGTCCTTGCCGGCCGGCAGCACGCCGGCGCGGGTCAGGCCCACGGCATTGGCGCCCTGCGGGATGCGGCACAGCTTGGCACCGGTGGCGGCAGCGAAATCACGCGCAGCGGCGCGGATCGCGGCAGCCTGCGGGTGGTTCTCGGCGATGCCACCGACGATCAGCACGGTGTTGCTGCCGCCCTGTACGGCCGAACGTAGCTCGGCGTTGGCCAGTGCGTCGACGAACTTCGACGGCGCGACGATCTGCTTGCCGGCGATGCCGAAGGCGAAGTCGAAATCAACCGGGTTGATGACGTGGATCTTCGCGCCCTTGGTGGTCTGCGCCTTGCGCAGACGGGCGTGCAGCAGCGGCAGTTCGTGGCGGATGTTGCTGCCCAGAACGACGATGCGGTCGGCGCCTTCGATCTCCGCCAGCGGCAGGCCGAACACTTCGGCGGTGGCGGCGTCGGAGAAATCGCGGTTGTTGATGCGGTGGTCGATGTTGGTCGAGCCCAGGCCCTTGGCCAGGCGGGACAGCAACGCGCCCTCCTCGTTCGAGGTGGACGGATGCACCAGCACGCCCAGGTTGTCGCCCTGGTTCGCCTTGAGGATTTCGGCGGCTGCGGCCAGGCCTTCGGCCCAGCTCACTTCCTTCCACTCGCCATTGACCTTACGCAGCGGCTTGACCGCACGGTCTTCGCTGTACAGGCCTTGGTGCGAGTAGCGGTCACGGTCGGACAGCCAGCACTCGTTCACCGCTTCATTGTCGCGCGGCACGGTGCGCAGCACTTCGCCGCGACGCACGTGCAGGAACAGGTTCGAACCCATCGCGTCGTGGTAACCCAGCGACTCGCGCGCGGTCAGTTCCCACGGGCGGGCGCGGAACTGGAACACCTTGTTGGTCAGCGCACCGACCGGGCAGACGTCGACGACGTTGCCGGACAGCTCGGTGGTCAGCGGCTTGCCGTCGAAGGTACCGATCTGCAGGTTCTCACCGCGGTACATGCCACCCAGCTCGTAGGTACCGGCAACGTCGGCGGTGAAGCGGACGCAGCGGGTGCACTGGATGCAGCGGGTCATCTCGGTGGCGACCAGCGGGCCCATGTCCTCGTCCGGCACCACGCGCTTGCGCTCGTTGAAGCGGCTGACCGAACGGCCATAGCCCAGCGACACGTCCTGCAGCTCGCACTCGCCGCCCTGATCGCAGATCGGGCAGTCCAGCGGGTGGTTGATGAGCAGGAACTCCATCACCGAGCGCTGGAACTTCAGTGCCTTCTCGCTGCGGGTGGCGACCTTCATGCCATCCATCACCGGCGTGGCGCAGGCCGGCGCCGGCTTCGGCGACTTCTCCACGTCCACCAGGCACATGCGGCAGTTGGCGGCGATCGGCAGCTTCTCGTGGTAGCAGAAGCGCGGAATGGAGATGCCGGCCTTGTCGGCGGCCTGGATGATCATCGAGCCCTTGGGCACGACCAGCGACTTGCCATCGATCTCGATGGTGACGTGATCGGGTGGGACGCTCGGATTTACGGGTTGCGCGCTCATGCAGCGGCTGCCTCCACCTTCTTGCCGTCAACCATCGAATGACCGTTGACGATGTAGTACTCGAACTCGTCCCAGAACTGGCGCAGGAAGCCCTGGATGGGCCATGCAGCCGCTTCGCCGAACGCACAGATGGTGTGGCCTTCGATCTGGCCGGCCACCGCCTTCAGCTGGTGCAGGTCTTCCATCGTGGCCTTGCCGGCGACGATGCGCTCCAGCACGCGGTGCATCCAGCCGGTGCCTTCACGGCACGGGGTGCACTGGCCACAGGATTCCTTGTGAAAGAACTGGCTGATGCGGCAGGCGAACTTGACGCAGCAGACGCTGTCGTCGAGCACCACGATCGCGCCCGAACCCAGGCCGGAGCCCAGTGCACGAATGGTGTCGTAGTCCATCGGCAGGTCCTCCAGCTCGGCCGCGGTCAGCACCGGCATCGACACGCCGCCCGGGATCGCGCCCTTCAGCGTGCGGCCCGGACGCAGGCCACCGGCCATTTCCAGCAGGTCGTGGAATTTGGTGCCGAGCGGCACTTCGAAGTTGCCGCCGTTCTGCACGCAGCCGGACACCGAGAAGCACTTCGGACCGCCGTTGGCGGTCAGGCTCAGGCCCTTGAACCACTCCGGGCCGTTGCGGATGATCGCCGGCACCGAACCATAGGTTTCGGTGTTGTTGATCGTCGACGGCTTGCCGTACAGGCCGAAGTTGGCCGGGAACGGCGGCTTGTAGCGCGGCTGGCCCTTCTTGCCTTCCAGCGATTCCATCAGCGCGGTTTCTTCGCCGCAGATGTAGGCGCCAGCGCCCAGCGCGCCGTAGATGTCGATGTCCACGCCGCTGCCGAGGATGTTCTTGCCCAGCCAGCCGTTTGCATAGGCTTCGGCCAGGGCCTGCTCGAAGTGCTCGAACGGCTCGTGGTGGAACTCACCGCGCAGGTAGTTGTAGCCCACGGTCGAACCGGTGGCGTAGCAGGCGATCGCCATGCCTTCCACCACCGAATGCGGGTTGTAGCGCAGGATGTCACGGTCCTTGCAGGTGCCCGGCTCGGATTCGTCCGAGTTGCAGAGGATGTACTTCTGCATGTTGCCCTTGGGCATGAAGGACCACTTCAGGCCGGTCGGGAAGCCCGCGCCGCCGCGGCCGCGCAGGCCCGAGGCCTTGACCATCTCGATGACCTGCTCCGGCGGGATCTTCTCTTCGAGGATCTTGCGCAGGGCGGCGTAGCCACCGGTCTTCAGGTAGCTTTCGTACGACCACGGGGTGTCGTAATGCAGGGTGGTGTAGACCACCTGGTGCGGCAGCGGCGCGGGGCCGACCGGACCCTTGGATTCGTGGTGATGTGCCATGCCCTTACTCCAGCCCGTCCAGCAGCTCGTCGACCTTTTCCAGGGTCAGACGCTCATGGTAGTGACCGTTGATGACCATCATCGGCGCGCCACCGCAGCCGGCCAGGCACTCTTCCTCGCGCTTGAGGTAGACGCGGCCGTCCGGGGTCGATTCACCGTGCTTGATGCCCAGCTTCTTCTCGCAATGGCGCACGATGTCCTCCGCGCCATTGAGCCAGCAGCTGATGTTGGTGCAGATGGCCACGTTGTTGCGACCCACCTTCTCGGTCTCGAACATCGAGTAGAAGCTGGCCACCTCGTAGGCCCACACCGGCGGCAGGTCCAGGTACTTGGCCACGCCGGCGATCAGTTCGTCGGTCAGCCAGCCCTGGTTCTGCTCCTGGGCCGCATGCAGGCCCTGCAGCACGGCAGAGCGCTTGCGGTCCGGCGGGAACTTGGACAGCCAGTGATCGATGTGAGCGCGGGTCTTGTCGCTCAGCACCACCATCGGGTCGACGTCGCGCGCCGCCTCGAAATTACCTGTCGCCTTCATCGGCCGACCTCAGCGAAATGCATAACGTGAAATTCCAGAAACTGCGGCGCCGGCTTGCGCCGGCTGCCTGCAGCGGGCGTTGGCGTGGCGGACGGCATTACCGGTCAACCTCGCCGAACACCAGGTCGTAGGTACCGATCATCGCCACCACGTCGGCCAGCATGTGGCCGCGCACGATCGAATCGATCGAGGACAGGTGGGCGAAGCCCGGTGCGCGCAGGTGCACGCGGAAGGGCTTGTTGGCGCCATCGGAGACCAGGTAGCAGCCGAACTCGCCCTTCGGGGCTTCCACCGCCGAGTAGGTCTCGCCGGCCGGCACGCAGTAGCCTTCGCTGAACAGCTTGAAGTGGTGGATCAGCGCTTCCATGTCGTCCTTCATGTCCTCGCGCCTGGGCGGAGCGACCTTGAAGTTCTTCACCATCACCGGGCCCGGGTTGGCCTTCAGCCACGCCACGCACTGCTTGATGATGCGGTTGGATTCGCGCATTTCGGCAACGCGGACCAGGTAACGGTCGTAGCAGTCGCCTTCCTTGCCCAGCGGGATGTCGAAATCGACGGCATCGTACTTGGCGTACGGACGCTTCTTGCGCAGGTCCCAGGCAACGCCCGAGCCGCGCAGCATCACGCCGGTCATGCCCCACTGGTGAGCCAGTTCCGGAGTGACCACGCCGATGCCGACGGTACGCTGCTTCCAGATGCGGTTGTCGGTCAGCAGGGTTTCGTATTCGTCGATGCGCTTGGGGAACTCGACGGTGAAGTTTTCCAGGAAGTCCAGCAGCGAACCTTCGCGCGAAGCATTGAGCTGCTTCAGCGCCTTGCCCTTGTGCCAGCGCGATTCCTTGTACTTCGGCATGTGGTCCGGCAGGTCGCGGTAGACACCGCCCGGACGGTAGTACGCCGCGTGCATGCGCGCGCCGGAGACCGCTTCATAGCAGTCCATCAGCTCTTCGCGCTCGCGGAAGGCGTACAGCATCACCGCCATCGCACCCAGGTCGAGGGCGTTGGAGCCCAGCCACATCAGGTGGTTGAGGATACGGGTGATTTCGTCGTACATGGTGCGGATGTACTGCGCACGCTCCGGCGCCTCGATGCCCATCAGGGTCTCGATCGCGCGCACGTAGGCGTGCTCGTTGCACATCATCGACACGTAGTCCAGGCGATCCATGTAGCCGATCGACTGGTTGAACGGCTTGGACTCGGCCAGCTTCTCGGTACCACGGTGCAGCAGACCCACGTGCGGGTCGGCGCGCATGATGGTTTCGCCGTCCATTTCCAGGATCAGGCGCAGCACGCCGTGCGCGGCCGGATGCTGCGGGCCGAAGTTCATGGTGTAGTTGCGGATTTCCTGCCGTGCTTCGGCCGGATTGCTCGCGAACGCTTCGCGGGCCTGGTGGAACTCGCTCACTTCACTGCCTCCTGCGCGCGCTCGCCTTCTGCGGTCTGCAGACGGGCGTCGTCACGGATCACGCGCGGCACGCCGACACGCGGCTCCACCGAGGTGACCGGTTCGTAGATCACGCGCTTCTTTTCTTCGTCGTAGCGGACTTCGACATTGCCGATCAGCGGGAAGTCCTTGCGGAACGGATGGCCGACGAAACCGTAGTCGGTCAGGATCCGGCGCAGGTCCGGGTGGCCTTCGAAGATCACGCCATACAGGTCGAACGCTTCGCGCTCGAACCAGTTCAGGCCCGGCCAGATGCCGGTCAGCGAGGACACCACCGGCAGTGCTTCGTCAGGGGCGAAGCAGCGCAGGTGCATCATCAGGTTGTGCTGGTACGAACGCAGCTGGGCGACCACGGCGAAACGCTGGGTCGGCATGTGCTGCGGGCGGGCACCATCGGCACCGTTTTCCTCGGTGGGGAACTCGCCCCACGCGAAACGACCCTGGGCCTTGCCTTCGACACCGCGGCTGAAACCCTGCGAGGACACGTCGGCGGTGTCCCATTCGTCGGAGCCATAGCCAAGGTAGTCGACGCCGCAGAGATCCACGGCCTGCTCGAAACCAAACTCGTCACGCAGCGCCAGCGCGGTGGCATGCCACTCGGCGGCAGGCACCTCCAGCGTCACTTCGCCGCGGGGTTCGACCACGATGACCTTCGCACCAGCGAAACGTGCGGAGAGTCGGTCGATGAAGGATGCTTGCTCTGCCATGGGGGCTTGGCGCGCTCTTGTAGTGTGGAAGGGTCAGCGGGCGATGGTCTGTGTACGCCAGATCTTCTTCTGCAGCTGCAGGATCCCGTACACCAGCGCCTCGGCGGTCGGCGGGCAGCCCGGGACGTAGACGTCCACCGGTACCACGCGATCACAGCCGCGCACGACAGAATAGGAGTAATGGTAGTAGCCGCCACCGTTGGCGCAGCTGCCCATCGAGATGACCCACTTCGGGTCCGGCATCTGGTCGTAGACCTTGCGCAGCGCCGGGGCCATCTTGTTGACCAGGGTACCGGCCACGATCATCACGTCGGACTGACGCGGCGACGGGCGGAACACCACGCCGTAGCGGTCAAGGTCCAGGCGCGCGGCGCCGGCGTGCATCATCTCGACCGCGCAGCAGGCCAGGCCGAAGGTCATCGGCCACATCGAGCCGGTGCGCGCCCAGTTCAGCAGTGCGTCGACGCTGGTGGTGACGAAGCCCTTTTCCAGCAGCGGGTTGTCGCCCTCCGGCCGCAGGATGTCATCAACCCGGCCTTCCGGCGTGGGGTTGTTCATGAGGCCATCGAGAGTCTGAATCACTCCCATTCCAGCGCTCCCTTCTTCCAGACGTAAATGAAACCGAGGAACAGCATGCCGACGAACAGGCCCATGGTGACGAGCGAACGGGCGCCCAGTTCCATGAAGACCTGGGTCCACGGCACGATGAAGATGATTTCCAGGTCGAAGACGATGAACTGGATCGCGATCAGGTAGTAGCGCACGTCGAACTTCATGCGCGCGTCTTCGAAGGCTTCGAAGCCGCACTCATACGGCGACAGCTTTTCCAGATCGGGGCGGCGGGGACCGAGGAATCGACCAACCAGCATCAGCGTAATGCCGATACCGGTGGCAACGATCAGAAACAGCAGAGACGGCAAATATTCGGCCAGCACAGCGATTCTCTCTTGCCTCTGCCGCTGCGCCTGCAGGCGCTTTGGCATGGGGGAGTGGACGGGAATCTACCCGGCGCCTTGCGCGCCAGGCGAACCCGCTTTACTTACAAATGGTGCCCAAGAGGGGACTCGAACCCCTACGACCTAAGTCGCTACCACCTCAAGGTAGTGCGTCTACCAATTCCGCCACCTGGGCAAACGATCACATCAGACTATCTTCCCGATGCGCCGCGTATTGTAACCGGCTTCAGTGTTTCTGGGAGCCTTCCGAAGGCTTTTCTTCACCAGAAACCGAAGATTCCGCCTGAGCCGGCACATTGGCGGCCGGAACCGGGGCGACCGGGACCGCATCGGCCTTCGGAACGGCCGGCAGTTCACCCGCCGGAGCCGCCGGGGCGGACGCCGCTGGAGCGGACATCAGACCCAGATCCTGGTCGGCCGCCGGGCGGGTGCCGTGACCGGCATACCAGGCCATGAAGAGGCTGATGCCGAAGAACACGACCGCCAGCCACTTGGTCGACTTGGACAGGAAGTTCGAGGCGCCGCGCGCACCGAACACCGTGCCCGAGGCACCGGCGCCAAAGCCCGAACCCGCCGCCGCACCCGAGCCACGCTGCATCAGGATCAGCGCGATCATGGCCACAGCGACCAGCACGTAGACGACATTGAGGATCAACATCAGCATTGGAAACCGCCCTCGGACAATACTTCTAGGATTAGTTCGCGGCCGCCGCCCTTGCGATGGCCAGGAAGTCCGCGGCCACCAGGGAGGCGCCGCCGACCAGCCCACCATCGACATCCGGCTGCGCGAACAGTTCCCCGGCATTGTCGGGCTTCACGCTACCGCCGTAAACAATGGGCAGTGAATCAGCGATTCTAGCATCGATACGCGCGACTTCGCCACGGATGAACGCGTGCACCTGCTGCGCCTGCTCCTTGCTGGCGGTCTTGCCGGTACCGATGGCCCAGACCGGCTCGTAGGCAACCACGGCATTGGCGAAGCCCTCGCCCCCGACCAGGGCCAGCACCGGGGCCAGCTGGCCGGCGATGACCGCCTCGGTCTGCCCGGCCTCGCGCTGCTCCAGAGTCTCGCCCACGCACAGTACCGGCACCAGGCCGGCATGCAGGGCCGCGGCGAACTTGCGCGCGACCAGCTCGCTGCTTTCATGGTGGTACTGGCGGCGCTCGGAGTGGCCGACCAGGCCGTAGCGGGCACCGACCTCGTGCAGCATCGCGGCGCAGACCTCACCGGTATAGGCGCCCTTCTCGTTGCTGCTGACGTCCTGGGCACCGAACACCAGGCCGGTGTCACCAAAGTCCTCGACCAGCTCGCCCAGGTACGGCAGCGGCGGCAGGATCACCACGTCCACCCCGTCCAGCGGCAGCCCGGCGGCCACCTGCCCCAGCAGTTCATTGGCGAATTGACGGCTGCCATGCAGCTTCCAGTTTCCGGCGACGATCTTGCGGCGCATGAGCGGGTGGCTCCTGTGTGAAGTCAGCCGGTCATGATACCCGTTACGGCAAAAATCCGTTTCCGTGTAAGCGGTTACATGGATTTTCAGCCAACGGCGCAGCCCCTCGTGGCGGGGGTGGGGTTGGGTTGGTCGCGGAGAGCCCGGCTAGATCTGGGGCTTGGCCGGGCGGGTGGGGATGGCGGGGGACGCCGTAAACCCGTCCGTGGGGGCTTGGCCGCGGCATCCATGCCGCGGACACCCCCGTCATCCCCACCCGCCCGGCCTCTGACACATCCAGGCGGTTCCGCCCGCCACGGAAAGAAAAAAGAAGAGCAAGAGCAAAAGCGGTATTCCGGGTGGCTGTCGGGTTGGACCAGCCCCCTACCCCACTTCGATCTGACAGATCTCATCCACGCATGGCGTGGATCTACAGTGTCGACCAAGGTCGACACCTACCAACCGTCACCGGGAGACTGCCGAAGGCGGGGCGGTGTGGGTTGGCAGGACCGTTGGCGCCATGGATGGCGCCATCGAGCCCCCAGGGGTGAGGGCGCTTTGCTTGCGAAGCACTGCTTCGCAAGCGCCCGAACGCGCAGCCGCCAGCGGCTGGGCCGGACCGCGGAGCGGGGTTTACGGCGTCCCCGCCATCCGACACCTCCCCGCCTCCCCACGGAACACCCCAGAGCCGCTTTGGCTTTGGCTTTGGCTTTGGCCTCGGCGGGTGCAGGGTGCAACCCTGCAAAGAAAAAGGCCGCCTTTCGGCGGCCTTCTCACTCATTACTTCAGCTTGATCTCGCGCAGGCGTTCCTCGAGGAAGCCGTGGGCGGTGATCGGCTCCGGGTACCGGCTCGGGTTCTCGGCGGTGATGCACGACGGCAGCACGTCGATCAGGAAGTCCGGGTTCGGGTGCAGGAAGAACGGCACCGAGTAACGCGGCTGGCGCGCCAGGTCGCCCGGGGGGTTGACCACGCGGTGGATGGTCGATGGGTACACATGGTTGGTCAGGCGCTGCAGCATGTCGCCGATGTTGACCACGATCGTGTCCGCGTCTGACGTAAACGGCACCCACTCGCCCTCGTGCGACTGCACTTCCAGGCCCGCGGCACTGGCGCCGACCAGCAGGGTGATGAAGTTGATGTCGCCATGGGCGCCGGCACGCACGTTCGGGATGTCGTCGGTGGTGATCGGCGGGTAGTGGATCGGGCGCAGGATCGAGTTGCCGAAGTTGGTCTTGTCGGCGAAGAAGTCTTCCGGCAGGCCGATGTGCAGGGCCAGCGCCGACAGCACGCGCGAACCCAGGTTGTCCAGCGCCTGGTACAGGCCGTAGCCGCGCTCACGGAAGCCCTCGACCTCGGTCGGCCACAGGTTCGGCGCCATCACGTCGCGGTACTTGGAGTCGTCGGCGATTTCACGCCCGATGTGCCAGAACTCCTTCAGGTCGAAGTGCTTGGAGCCCTTGGCGGTTTCCACGCCGAACGGGGTGTAGCCGCGGGCGCCGCCGCTGCCGGCCACGTGGTACTTGCGCTTGACCTCTTCCGGCAGGGCGAAGAAGGCCTTGAAGGCATCGTAGGCCGCATCGATGTCGGCCTGCGGGATGCCGTGGTTGCGGATGCCCGCGAATCCCCATTGGCGATAGGCCGCGCCCAGCTCGGCCACGAAGGCCTCGCGGTCGCTGTCGAAACGGGTGATGTCGAGGGTGGGGATCTGGCTCACAGCGGTTCCTGGCTTGTCATTGGGTCTGGAGGGCCAGCGCATTCATGGCCCGCATGAACATTGTGACAGATCGCCCGGCGGACGCTACTCGATACCTGGAAACAAACCGATACAATGCGCGACCTGTGGCAACTTAACGATTCCATCACGTTTCGCCGCAGGCCCCCTCCGCGCCTCCTGACCGCCTGCCGACCTGCACTTCCATGCCCATCGTTCCAGATGCCGCCGCCACGTCCCTCGCAGGCCGCGCCCGTCGCTGGCGCCGGCTGGCGTGGTGGTCCCTGTTCGTACTGGGCAATGCCGTACTGGCGGCGATGATCACCCTGGGCAACGTGCCGCTGCGCGACAACCCGGGCGGCGGCCAGGGCCTGGCCTACCTGGCGGTCGCCCTGCCCGGCCACCTGCTCGCCTTCGGCGCGCTGGCCGGCGTGCTGCCCCTGCTGCTGGGCCTGTGGCCGCGCAGCGCGCGTACGCTCAGCATCAGTGCGGTGCTGCTGCAGGGCCTGTGGCTGTGCCTGCTGCTGGTCGATGCCAAGGTGTTCACCCTGTACCGCTTCCACCTCAACGCCATGGTCGTGAACATGGTGTTCGGCGGCGCCCTGCAGGACCAGGTGGCGTTGTCGTGGAAGACCTGGGTGCAGGTCGGCCTGCTGGTGGCGGCCATCTTCACCGCCGAGGGCATCCTGGCCTGGGCCTGCTGGAAACTGCTGCCCGCCGCGCCACGTCGGCGGCGCGTCCTGCAGGGGTGGACGCTGGTCGTGCTGCTGATGGCCGGCGGCCAGGTGGCCACTGCCTATTACGATGCCCGCGGCGATCGTGACGTGATTGCCCAGTGGAACTACCTGCCCTGGGCCCAGCCGATCACCGCCAAGAGCTTCATGCGCAGGCTGGGCGTGGTCAGTGAACAACAGGTCGGCCTGCCGGATCCGCGGCATGCGCAGCTGCTGTATCCGCTGCAGCCGCTGCGCTGCCAGAATCCGCACCGCCCGAACGTGCTGATGGTGGTGCTGGAATCGCTGCGCCACGACGCCCTCACCCCACAGATCATGCCGAACACCTCGGCGCTGGCCGCGTCCGCGCGCGTGTACGACCGGCATTTCAGCACCGGCAACGCCACCCGCTATGGCCTGTTCGGCCTGCTCTACGGCCTGCCGGGCGGCTACTGGCCAAGCATGCTTGACGAGCAGCGCGGCTCGCAGCTGTTCAAGGTGCTGGGCCAGCAGGGGTACGACCTGCATCTGTATGGCAGTGCGCCGCTGTACAGCCCGGAATTCGACCGCACCGTGTTCGCCGACGTGCGCGAGCAGCTGCACCAAGGGCCCTCGCAACTGGGCTCGGAAGGACGCGACAGCAGCATCGTCGCCTCGCTGCGCAAGGACATCCGTGCCAGCCAGGCGACGCACACCCCGTGGTTCGGCTTCGTGTTCCTCGATTCCACCCATGCGCCCTATCACATGCCGGCCGGCTACCCGCCGCTGGCAACCCCGATGGCGCAGGACATCGACTTCCTCAGCTTCGGCCCGGACCACGACCCGACTCCGGAACTGAACCGCTACCGGACCGCCGTGCATTACGCCGACAGTCTGGTCGGGACCCTGCTGGACGACCTCCGCGCGCAGGGCCTGGACCAGGACACCATCGTGCTGGTTACCGGCGACCATGCCGAGGAGTTCAACGACCTGAAGCTGAACTACTGGGGCCACAACGGCAATTTCTCCGACTACCAGCTGCAGGTGCCGTTCGTACTGCACTGGCCGGGCCAGGGCAGCGGCCACGAGGCCCGCACCAGTTCGCACGAGGACTGGGTGCCAACCCTGATGCGTCATGCACTGGGCTGCGAGAACGCGCTGACCGACTTCAGCACGGGACAGGATCTGCTGGCCGAAGCCGCCGGCGAACGTGCGCTGGTGGTGGAAAGCTGGTCGCAACGCGCCGTGCGCCATGGCGATGCCATCTACGTATTCGACAAGTTCGGCAACGCCACCGCGCTGGATCTGCAGTACCGCCCTCTCCCGCAACAGGCCCCGGATGCCGCGGCCGTCCGTACCGCCTGGGAAGCGCTGACCCGCTTCCGCAACCGCTGACCACAAAGGATGGTTTCCATGAATCGCCCGCTGCGTATCCTGCATACCGAAGCCGCCAAAGGAATGGGCGGCCAGGAGATCTACATCTTCCGCCACATGCAGGTGATGCGTGCGCGTGGGCACCAGGTGTCCCTGCTGTGCCAGCCCGACGCCCGGCTTGCCCAGCTTGCACGCGATGACGGCTTCACCGTGCATACCCTGCGCATGGGCGGTCTGGCGCGGCTGCTGCGCGGCATCGGGTCGGTATCGCGCCTGGTGCGGCGCGAGCGCTACGACGTGGTCAACACCACAAGCCGCCGCGACACGATGATCGCCGCAGCCGGCGCGCGCCTGGGCGGCACACCGCTGGTGGTGCGCTCGCGCCACCTGATGAGCCCGGTCAACTCGCTGCTGACCTATACCGGCCTGCCGCACCGGATCATCACCGTCAGCGACTTCGTCAAGCGGCTGCTGGTCGACCGTGGCATCGCCGCCGAGCGCATCGGCATCGTACCGCCGATGGCGACGCCCCCGCGCTGGGACACCCCCGAGCAGGGCGATCCCTGGAAGAACCTGCAGGACACCCGCGCACAGGTCCGCGGCGAGCTGGGTTTCGCCGAGCGCGACATCGTGGTCGGCTGCGTGGCCGTGCTGCGCGAGCCCAAGGGCCATGCCGAGCTGCTGCGCGCCATTGCGCCCCTGTGCAAGGCCAACCCCGACCTTCACCTGGCCGTGGTGGGTGACGGCGAACCGGTCATGGGTCGCCTGCAGGCGCTGCGCAGCGAGCTCGGCCTGGACACGCAGGTTCATCTGCTCGGCTTCCGCAGCGATGCCCACCGACTGATGGCCGGCTTCGATATCTTCGCGCTGGCCACCCACAAGGAAGCCTCGGGCACCGTGTTCCTCGAGGCCGCCCAAGCGGCACTGCCGATCGTCTCGCATCATGTTGGCGGCGTGCCTGAAATGGTGGTGGAAGGCAGCAATGCCATCCTCACCCGGCTGGGCGACGACGCGGCACTCACCGGCGCATTGCGGCTGCTGGTGGATGATCCGGAGCGCCGCCGGCAGATGGGCCGCGCCGGTTGGGACTGGATCCGCAGCAGCCCGCGGTTCAACGCGAGCGGCCACGGAGAGGCCACCGAAAATTATTACCTCCAATGGTTGAAGGAGCTGGGTCATGGCTAATGCCAGAACCGTACCGGTGCTGATGCACCACCATGTCAGCAACTCGCCGGGCATGATCACCGTATCCCCGGAAAACTTCGAGAGCCAGATCGCCTGGCTCGCACGCACCGGCTGGACCTCGCTGACGCTGGACCAGTACGCCGGCTTCCTGGCCGGCAAGCCGGTACCGCGCAAGTCGATCGTGATCACCTTCGATGATGGCTATCTGGACAACTGGGTCTATGCCCATCCGATCCTGCAGAAGTACGGCATGCATGCGGTGGTGTTCGTGGTCACCGGCTGGATGCACGAAGGCCCGATCCGTCCGCATGCAGGCATTGCGGGCGCCGAGCTGCCGGTCACGCCGGAACATCGCGCCTGCGAAGACCTGATCTACAAGCAGGGCCGCAGCGATGAGGTGATGATGCGCTGGAGCGAAGCGCGTGCGGCGATCGAAGCCGGCACGTTCGAGGTCCACTGCCACACCCACAGCCACACCCGCTGGCTCAAGCGCGATGACCTGGACCGTGCACAGCGCCGCGAAGGCATCAGCGGCGATCTGGCCATGGCGAAGCAGACGCTGCTGGAAAAGCTCGGCGAAGTCTCCGATACGCTGTGCTGGCCCTATGGCGACTTCGACGATGACTACATCGAAGTGGCACGCGAACAAGGCTTCCGCTACCTGCACACCACCCACCCGTTCGGCCGCAACGTGGTCGGTGGCGATCCTGAGCGCATCTATCGCTTCGCAATCCGCAACCGCCCGGCCAGCTGGCTGCGCAAGCGCATCGCGTGGAGCTACAACCCGCTGATCGCACCGATCTTCAACGGCTTCAAGGCGCGTCAGAAGAAGATGGTGCCGGGCCCGTAGATGGTTACCTCCCTCCCTGCAGCGGCAGCATCCGGTTTACGAATGGATTCCAAGGAACAGTGAAGGCAATGAACGTCCTGGTGACCGGCGGTGCTGGCTATATCGGCTCGCATGCGTGCGTCGAACTTCAGCAGCAGGGGCACAGCGTGGTGATCGTCGATTCGCTGTGCAACAGCGATGTAGGCGTCATCGAGCGCATTGGCAGGATCACCGGTACGGCGCCGACCTTCGTGCAGCTCGACATCCGTGATCGGGCGCGCATGGCCGCCCTGATGCAGGCGCACGCGATCGATGCCGTCCTGCATTTCGCGGCGCTCAAGTCCGTCGGTGAATCCCAGCAGATTCCACTGCAGTACTTCGACAGCAACATCAGCGGCTCGATTGCCCTGCTCGGTGCCATGCAGGATGCAGGCGTGCCGTTGCTGGTGTTCAGCTCTTCGGCAACGGTATACGGCAACCAGGACCGCTGCCCGGTGGCCGAGACTGCCTCGACCTGCGCGATGACGCCCTATGGGCGCACCAAGCTGGTGGTCGAGCAGCTGCTCGCCGACCTGGCGGCAACGGGCCAGGGCCTGCACATAGCGACGCTGCGCTACTTCAACCCTGTCGGCGCCCACGCCAGCGCGCTCATCGGCGAGCTGCCACATGGCACGCCAAGCAACCTGATGCCCTATATCGCGCAGGTCGCGGCCGGCCTGCTGCCGGAAGTGCAGGTCTTCGGGGATGACTATCCGACCCATGACGGCACCGGCGTGCGCGACTACATCCATGTGCAGGACGTCGCCAGCGCCCACGTGCTGGCCCTGCAGTTCCTTCGCGACCAGCGGCGCAGCATCACGCTCAACCTCGGCACCGGCCAGGGCCACAGCGTGCTGGAACTGATCCAGGCCTTCGAGCGGACGACCGGTGTCCGTGTTCCGTTCCGCATCGTCCCGCGCCGCAGCGGCGACATCGCCGTGAGCTACGCCGATGCAACGCTGGCCCTGCGCGAGCTGGGCTGGAAGGCCCGCCACGATCTCACCGACATGTGCCGGGACACCTGGAAGTGGCAACGGGCGATGGCACAGGCCACGCAAGGTACAGTGCCAACGTACCTGCCCGCGCGCTGATGCGGGCAGGTGCCACTGGTCAGAAGAAGCGCCCGTACACCACCTGCACGATCTCACCATTTCCGGTGCTGATCAGCAGCGCATCCGGGCCATAGCGCACCCATTCGTAGCCCATCGGCGGCATGTCCAGGCCGAACAGCCAGAAGTCGTTGAGGATGTAGTCCCCCACCCAGTACGGGCGCGGCAGGATCTAGCCGTAGTGCCAACGCTGGTAGGCATAGCCCATCGGCGGATGATAGGGCCCGATGCGGAAGGCATGGTCGGCGCGGAAGTTGTGTCGGTAGTCGTCGCGGAACGCGGGCCGCGCATTGCCCAGTTCACGGGGGCGTTCCATCCGCGGGTAGCCCCAGGGCGCCCGCATCGGTTCTTCGCGCGGTGCGGACATGTGCGGCCCGCCGTCAGGGCGGCGCTCGGCACTGGCGATGGAGATGCCACCCAGCAACGGCATCACCAGCAGCGCCCCTGCCAGCAGGCGGCGGCTGTGGCACAGTGAGGTGTTCATGGTCAGGGTCCTTGCAACAGAAGAAGAAGGATGGAGCGCGGTCCGCTCCGACCGGCTCCCCGCCCGCGCAAGACCTGCGTGATTGCAAGGGAGCCTGGTACCGGGAATACGCTGCGGGTCGTTCAAGATGCGTCACAAAGCGCCCAGCCGCAGCTGAACATGCTTACCGGTCGTGCATCGTTCAGCCACTGCCGCCGGAAAGCAACATGGCCGCAAACGCGGCCATGTTGATGTTTCAGCTTGTACCGCCGCCGCGACTCAGGCGGCTTCACGCACCGCTGCAGACAGCCGATCCAGCGTTTCCTGCATCAGCGTGGCGTCATCGGCCTCCACGGTAACGCGCACCACCGGCTCGGTACCGGACGGGCGCAGGAACGCACGGCCACGGCCGGCCACCGACTGCTGCGCGGCCGCCAGCGCGGCCTGCACCCTGTCGGCCTGCACGATGGCCTTGGCCGAGACATTGCCCAGCCGCACGTTGACCGTTTTCTGCGGTACCCGCACCAGGCCCTTCAGGGCCTGCCGCAGGGTCTGACCGCTGTTGCGCAGTGCCACCAGTACCTGCAGGGCGCTGACAATGCCATCGCCGGTGGTGGCCCGGTCCAGGCACAACAGGTGGCCGGAGGCCTCACCGCCGAGAACACCATCGCCTTCGACCAGCGCCTGGTGCACGTAGCGATCTCCAACATTGCTGCGCACGAACGGAATCTGCAGATCGGCAAATGCCTTCTCGATGCCGTAGTTGCTCATCAGCGTGCCGACCACCGGGCCACGCAGGCGGCCTTCGGCCTTCCACGCACGGGCGAGGATGTACAGCAGGTCATCGCCGTCCACCGGGTTGCCCTGGTCGTCGGCCATCAGCACGCGATCGCCATCACCGTCGAAGGCGATGCCGAGATCGGCACGGGTCTCGCGGACCTTCGCCGCCAGGTTGTCGATATGAGTGGAACCCACACCGGCGTTGATGTTCACACCATTGGGCTCGGCACCGATGCCGATCACCTCGGCCCCCAGTTCGCGGAACAGCAGCGGCGCGATCTGGTAAGTGGCACCGTGCGCGCAATCCAGTACCAGGCGCAGGCCACGCAGGTCGAAGGTGCGCGGCACGCTGGCCTTGCAGAACTCGATGTAGCGGCCGACCGCTTCGCGTGCGCGGAATGCCTTGCCCAGCTTTTCCGATTCAGCCGTGGTGAACGGAACGTCCAGTGCCGCTTCCAGGGCCAGCTCGGTGGCATCGTCGAGCTTCTCGCCCTGGGCGGAGAAGAACTTGATGCCGTTGTCGTAATGCGGATTGTGCGAGGCACTGATGACGATACCGGCGTCCACGCCCAGCGTACGGGTCAGGAAGGCCACGGCCGGCGTCGGCATCGGTCCCAGCAGCTGCACATCGGCACCGGCCGCGACCAGGCCCGCCTCCAGCGCCGCCTCGAACATGTAACCGGAAATGCGGGTGTCCTTGCCGATCACCACGATAGGCCGGCGCCCGTCCTGGCCACGTTGGGCGACCAGCACGCGGCCCAGGGCATTGCCCAGGCGCAGCACGAAGTCGGCCGAGATCACCCCCTGGCCGACCCGTCCGCGGATGCCGTCCGTACCGAAGTACTTGCGGCCTCCCATCAAGCCACCTGCGGCGCCGGCTGCCGACCCAGCATGGCCAGCAGGTCGGACAGGCGGTCGCGCAGTTCGCGGCGATCGCAGATCTGGTCGATGGCGCCGTGCTCCAGCAGGAACTCCGAACGCTGGAAGCCTTCCGGCAGCTTCTCGCGTACGGTCTGCTCGATCACGCGCGGGCCGGCGAAGCCGATCAGTGCCTGCGGTTCGGCGATGTTGATGTCGCCCAGCATCGCGAACGACGCCGACACGCCACCGGTGGTCGGATGGGTCAGCACCGAGATGTACGGCAGGCCGGCTTCACGCAGCTTGCCCAGCGCGGCCGAGGTCTTGGCCATCTGCATCAGCGAGAACAGGCCTTCCTGCATGCGCGCGCCGCCGCTCTGCGAGAAGCACACGTAAGGCGCGCCGATCTCCACTGCGGTTTCAGCGGCCAGCGCGAAACGCTCACCCACCACCGAGCCCATCGACCCCCCCATGAAGGCGAAATCGAACGACGAGGCGACCAGCGCACGCCCTTTGAGCAGACCGCGCATGGCGATCAGCGCGTCATACTCACCGGTGTTCTTCTGCGCGATCTTGATGCGCTCGCTGTACTTCTTCTGGTCCTTGAACTTGAGCAGGTCGGTCGGCCCCAGGCGCGCACCGATCTCGGTGGTGCTGTCGGCATCGAACAGTGCCGCCAGGCGCGCGCGCGCGCGGATCGCCATGTGGTGGCCGCACTTCGGGCAGACCTCCAGGTTTTCTTCCAGCTCCGGACGGTACAACGCGCTGCCGCAGTTGCTGCACTTTTCCCACAGGCCCTCGGGGACACTGCGCTTCTTGCTGGGGGTGTTGTCGGTGCGGATGCCGGACGGCATCAACTTGCTGAGCCAACTCATGCGGGAGGACACTTCCGTTCAGGGCGGCCCGGGGGCCGCAAAGGCGGACAGTCTAGCTCCGCTTTCCCTGCCCGTGCACCCCCTTGCCAGCCATGGGGCAGCCGGAAAAAAACCATGCTGGGACGTACGTTTAGGTGCTGGTGGCGCCGGGCATGCCCGGCGGATGTCCTGCCTGCCGCACCGCCGGGCATGGCCCGGCGCTGCCATTATGCGTCCAGCGCCTGCCGCAGCGGGGCAAGGAAGGCGCCGGCACGCTGCGCGGCGTCGTCGGCCGAGGTTGCTTCGGCCAGCGCTGCCACCAGTGCGCTGCCGACCACCACGCCATCGGCCTGGCGCGCCATCGCCGCAGCACTGGCCGCGTCCTTGATGCCGAAACCGGCCACCACCGGTACCGAGGCGCGCGCGCGCAGGGCCTGCAGGCGGGCGCTGGCGGCGTCACTGTCCAGCCGCTCGGACGCGCCGGTAACACCGGCGAAACTCACGTAATAGAGATACCCGCGGGCCAGCGCGAGCAGCTTGTCGGCGCGCGTTTCGCTGGTGGTGGGCGAGGCCAGCAGCACCAGCGCCAGGCCGGCCGCATCGAACGCCTGCTGCGCTTCGCCGGCTTCTTCCGGCGGCAGGTCGACCAGCAGCACGCCGTCCACGCCCGCCGCCACCGCCGCCGTGGCGAATGCCGCGTAGCCATGAATCTCCACGGGATTGAGATAGCCCATCAGCATCACCGGCGTCTGCGTATCGCGCTCGCGGAACTGCGCCACTGCCTGCAGCACGTAGCGGCTGCCTGCTCCCCGTGCCAGCGCGCGCTCGGAGCTGCGCTGGATGGTCGGGCCATCGGCCATCGGGTCGGAGAACGGCACGCCCAGTTCAATCACATCGGCACCGGCCTCGACCAGGGCGTGCATCACCGGCACAGTCGCCTCCAGGGAAGGATCACCGGCGGTGACGAAAGGGATCAACGCCTTGCGGCCAGTGGCACGCAGGCGGGCGAAACAGGCATCGATACGCTCAACGGACATGTCAGGTACATCCTTCAATCAGGTCAACGGCGCCGCTGGCGCCCCAGTACATTCTTGATACAACGCCATCGACGATCCCCACGCGGATCGCCAGGTCCGAGCCCGGGTCCTGCCAGAGCAGGCTCTCACCCGCTTCGGGATCTTCGCCATAGGGCTGCGCGGTGGCGCCGGGAGGAAGCCGTTCCAGCACCTGGGCACGCGGCATGTCCAGGCGCAGGCCGAAGGGCCCCGGCTGCACCACCACCTGCCCGGAATCATCGATCGGGGCCAGGTCAAAGCGCACCACGTCGCCGTCCTGCACCATCATCGCCACGCCCTCCGGCAGCGTGCCGCGCTCGTAATACTCACAGCGACCCTGCGTGGCCTCGTACAGGCCGGCCGAATGCCACTGGCCATCGGCCTGCACTTCGCCGAACTGCTGACCGATCAGCACATCGCCCGCATGGTCCAGCGCCACCGAAACGACGGCCGGTGCACTGCCCGCATCGACGGCCGCAGCAACCACGGGCGCGGGCGCATCGTAGATCGGACGGTGGGCCATGTCGTCATTGCTGGCCGGATGCTGCGCCGCTGCGATGGCCGCCGGTGCCGCCGGCGCGGGCGCCAGCACGGGCGGATCGGGCGGTGTGCAACCGCCCAAGCCCACCACCAGCACCAGCGCGCCACCACGGCGCAGCATCGGATTCACAGCTCCAGACCTTCTCGCGCTGCGATGGTATGCACATCCTTGTCGCCACGGCCGGACAGGTTGCACAGCACGATCTGGTCGCGCGGCCGCTCGCGCGCCAGCTTGATTGCCTGCGCCAGCGCATGGCTGGATTCCAGTGCCGGCAGGATGCCTTCGGTGTGGGCCAGAAGATGGAAGGCCTGCAGCGCTTCCTCATCGGTGATGCCGAGGTAGCGGGCGCGGCCACTGTCGGCCAGGAACGCGTGCTCCGGACCGACGCCGGGGTAATCCAGGCCGGCCGACACCGAATGGGTTTCGATGATCTGGCCATCGTCGTCGCACAGCACATAAGTGCGGTTGCCGTGCAGCACGCCCGGGCGGCCAGCAGCGATGGACGCGGCGTGGCGACCGGTATGGATGCCGTCGCCGGCCGCTTCGGCACCGACGATCTCGACCTGGCGATCGTTGAGGAAGGCATGGAACAGGCCGATGGCATTGCTGCCGCCGCCCACGCAGGCGGTGATCGCGTCCGGCAGGCGGCCGTATTCGGCCAGCATCTGCTCGCGCGCTTCGCGGCCGACGATGGCGTTGAAATCACGCACCATGCGCGGATACGGATCCGGGCCGGCCACGGTGCCGATGATGTAGAAGGTGTCCTGCACGTTGGTCACCCAGTCGCGCATCGCTTCGTTGAGCGCGTCCTTCAGGGTGGCCGAGCCGGAAGTGACCGGCACCACCGTCGCACCGAGCAGCTTCATGCGGTAGACGTTGATCTTCTGCCGCTCGATGTCGGTGGCGCCCATGTACACCACGCATTCCAGGCCCAGCCGCGCGGCGACGGTGGCACTGGCCACGCCATGCTGCCCGGCGCCGGTCTCGGCGATGATGCGCTTCTTGCCCATCCGCGCCGCCAGCAGCGCCTGGCCGATGGTGTTGTTGATCTTGTGCGCGCCGGTGTGGTTCAGGTCTTCGCGCTTGAGCAGGATCTGCGCGCCGCCGACATGGTCGCTCAGGCGCTGGGCGTGGTAGATCGGGCTCGGCCGGCCCACGTAGTGCGCCAGGTCGCGGTCGTAGGCAGCCTGGAATGCCGGGTCCTGGCGGGCCTGGTCATAGGCCTGGGCCAGTTCCTGCAGCGGGCCGACCAGGGTTTCGGCAACGAAGCTGCCGCCGTAGCGGCCGAAGTGGCCCTGGGCATCCGGGAAGACGTGGTAGTCGGCAATGGGGGAGGCAGACATGGATACGACCGGTGGTTCAGACAGGTGGATACTCTAGCGCACAGGTCATGACCGGAAAATCGATATTATCTGGCGTATATCGTCAGGAAATCTCACATGAGCACATCCCTCCTGCCCCCGCTCAATGCACTGCGTGCGTTCGAAGCCGCCGCCCGCCTCGGCGGGGTCGGCCGCGCCGCGCAGGACCTGCATGTCACCCATGGTGCAGTCAGCCGGCAGCTGAAGCTGCTGGAGGATCACCTTGGCCTGGCGTTGTTCCAGCGCGCCGGCCGGGGCCTGCGCCTGACCGCCGCGGGCACCCGCCTGCAGGCAGCCTGCAGCGAGGCCTTCAGCGGCATCGAGGACTGCGTGCGCGAGTTGCGACGACCGGCGGCCTCCCCGGCGCTGGTGCTGGGGTGCAGTGGCAGCGTGCTGGCACGCTGGATGATTCCCCGGCTGCCCGCGCTGCAGACCGCGCTGCCCGGCGTCCGCCTGCAGTGGTCGGCGCTGGATGGCAGTTTCACCGAGGCGCAGACCGCACTGGATGCGGTGTTGCTGCTTGCGCAGGGGCCGTGGCCACGTGGCTGGCAGATACGTGAACTGGCCCCGGAGCGGGTTGGCGTGGTGGTTGCACCCTCGCACCCGGCCGCGCGGCGCCTGCGGCATGCACCGCCTGCAGCACTGCTGCAGGAGACACTGCTGCATACCCACTCACGGCCGCAGGCGTGGCCGGCATGGGCACAGGCGCACGAGCTGAACGTGTCGAAGCTGCAGCTGGGCACGGCCTTCGAGCATCTGTACTACCTGCTGGAAGCCGCGGTCGCCGGGCTGGGTCCGGCGATCGCGCCGGAGCCGCTGGTGGCCGAAGACCTGGCGGCAGGCCGCCTGGTCGCCCCCTGGGGCTTTGCCGCCACCGGCGGCTTCTGGGTACTGGCATGGCCGGATGGCCCGGCCAATCCGCGCGTGGAAGCACTGGCGGACTGGGCGAGCCAGCAACTGCGCTGACAACGAAGCAGGGACGGGGGGATCAAGTCGTTTGTGCCACTTGCGCCTTGATCCCCTCCGCCCCTTTTTTCAGCTGGCGGTCGGGGCGGCCAGGCGCTGCTGCAGGTCGTCGCGCAGGCGCGACAGCTCGACTTCGGCCTGCTGACGCTGCTGCATGCCTTCGCGATGGATGCTGCGCACTTCCTCGACCGTGGCGATCAGCTGGTCGTGCACGTGGCGCAGGGTGGCCACGTCGATCACGCCGCGCTGGTTGCTGCGTGCGGTATCCACCGAGGCCTGACGCAGCAGGTCGGCGTTGCGGCGCATCAGTTCGTTGGTGGCATCGTCGATCGCGGTGGACAGCTCGACCACGGCCTTCTGCTCGCCCAGTGACAGCTGGATCGCGAACTGGCGCTTCCACGACGGAATGGTGATGTCGCGGACGGTGTTGAACTTCTCGATCAGCTGCAACGCATTGGCCTGGATCAGGCGGATCATCGGCAGCGACTGGTCGGCGGCATGCTGCATCAGCTGCAGGTCGGACACGCGCTTCTCGATCAGCCGGATCGCGTTGTCGATCTCGCCCTGGCGGATGCGCTGCTGCGGGTCGTCGCTGCCCTGCCCCGCCACCTGCTCGGCCCGCAGTTCGGCCAGGCGCTGCTTGCCGGCGGCGGCATACAGGCCCAGCGCGTGACGTTCTTCGCGGACGATTTCGTGCATGCGGTCGAACTCGGCGACGCGCTTGCCCATCAACGCCTGTTGCACACCGACGTCGCCCATCAGCTGTTCGATCTGCGCATTGGTGTCGCTGAACTTCTGCACCAGCTCGCCCTTGGACACCCGCAGGCGATCGATCAGGCCGCCGATCACCGGCACCTTCGAACGCTGGGCAAAACCCTCCAGTTTCAGGCTGCGGGCGATGCGCACCACTTCACCCAGCTTGTCGCCACTGGCATCGAGGTCGCGGTTGCGCACCTGGTCCAGCAACTGGCTGGAGAACGCTGCAGTACGCGTGGCCGCCTCGCGGCCGAAGACCTGCAGGTTGCCCGGGCGAAGATCGTCCAGCTCGAGGCGGATCTCGGCAATGCGCGGCAGATCCTCGCGGACCAGGCCCAGTGCCTGCAATGCGCCCTCGTCGAGCGGAGCGGCGGTGGTCGTGCCGGGCACGAGGGCACCGGGGGTCTGGCTGTCCTGGGTCATCGGGCAGTCTCCTTGCGGTTGGGTAAGCGGCAGCGGCGGCCGGCTCACGGCAGTCTAGCCTGAGCCGCCGCAACCTCGTCTTCGATCCGGGCATGCAGCGTGGCGGCCTTTCCCGCCAATGCAGCGCCTGCAGCGGTCTGCTCCGCCAGTGCGGCCTGTCGCCAGGCCGGCAGCAGGACATCATGGATGCGCGCGAAGCGTTGCAGCAGCACCGTGTCCTGCTCCTGCAGCAGCTGCCACTGGGCGGCCTCGACGCGATGCAGCGCGGCCAGCCGACGCAGGTGGTCCAGCCGTTGCGACAGCGCGGCCGCGCCGGCCGCGTCGCACTGCGCCAGCCGTGAAGCGCCCCGTTCGGCCCAGGCGTCCAATGCCGTGGCCGCCTCTGCATGCTCGGCGATGGCCAGGGCCCGCGCCTGCTGGTGCTGTTGCAGGTGCTGGGCCTGTTCGCGCGCCTGCAGCGCCAGCACGCCCAGCTGCGACTGCAGCGCACGCCCTTCCGCCTCGCGGTCGACATCGCGTCCAAGCAGGCGCCCCCACCAGCCTTCCTGTCGGCGGATCTGCGCAGGATTCGCGACCTGCAGCGCCAGCGCGATGCGCGCCAGCGCCGCCACCAGGCCTTCGCCTGCAACCGGCGGCAAGGGTGCGGCGCGCTGGGCAAGTGCCTGCAGCAGCGGCGCACCGTACTCGGCCAGCACAACGACATCAGCGGCATCCGGCAGCATCGGCGATGGCAGTGGCGTCCGCGCGGTCACGGCAGCGGGGGCGGCTGCGGTGCCGTCGCTACGGTGCCTTCCGTGTCTTCCGGCGGCAGCGACTCGCCGTAGAAGTGACGCATCAGCGCTTCATCCAGTGCACGTTCTTCCGGCGTCGTGGCGCGTCGCACGCGCGCACGCTGCGGCACCGCACTGGGGCCACCGCGCTCGACCTGCTGTCGCGCCCAACCGGCGAACGCCGCCAGGGTCTGCGACACCTGTGCCTGCTGCGCCTGTGATGCCACCAGCAGTTCAACCAGAGGCGCCAACCCGGCCTGCAGGTCTTCGGCCAGCGGCGTGGCCGGCGCGCTGTGGGCGACCGCGGCCGGTACCGGCGAAGCGGGCACGGAGCGTGTTTCGGACAAGCGCTGCAGGGCCTCCAGCAATGCCGGCCACGGCGCGGGCTCGGCGACGGCAGCAGGGGCCACTTCGGGCGCCGGCGGCGGCAGCTGCAACGCGCTGGCGATGTCTGCCAACTGTGCGACCACGCGTCCACCGACATCGCTGTCGTCGGCCCCCATGGCCTTGTTGCGCAGGAAATCGCGCTTGATCTGTGCCCAGCGCCGCGACTGCACCTCATCCAGCACGCCGCGCAGTTCGGCCAGCTTCAGCAGGTTTTCCTCAGCGCCGGTGGTGAGCAGCTGCGCCTCGCCCAGGTAGTGGTCGGAGATCAGCTGCTGCAGCTCGTCCTCGTTCATCACCGGCGAGATCTTCTCGGCCAGCTTGTTCATGTTGCGGTAGCTGCCCTGCAGCCGGAACGGCGGCTCGGTGCGGTAGCGGTCGTCCTGTGCGGCACTGGCGATGTACTGCTGGTTGACCCGGTAGACCACGTCGCGAACGCGCAGCATGCGCTGCAGCGTAGCGGTGATTTCGTTGATTTCGGCGCTGCTGTAGGCATGGCTGAGGCCGTTGGTGGACACGTCCTTGCCCATTGCACGATCGACCAGCACATACAGGTCGGCCATGTCCCGCGTGGCCAGCGGCGCCAGTACCGGGTTGGAGGTCAGGCTGTTTTCGATGTAGCTGAGGGTGAACGCCGCTTCCATGCCCCCCAGCACGTCGCCGAGATTGTAGATGTCGGCACGGTTGGCCAGCATGTCCGGAATCTTGAACACCTCGCCGGACTCGGTGTACGGGTTGCCGGCCATGACCACGCAGAACTTCTTGCCACGCATGTCATAGGTGCGGGTGCGGCCACGCCACACGCCTTCGATGCGTCGGGTGCCGTCGCACAGCGAAATGAACTTCTGCAGGAACTCGGGATGGGTGTGCTGGATGTCATCGACATACAGCATGGTGTTGTTGCCCATCTCCAGCGCCAGGTTGAGCTTTTCAAGCTCCTGGCGCGAGGTCGCGTCCGGTGCCTGTTCCGGGTCCAGCGAACGCACCTCGTGACCCAGCGCCGGGCCGTTGATCTTCATGAAGACCAGGCCCAGCCGGTGGGCCACGTATTCCATCAGCGTGGTCTTGCCGTAGCCCGGCGGCGAAATCATCATCAGCAGGCCCATAAGGTCGCTGCGCTTGTTCTCGCCCACCGTGCCCATCTGCTTGGCCAGGTTGTCACCGATCACGCCCAGATAGACATCGTTGATCAGCTTGTTGCGCACGAACGAAGACAACGGCCGTGCCTTGAATTCGGACAGGCGCAGTGTCTGCCGCTCACGGGCGATGATGCTCTGGCGCACCGCTTGATATGCGTGGAAATCCGGTACGAAGCGCTTCAGGTGGTGCTGCAGGCGTGACAGGAAATCGTCCAGCGACAACGATAGCGTACCGTTGTGGATGCGCGGATGTTCTCCCAGCAGGCCGTTCACCTCCACGCGCAGCGGTGCGTCGCTGCCCCGCGTGCGCAGCTGGCGCTGCACCAGCAGCAGCGCGGCCGCCTCGTCGGCATACCCGGCATGCACGGCCTGTGCCGGCAGCCCGGCCAGCGCGCGCAGCCATTGACCAGCCAGCGCCCAGCGCGCGGCCAGCGGATCCTGCGCCCGCTGCAGGGCGCGCTCCAGTGCTTCACGCTGCCCGACCTGGTCCAACTGCTGTGCCAGGGCCTCCAGCAGGGCCTGGGCATGCTTGCTGGTGCTGAACACCGGTTCGCCGTTGACCAGTTCTTCGCCCAGATAGGCCGCTGCCGCGTCGGCGGCTTCATCGTCGAAAGGCAGCGACTGCGCCTGCGCGAACGCGCTCAGTGCCACCGCCATTTCCGCGCGCAGGGCGACACGTCCTTCGTCGGAGCCGAACAGGCGGTCGATGGTTTCCGCACCGGCCTGCCGGCTGGGCCACTGCAGCACCGCTTCTTCGCGCTGCTGGGCCGCCCAGAACAGCAGGGCCAGCGCGCGCACCCGCGGCGCATGGCGCAACGTGCCCGCGGACTGCTGCAAGGGCAGCAGCGCGCGCAGGATCAACGCGGCGTCGTGATCGTGGATGCCACGCTCGTAGCCTTCGCGGTAGCGCGGTGCGGCGAACGCACGAACGCGCCGGTCCAGTGCTTCAGGCGTGGCGACATCGTGCTGCAGCTGCGCCAGGTCCAGCCCATCGTGGCCCTGCTGCGCGGCCAGCAGCAGGCTGCCGGCCAGGTATTCGCCGCGATAGATCGCCTCGGATTCCGAATCCAGCGTCACCGGCCAGAACGGCTTGAGTGCCTCCAGCTCCGGGTCGTGCAGGGTTTCCAGGAAGTCGGTGCCGGTCAGGTGGATGGCCAGCGTGTCGCCGCGCGGCAAGAGGGTCAGGTCCAGGGCCTGGGTGTTGACGCTGAAGCGGTGGCGCGGCCCCAGCCGGACCACGTTGCCACCGGCTTCGTACAGGTCGCTGCGGTCGCGCAGCTGGCGCACGGCCTGGTCGCGCACGGCCTTCAGGCGCGCCTCGATGTCATCGGCCTTGACGTTGTCGCGCAGCGCGCGCAGGCGCTCGGCCAGTTCGCGCAGCTTGAGGATCAGCGGGTCACCGGCGAAGAACGCATTGAGTTCATCGGCGGTGGCGAAACGCTCGGTGCGCTTGGCCAGGCCATCAAGGATGCGGTTGGCCGCGTCCAGTACCGAGCGCGCTTTGCGCTGGCGGTCGTCCAGCAACGCCTGCTTGTGCGTCTCGAAGGCCTCGACCAGTTCCTCGCGCTTGCTGAGGATGTCGCCGAGGAACTGCTCGTGCTCGCCGAACTGGCTTTCCAGTTCTTCCAGCTGCACCAGCAGGCGCGACAGCTGTTCGTCGGCCTTTTCCGGATCATGGGCCATCGCCAGCGCGCTGGTGATCGACTGCGAGAACAACGCGAACTGGGCGGCGAACTGGGCCACCGCCTCGGCCGAACCGAGGGTGCGGCGGCGCTGTTCGGCGCGGGTACGCGCCTGGTTCAGGCGCCCGTACAGCGCGGAAATGGATTCAACCACGCGGGTACGCGCGGTGGCATCGTCCACCTTCAGCCCGGCCATCAGTTCGGACAGCATGTCCAGGTCGGCGGCCATGCCACGCATGCCGTCCAGCTGCTCGTCCAGCTGGCGCGCACTGCCGGCCTGCTGCGCAGCCTCGTCCAGCGCCTGCAGGCGGCTGCCCAGCGGCGCCAGCGCGGCATCACCAGCGAGGAATTCGCCGGTGGCGCCACCAACGCGGTCCTGCGCCTGTACCAGCTCGGCGGCCATCGCTTCGATGCGCGCGGTGTCGATGTAGCGCAGCTCACGGATGGTCAGCAGGCGCCCGCGTAGCGCGGTGATCTCGTTCAGTGCCTCGACGAAGGCCTGCACCTCGTTCCAGTTCTGGGGCTGCAGCCGGCCCAGCAGAGCCTTGAAGCTGGCCTCCGCCTCGACCATTGCCTGCGCCGACTGCTCGCGGATGGATTGGACCTTCTCGTATTCGTCCAACACCGATTCGCCGGTGGCGCTGATCTGCCGCAGCAGTGCTTCGGCGCCGTCGCAGGCCTCGTCGCCCAGCCAGTGGTGGGCATCGAACAGGCGGCGGGTATCGGCCACCAGCCGCTGGTAGCGCTGCACCGAGACATCCTGGCCGTCGATCTCGCGGGCCAGGTTGAACAGGTTGGAGATGCCGCGCACCAGCTCGGCATTGCCGATGCGGCCCATGAAGGTGTTGCCGGGCGGACGGCTGGCGGCGAACTCGTCGCTGCTGAACGGCGTCTGCCAGACCTGCATCGGGTGGATGCGCGTGGGCTCGGTGCCCTCGGCATGGAACAGCACCATGCGCCCATCCTGCATGAACGCATAGCCGTGGCCGAACACCGGGTTCTGCAGCACGCGCTGGATGGTGTTGTAGACGAACAGCGCCGAGCGCCCGCCCTCGCGCTCGTAGAAGATGTACAGCACGTCCTCGCCATTGGGCGAACGGATGCTGCGCTTGAACTGCATGCCGGCCATCGAGGCGTCGAACGCCTTGTGCTCGCCGCCCTGCAGGTAGTAGCCGCCCGGGAAGATCACGCCGTGGTCTTCGGGCAGCTGCACGCAGGCCTGCACGATCGCATCGTTGCGCACGATGTCGCCGGTGAGCGTGTTGTAGATAAGCCCGCGCCAGACGGTTTCGCGATAGGGCAGCACCTTCAGCAGCAGCAGCGAGCCGACGCGGGCGAACTCGAACTGGGCGTCGTCCAGCGACTGGGTGCTGTCTTCCACCGGTTCGCTGTAGATGCCCTGTCCGGTCTCGGTGTTGTTCTCGACCTTGATGGTCAGGTCGCCACCGGTGGTTTCCACGAACAGGGTGTCGAGGATGTTCAGGTGCGAATGGCGGCCGTTGACCGCGAGGTCGCGGGTGGCCCTGGTCCATTCGAAATCGAACGGTGGCGGCAGTGCGATATCGCGTTCGCCGCGCGCGTCGAGGTAGGTCAACTCGCCTTCGCGCGACAGCGCCCAGCGGAACACGCGCACGTCGCTGCTGCGCTCGCCGATCTGGAACGAGGCCAGCAGCTTGTCGCCCACCACGATCAACTGCAGCAGGCGTGCATGCTTGTAGTAGGCGTACAGCTCGTTGAAGTCGTGCACGAAACCGGGCTGGTCCAGGAAACTGCCCTTCAGCTCCAGCGCAGCGACGTCGTAGCCGTCGGCCCCCTGCACCAGCCGGTACAGGCCGAACACATCCTCGATGCGGGTCTGGGTCTTGAGCCCGATGAACACGTTGTAGCCGAACAGCAGGCGGTCCGGGCCCACCTGCACGATGTCGCGGCCGACGCAGTTGTTCTCGCTGCGGATGCGGAAGCGGCCGATCACCTCCAGGCGGCTGTCACCGAATTCGGACAGACGCTGGCGGTTGAGGGTCTCGGCCAGGGCCTGCAGGCGCTGGCCCTGCTCGCCGAGGCGGCGGCGCAGGACTTCGTAGGCACCGCCCTGGGCGACGGCCTGGTCGACGGTGCTGCCGCCGGCCTCCGGCACAGTGGATTCGGCGGTCGATTGGGTTTCAGACATCAGCAGGCTTCCGGGTCACGGGCGGCCGGCCGTCGATGCGGCCGGCGCAGGCCGGCGGTGGCCGTCATGGCCACCGCCAGGTGCATCAACGGGCGCTGTCGAGCACGGCAGCCGACACGGTCGGCACGGCGTCGGCTTCGTCGGCAATCTGCCGCGGTGCCGGTTCGGCCACGGCCACGCCCAGGTAGCGCTGCATCAGCTCCTGCACGATCGGGCTCTTGCCGGCGAAGCCTTCGATCGACTTGCCCAGTGACACCGCCTTGACCAGGTTCTCGAACATGCCGCCGTCGCCGCCGACCAGGTCGATGTCGGCATTGCGCAGCGCGCTGGCGATGACGTTGGCGTTCTCGCGCGACACTTCCTTGCCGGCTTCGATCGAGGCCAGCGCCTGCTTCAGGCTGTTGTCCAGCATCATGCGGAACTCTTCATGGCCGCGTGCCTGGTCGCTCAGCGAAGCGATGGCCTCGAACTTGCGCACCAGGCCTTCGGCCTCGGCCAGCAGCTTCTTCTGCACCACGCCCGCCTCGGCATTGCCCAGCGACTCGGTGGCGGTGGCACGGGCCAGGCCCATCTTCTCTTCGCCCTGGGCCTGGGCCTGCAGCGTCTCGGCCAGCACACGGGCCTCGTTGCTGCCCTGCTTCAGGCTGGCTTCGGCCTTGGCCTCGATCACGCGGGCTTCGGCGATGCCGACCTTCTCGATGGCCAGCGCGGAGGCTTCACGCACCTGCGCTTCGGCCAGGCCCGGCGCGGCCTGTTCGGCACGCAGCGCATCGGCCAGCAGGCGCTTGGCCTCGGCCTGCTTGCCGGCCGCTTCGTGCTCGGCCTGGGCCAGGGTGGTCAGTTCAACGGCACGGTGCTTGGACGCGGTTTCGCGTGCCTGCGCTTCCTTCACCTCGCGCACCAGCGCTTCCTGTGCCTTGGCTTCGGCTTCCAGGATCAGCACCTGCTTCTGGCGGTCGGCTTCGGAAACCTCGCGCACTTCCTTGATGCGCTCCTCTTCCTGGGCCACGGTCTTGTCGATGGAGATGCGTTCGCGGGTGATGTTGGCCACGTCCATCTTGCCCTGCTCGACCACCTTGTCGCGCTCCACACCCTGCAGCTGCACTTCGCGGTCGGTGGTGACCTGCTCCAGCTGGCGTGCGCGCTCCACGCGCTCGGCCTCGATGGCCACGGCACGCTGGCGGTTCTGCTCGGCCACTTCCACTTCGCGCAGGCGGTTCTGGTCACGGATCTCGATCAGCTGCTGTGCTTCGATGCGTGCATTCTCGGACAGCTGGCGCTGCTCTTCCTGCACCTTGGCGGTCTCGGCCTCCTCGCGCGCGCGGATGGTCTCGATCTCGCGCTTCTGGCGTGCCTCGGCCTCGGCCTGCTGGCGTTCCAGCGCCAGCAGCGCCTCACGCGCCTCCACGTTCTTCTTGGTGATGGCGAGCTTCTCGTTCTGCTCCAGCTCGTTGGTCACCACGTTCTGCGCGGCGGTCAGTTCGGTGATCTTGCGGATGCCCTGCGCGTCGAGGATGTTGAACTGGTCCAGCAGCGACTTCGGCGTCTGTTCCAGGTAATCGATCGCCACGTCTTCCAGCACATACCCGTTCAGGTCATTGCCGATGACCGCGATGATCTCGTCGCGGAACTCCTGGCGCTTCTCGAACAGTTCGGTGAAGTCGAACTTCTTGCCGACGGTCTTCAGTGCCTCGGAGAACTTGGCGTTGAACAGCTCGTCGACGGCATGCTTGTCCGACGCGCGGTCCGCACCGATGGCCTTGGCCACGCGCAGCACATCGGCCTGGGTTTCATTGACCCGCAGGTAGAAGGCCACGGCGATGTCGGCACGCATGTTGTCGCGGCAGATCAGGCCCTCCTTGCCGCGGCGGTCGATCTGCAGGGTGATCAGGCTGATCCGCATCAACTCGGCGCGGTACAGCACCGGGATGATCAGGGCACCGGTGAAATGCACCTTGGGCGTGGAGCTCATGTCGTTGACGATCAGGGCCACGCCCTGGTCGACCTTGCGGTAGAAGGCCTTGAACAGCCCGGCCAGGCCGAGCAGCGCCACCAGCAGAACGGCCACGCCGATCAGGAAGGGTGCCATGGTTGCCAACGTCATCAGTGATTCTCCTTGTTGCCCGGAAGCAGGTTGTCCTGGAAATCGAGGGCGACCGCGTCGGCGCGGACTACCCGGTAATGGTGTTGGTCGGCCACGTGCTCGACCAGCACGATGCGCTCGCCTCGCTGCAGTTCGATGTCGCTGCGCACCTGCAGCACCAGCCCGGCACCACCGTCATCGAACGTGGCGTGGCCGCTGCGGGCATCCACTTTCGGCGAGGCGACCACACCGATGCGCCCCAGCAACGAGGCCTGGGCCACCGGCCGCAGGCGCAGCAGGAACCGCCGGATGGGGTGCAGCAGCAGCGCGGTGACCGGTACGGCAGGCAGCGGAGCCAGCACGGCCACGACCGCGCCGGCCGTCCAGCGCAACAGGTCCGGCAACGGCAACAGCACGAAAAGATGGATGAAATAGGTCAGCGCCCAGCCGAAGAAGCCCAACAGCGTGACCACGACCATGACTGGCACTCCCCCCAGGCCGAAGCGCTGCAGCAGGGCCGACAGGCCGCTGAGATCGTTGCCGCCGTCCAGGGCGCCATCGGCGCCAAGATCGCCGAAGCCATCGTCGACCAGGCCGAATGCGGCGAGCCCCCAATAGATCAGCGATACCGCCAGCACGATGCTGTACGGCAGGGTCGGGAAACCGAACACAACGCTGAAGAATTCCTGCATCGCTTGCCTTCCTGGGCTGTGGGCGGCGATCGCCCGTTCGGAACGCGCAGAGCGCGTCCCGGTGATCCCCGCGCCAGCCTTCATGGCAGGCGCGCTTGGTTCCATCCTATGTGAAGAATACGTGCAGGCTCAAATCCAGATGCAGATTGCGATAAACGGTGACGCCGATCACTCCAGAACCGTGCAGTCCGCGCGGCGCACTTCCTCGACGAAGGTGCGCATCTTGTAGCCATCCTTGATGCCCGGTTCCAGCTCGATGCCGCTTGAGACATCCACGCCCCACGGCAGGGTGGCCAGCACCGCGTCGTAGACGTTGTCCGGGTTCAGGCCACCGGCCAGCAGGAACGGGCGATGCAGGCCGGTCGGGATCCGGCCCCAGTCGAAGGCCACGCCGGTGCCGCCACCGCCGCCGGGCGCATGGCTGTCGAACAGGAAGCCAGCGGCGCTGGGATAGCGCAGCTGCAGGGTGCGGGCGTTGATCTCCTCACGCCCGCCCATGGCGATCGCTTTCAGGTACGGCATGTTGAAGCTGCGGCAGAAGCTCTCGTCTTCCTCGCCGTGGAACTGCAACAGGGTCGGCCGTACCGTGCGCAGTACCTCGCGCACCTCTTCCCTGCTGTTGTTGCGGAACAGCGCCACCACGTCGACCATCGGCGCGATCGCCTGGCGCATCGCACGCGCCTCGGCCGGAGCCACACGGCGGCTGCTCTCCCGGGCAAAAATGAAACCCACCGCGTCCACGCCCAGCTCGCCGGCCAGGCGGACGTCGCCGGCACGGGTCATTCCACAGAACTTGATGCGCGTACGGTAGTAGGAGCGGCTCATAGCGTGACCTCGGCGGGCAGATGCCAGTTGTCGGGGTACAGGGGCCCAAGGAACACCAGGCCCTGCGGCGGTGCGGTGGGACCGGCTACGGTGCGATCGCGCCCTGCCAGCAGTTCGGCGATCCATTCCACCGGCTTCTCGCCGCTGCCCACCAGGATCAACGATCCGACGATATTGCGGACCATGTGATGAAGGAATGCATTGCCGCGCACAGCGACTTCGATCACTTCACCCTCTCGGCTGACCTGCAGCGACTGCAGTTCACGCCGCGCATGCAGGGCCTGGCACTGCACCGAGCGGAACGCGCTGAAGTCGTTCTCACCGAGCAGGGCCTGGCCCGCGGCATGCATCAGGGTTTCGTCAAGCGCGCGGCGCTCCCAGCTCAGGGTCTGACGGCCCAGCGCCGGCCGCACCTCGCGGTTGAGCAGGCGGTAGCGGTAACGCCGCGCGCGTGCCGAGAAGCGGGCATGGAAATCATCAGCCACCGGCACGCACCAGCGCACCGCGATCGAGCGCGGCAGGCGGGTGGTGGTGCCCAGCATCCAGGCGCGCGGGTCGCGCACCACGTCGGTGTCGAAATGCACGACCTGGCACTGGCCGTGCACGCCGGCATCGGTGCGGCCGGCGCAGACCACCTGCAGCGGCGCATCGGCCACCGAAGACAGGGCCTGCTCAAGGCTGGCCTGCACGCTGGGGCCACCCTCGCCCAGGTTCTGCCAGCCCCTGAAATCGCTGCCGTCGTACTCGACGCCAAGCGCGTAACGCATGTGCTACCTCGATGTTGCGTGTGGGGCGGCGCTCACGCCGGATCGCGTTCGGACCAGACCGCCAGTTCGTTGCCACCGGGCTCGACGAACTGGAAGCGGCTGCCCCCGGGGAAAGAGAACACGGCGCGCACGATCTCGCCGCCGGCGGCGCGTACCGATGCCTCGACCGGTGCCAGCGCGTCGGCATACAGCACCAGCAGCGGTGCACCGCTGTCGCTGGCCCGCTGTGGCTGGCCGCGGAAGAAGCCTCCCTGCAGGCGGCCGTCGTCGAAAGCGGTGTAGTCGCTGCCATAGTCGACGAACGACCAGCCGAACACCTTCTCGAAGAAGGCACGGCTGGCGGCCGGGTCGCTGGAGGCGAATTCAACGTAGTCGATGCGGCGCTCGCGGCTCATGGCAAGGTCCTTGTCGGCAGGTTCGGTCACGGCAGGCGGGCGAGCAGTTCGCGGGCCTGGGCCTGGCTGTGCGGATCGCCGCCTTCGGCGACCTCCAGCAGCAGGGTGCGCGCGGTCTGCGCGTCGCCCAGGTCAAGGTAGGCAATGGCCAGCTCCAGGCGCTCCTGGCCGGCACGCAGTGGCCAGCCAGCATCGCCGGCTGCCGCAGTCGCACCCGAAGCGTCCTGCTCGGCATGCTGCGTGCCGATACTGCCGATCCCGTCATGATGATTGGCATCCACCGGGGGCTCGCTCTGATGCGCTTCGGCCGGCAGATCGAACACGCCGCGGAACTGCGGCTGCTGTTCGGCATGCAGCGCGTAGTCCGGCACCGCTACTTCGGCCGGAGCCTCCGGTGCGGCCGGCTCATCCGGTTCCGGCACCACGGCAACGTCATCGTGTGCAGTCGTGGGCTCGTCCCAGCGCGGCAGATCGGTCACCGCCTCCGGCAATGCCACGGCCTCCTCGTCGTGCAGCGTGCCGGCCTGCCACTCGGCCTGCACCGCATGCGCGTCGACCGGCTCGGACGGAGCGTCGGCATGGACCTCGTGCTCACTCGTCCAGGGCGGCATCGCCGGCTCCTGGCGGCCGCCATCGGCCACCGCCGAGGACCACGAGGACTGCTCCGCCAGCGTATCCAGTGCGGCCCCTGCCGGTACCGCAGCGGCCAGGCCAGCGGCATCATCCTCTTCACGCAGCGGTGGCAGCGGCGAAGGCTTGCGACGGCGCAGCAACCAGGCCGCCCCCGCCGCCAGCAGCAGCACCGGCAGGCCCAGCCAGTACCACGGCGTCGCGGCATCGCGGGCGCCCGGTGCCTGTGCCAGGCGCTGCTGCGCCGCAGCCAGGTCGTTGTCCTTCATCGCGATCAACGACTGCTGCTGCTCCTTCAGCTTTTCCAGATCGGCCACGCGCTGCTTCAGTTCACCGATTTCGGCATCACGGGTGGCGATGTCCTCACGCGCCTGGCGCAGTTGTTCGTTGCCCAGCATGTCACCCTCGCTGCCGGCAGCGGTGCCGGTGGTTGTGCCCGCGCGCGCGGCGTCGGACGCCAGCGCCGGAGCGATCTCAAGTCGTGCCCCGTTGGCCGCAGCCGGGGAGGTATCGGCGGTGGACGCCGCCCTGGCAACCGGTGCGACCGTACCCGCCGGTTGCGGCACGGTACGCGCCTGCCGCCATTGCGCGGCATGCTCGCTTACCAGCGCAGCGGCCTCGGCGGCGTCGACTGCAGCAAGCGCATCGCGGTCCGGCATGCGCAGCACGGCGCCCTGCTTGAGCAGATTGACGTTGCCACGGATGAAGGCTTCGGGATTGGCGCGCAACAGGGCAATCATCGCGCGATCGCGGCTGACCTGGTTACCTCGCGCCACCGCACTGGCGATCTGCGACAGGGTCTGACCGCGCTGCACGGTGATGCTGCCGTCGGCCGGCGCTGCCGCAACCGGTGCAGGCTCCGCACGCGGCCGTGATGGAGCCGCCGCGGCTGTCGCGGCAGGTGCCCGTGGCGGTGCATCGGGCATCGCTGCAGCAGGTGCAGGCGCCGGCTCGCGGGCGATGGTATTGGACAGTGTGCCGGCCGGCGCCACGATCTCCGGCTCGGTGACGGCCAGCGCGCTGGACGGTGCATCGACCAGTGCCGAGTACTCGCGCACCAGGCGGCCCTGGCCCCAGTCGGCTTCGATCAGGAAGCTCAGCGACGGGGTCTCGACCGGCGCCTGCGAGGTCACCCGCACCACGGCCCTGCCCTGCGCATCGCGGGTCAGTTCGAACTGCAGCTCGCTGACCAACCCGGTCGGCCGCTGCAGGCCGACGCGTTCGAAGGTGACCGGTGAGGCCAGCGCGACGCGCAGGTTCTCCAGCTCGGACGGGTCGGCCGAGACCACCGGGATTTCGGCCAGCAAGGGCTGCCCCGGCTTGGACAGGACACGGATGTCACCCAGGCCCAGTGCGAGTGCCGAACTGCTGGCCAGGGCCAGCAGCGCGGTGGAAAGATAGAGGAGCGGGCGCTTTGCGCCCCTGGCCCGTTTATTCATGGGCGACACTATAAAGCGTGCGGACCACGGTCCGCACCCATGTAGAGGCGAGCCCATGCTGGGCTGCATGGCCTGAGCCGAGCGTGGGCTCGGCTCTACGGAAAAGGCCGGGCAATGCCCGGCCTCTCCATCATCGCTGTTCGGCGGCGACCAGCTCGGCCAGCTGCACGGCGTTCAGGGCAGCGCCCTTGCGCACGTTGTCCGACACGATCCACAGATTCAGGCCGCGCGGGTGCGACAGGTCTTCACGGATGCGGCCGACGTACACCGCATCGGTGCCCGAGGCGTGGGTGACCGGGGTCGGGTAGCCACCGGCTTCATGGCGGTCCACCACTTCCACGCCCGGCGACTGTTCCAGCAGCGCGCGCGCTTCGGCCACGGTCACCTTGTCGCGGGTCTCGATCGCCACCGATTCGGAGTGACCGTAGAACACCGGCACGCGCACGGCGGTCGGGTTCACCAGGATGCTCTCGTCACCGAGGATCTTTCGGGTTTCCCAGACCAGCTTCATCTCTTCCTTGGTGAAGCCGTTGTCCTGGAAGTCGTCGATGTGCGGGATCAGGTTGAAAGCGATCTGCACCGGGAAGCGCTGCGGATCGATCTCCTGGAAGCTCAGCAGCTGGCCGGTCTGCTTGCCCAGCTCTTCCATCGCCGAACGGCCGCCGCCGGACACCGACTGGTAGGTGGAGACGTTGATGCGCTCGATGCCGTACTTGCGGTGCAGCGGCGCCAGCGCCACCAGCATCTGCATGGTCGAGCAGTTCGGGTTGGCGATGATGCCGCGCGGTCGGTTGCCGACCTGGTCCGGGTTGACCTCGGACACCACCAGCGGCACGTCATCGTCGTAACGGAAGGCCGAGGAGTTGTCGATCACCACCGCACCGACAGCGGCGAACTTCGGCGCGTACTCCTTCGACACGCTGCCGCCGGCCGAGAACAGGGCGATCTCAACACCGCTCGGATCGAACGTGGCCAGGTCCTGGATCTTGATCTTCTGGCCGTTGAACTCGACCTCGCCACCGGCCGAACGCTCGGAGGCGAGCAGGCTCAGGGTGCCGACCGGAAAACCGCGCTCGGCCAGGATGGCCAGCATGGTTTCGCCGACCGCACCGGTGGCGCCGACGATGGCGACGTGAAAACTGCGCTGTGCATTGCTCATGGGGGAACTCTCACGGAAACGGGAAGGGGAAAATCGTGCACGACAGCTGGGTTCGGGGAACCTTCTCAAGCGGGACGCGCGAAGGTTCCCTATCGTTTGCCGGCTTTTTTGCCCAGGATCACGCGCGCAGCCAGGGCCGCGTCTGCGTTGATCGCGCTCGGCATGTGCGCCGCGTCGCCGGCCAGGCCGAGGCCGGCAAGCAGGTTGTCCACGGCCAGCTGCACCATCGCCGTGCGCGTGGCCAGCGAGGCGCTGCCGATGTGCGGGGTCAGCACCACGTTGCGCAGCGCCAGCAGTTCAGGGCGCACCGTCGGTTCGCCCTCGTAGACGTCCAGACCGGCGGCAGCAAGGCGGCCGTTGGCCAGCGCATCGGCCAGCGCCAGCTCGTCCACGATGCCGCCACGGGCAATGTTCACCAGCGTGGCCGACGGCTTCATCCTCGACAGTGCCGCCGCATCGATGATGTGGTGCGAGGCCGGGGTGTAGGGCAGCACGGTGACCAGGTGGTCGGACTGCGCCAGCAGCGTGTCCAGGTCCACGTAGGTCGCACCGAGCACGGCTTCGGTCTCGGCCGGCAGGCGCGAACGGTTGTGGTACAGCACCTTCATGCCGAAACCGTGCGCACCACGGCGGGCGATGCCCTGGCCGATGCGGCCCATGCCGAGGATGCCCAGCGTGCTGCCATGGATGTCGGCACCGAGCATGGTCTGGAACGACCATTGCCCCCACTTGCCCTCGCGCAGCCAGCGCTCCGATTCGGTGATGCGGCGCGCGGTGGCCATCAGCAGGGCGAAACCGAGGTCGGCCGTGGTCTCGGTGAGGACGTCCGGCGTGTTGCTGGCGAGGATGCCGGCCGCACTGAGCGCGTCGACATCCAGGTTGTTGTAGCCGACGCCGACATTGGCGATCACCTGCAACTGCGTGGCGTCTGCCAGCTGGGCCGCGCCGATGCGCTCGTTGAGGGTGATGATCGCGCCGTCGACCGAGGCCAGGCGCTCGGCGATCTGCTGCGGCGACCAGGCGGTGACGGTTTCGGTGGCCAGCAGCTGCACGCGATCGCGCAACGGCGCGATGGCCGCGTCGATCAGGGGCTGGCTCACCCACACCGTCGGCCGCGTGTCAGCCATCGATCTGCCCGGGAATGCGTGGCGTGATCGTGCCCACATCGCCGCACTGCGCGCGATGGCGCAGCGCCTGGTCCATCAGCACCATCGCCATCATCGCCTCGGCGATCGGGGTGGCGCGGATGCCGACGCAGGGGTCGTGACGGCCGGTGGTGACCACTTCGACCACGTTGCCGGCCGTATCCAGCGACGGGCCCGGCAGGCGCAGGCTGGAGGTGGGCTTCAGCGCAATGGACGCAACTACCGGCTGACCGGTGGAGATGCCACCGAGGATGCCGCCGGCATGGTTGCTGGCGAAGCCCTGCGGGGTCAGCAGGTCACGGTGTTCGGTGCCCTTCTGCGCAGCACTGGCAAAGCCATCGCCGATCTCCACGCCCTTCACGGCATTGATGCTCATCAACGCCGCGGCCAGTTCACCATCGAGCTTGCCGTAGATCGGCTCGCCCCAGCCCGGCGGCACGTTGTCGGCCACCACGTCCACGCGCGCACCGACCGAATCACCGGACTTGCGCAGCGCATCCATGTACGCCTCCAGCTCGGGCACCTGTGCGGCGTGCGGCCAGAAGAACGGATTGTCTTCCACCGCCGACCAGTCGAAGCCGGCCGGCGTGATGTCGCCCAGCTGCGACAGGTAGCCACGCACGGTCACGCCGAAGCGCTCGGCAAGCCACTTCTTGGCGACCACGCCGGCGGCCACGCGCATGGTGGTCTCGCGCGCCGAGGAACGACCGCCACCGCGCGGGTCACGGATGCCGTACTTGTGCCAGTAGCTGTAGTCGGCATGACCCGGCCGGAACTGCTGGCCGATGTTGGCGTAGTCCTTGCTGCGCTGGTCGGTGTTGCGGATCAGCAGCGCGATCGGGGTGCCGGTGGTCAGGCCCTCGTACACGCCGGACAGGATCTCGACGTCATCGGCCTCGCGACGCGCCGAGGTGTGGCGGCTCTTGCCGGTGGCGCGGCGCTGCAGGTCGTGGGCGAATTCGGCCGCGTCCAGCGCCAGCCCCGGCGGGCAGCCATCGATCACGCAGCCGATGGCTGGCCCGTGCGACTCGCCGAACGTGGTGACGGTGAACAGCTTGCCGAACGAATTGGAGCTCACGGGCGCTGCGCCGCCAGTTCGGTGATGCGCGCGCTGTGGGCGATCAGTTCGCGGCACTCGACCGCGAAGATGCCCATCTGGCCGACCTTGAACTCGATCCAGGCGAAGTCGACTTCCGGCAGCAGCTTGATCAGGTGCTGCTCGGATTCACCCACTTCGCAGATCAGCAGGCCGTCTTCGCTCAGGTGCAGCGGCGCGTCGCGCAGGATCTTCAGCACCAGGTCAAGGCCATCATCACCCGCACGCAGGCCCATTTCCGGCTCGAAGGAGTATTCCTGCGGCAGGGCATCGGTCTCGTCGTTGGTGACGTACGGCGGGTTGGTGACGATCAGGTCGTAGTGGCGGCCGGTCAGGCCGTTGAACAGGTCCGACTTGATCAGGGTGACGTTGTGCGCCTGCAGGCGCTCCTTGTTCTCTTCAGCCAGCGACAGCGCGTCGTCACTGAGGTCGACGCCATCCACTTCCCAGTTCGGGTAGTAGTGGCCCATGGCGATGGCGATGCAGCCCGAACCGGTGCACAGGTCCAGCGCGCGGCGGACATCGCGGCCGGCCAGCCACGGCTCGAAGCCGCATTCGATCAGTTCGGCGATCGGCGAGCGCGGCACCAGGGCGCGCGTGTCGCTCTTGAAGCTCAGGCCGGCGAACCAGGCCTCGCCGGTCAGGTAGGCCGCCGGGATGCGTTCGTCGATGCGGCGCTGGAACAGCTCCAGCACGCGCAGCTTCTCGGCCTGCAGCAGGCGCGCCTGGCCGTACGCCGGGCCGAGGTCATGCGGCAGGTGCAGGCTGTGCAGCACCAGCTGGGTGGCCTCGTCCAGCGCATTGTCGTAGCTGTGACCGAAGGTCAGCCCGGCTTCGTTGAAACGGCTGGTGCCGTAGCGGATCAGATCGATGATCGTGTGGAGTTCGGCGGCCGTTTCAGCGGTCATGGCGGTACTGCGGGCAAAGTGGCCCCCGATTATAGGGGCTGGCGCCCGCGGCGGCATCCGTTGCGGCGGAAACGATCGGGCCGCAGCCGGTATGATGGAGCCCATTTCGCGCGGGAGCCCTCATGTTCAATCGCAATGCCGGCATCATCCTGCTGATCGCCCTGGCCGCGGGGCTCGGCCTGCTGGCCGCCCAGCAGGTGTTCGCGCCGAAGCCGCCGGCCAATGCCCCGGCCACCGAAGCGATCACCCTGTACCCGCAACCGCGGGAGCTGCCCGATTTCAACCTGGCCCAGTCCGATGGCACCCGCCTGATCCCGGGCGAACTGAAGGGCCACTGGACCCTGGTGTTCCTGGGCTTCACCTTCTGCCCGGACGTGTGCCCCACCACCCTGGCCGAGCTGGCCGGCGCGCAGAACCAGTGGGAAGCCCTGCCTGACACCCTGCGCCCGCGCGTGCTGTTCATCTCGGTCGACCCGGACCGCGACAGCGCCACCCGCCTGGGCGAGTACGTGCACGGCTTCCACAAGGACACCCTGGCCGCCACCGCCGACATTCCTTCGCTGGAGCGCTTTGCCACCTCGCTGGGCTTCGTGTTCCAGAAGGTGCCGGGCAAGCACTTTGACGAGAACCCCGAGGATTACACCGTCGAGCATTCGGCCAGCCTGGCCGTGCTCGACCCGCAGGGCCGCCTTGCCGGCCTGGTGCGCCCCCCGTTCAACGCGCCGGCCATCGCCCGCGACCTGCAGAAGCTGACCGAGAAAACCGCCCCATGAGCCTCACCACCGCCCTGACGTATGCCCTGCCCCACCGCCTGCTGTCCTCGATGGCGCGTTCGCTGGCGTACTCGGACGATCCGCGCGTGTCGCGCTGGCTGATCGACACGGTCACCCGCAAGTTCAACGTCAACCTGGACGAAGCAGCCAACCCGGACCCGCGCAGCTATGCGACCTTCAACCAGTTCTTCACCCGTGCGCTGAAGCCGGGCGCGCGCGTGGCCGATGCCGATCCGCGCAGCCTGGTGATGCCGGCCGACGGCCGCATCAGCCAGCTGGGGAAGATCGAGGCCGGCCGCATCTTCCAGGCCAAGGGCCAATCGTTCACCGCCGCCGAGCTGCTGGGCAGCGACGAGGACGCCAAGCCGTACAACGACGGCCTGTACGCCACCGTGTATCTGTCGCCGCGCGACTATCACCGCGTGCACATGCCGTGGACCGGCACCCTGCGCGAGACCGTGCACGTACCGGGTCGCCTGTTCAGCGTCGGCCCGGCCGCGGTGAACGGCGTGCCGCGCTTGTTTGCCCGCAACGAGCGCCTGGTCTGCCACTTCGACACCAGCTTTGGCCCGATGGTCAGCGTGATGGTCGGCGCACTGCTGGTGTCCGGCGTGGAAACGGTGTGGAGCGGCGAGGAGATTCCGGCCTACGGCGACCGCATCACCCGCAAGGACTACCGTGGCCAGGGCATCAGGCTGGAGCGCTTCGCCGAGATGGCGCGCTTCAACTACGGCTCCACCGTCATCGTGCTGCTGCCGCCGGGCGTGGCCGAGTTCGCCCCGCAGCTGGGCGCCGAAAGCCCGGTGCAGCTGGGCCAGGCACTGGCAACGCTGCGCTGAGGAAGCGGCAATACCGGGCCTGTAGAGCCGAGCCCATGCTCGGCTGTTTTTGCCGGCAGCCGAGCATGGGCTCGGCTCTACGGAAAGCGGTCCGTTACTGCAGGGCCGGGGCTGGGCCCACGTCCATGCCGTCGTAGTCTTCCACGCCCTTCTCCGCAGCCAGCGCAGCGAATTCCTGGTTGCGACGGTCCAGCGACGCTTCGTCGTGGATCTCCACGCGCTCCACGTGCAGCACGTGGAAGGGCGCGTCACCCTCTTCCGGCTCCTGCTCGAACAGCTCAACGAAGCTGTAACCCTGCGCCTGCAGGTGCTCGGCCAATGCCTGCAAGGGCTCGGCAGTGGAGTGCACGAAGAAGTACCCCCACAGCAACGGGCCGGTGATGTCCCAGTCGGTGTTTTCGCGAAGGTTGGCGAACAGGTTGCGGGTGTCTTCGAGGTCCATGCGGATTCCAGGGGTCGGGGGATTACTTGTCGCAGCCCTGCAGCTTAAGCGTCTGGCCGTGGCGCAGGCTGTAGGCCGGGGCCTTCAGGCCATTGGCGCGGGCCAGGGTCGGCACGTCGCACTGGAATTTCGCCGCGATGGCGCCCAGGGTCTCGCCCTTGCCCACCTTGTGGCTGCGCACCGGCTTCTGGCGCGCCGTCGGGCGCGGGGCCGCCACCGGCGCCACCGGCGCCACCGGGGTAGTCGGCACGCTGGTGGACGCGGCCGCATCGGCCACCGGCACCACACCGCCCACGGCCACGCTGCCGGTGTAGCTGGCAGCGGTCGGACGCTTGATCGCTGCGTTCAGATCGGCGGTGATCAGGGTACGGGCCAGGTCGGCACGCGGGCCGCTGACGCAGTTGCGCTGGTACAGGCCGGCGATGCGCGTCGTCGCGTTGATCAGCGTGCCGGCCGGAATCCAGCCGTCGGCTTCGTAGCGCGGGTTGAGGTTGCGCAGCGCGCGCATGTAGCCATCGCGGGTACCGTGGCTGCCCAGGCAGATGGTCAGTTCGTAGATGGTGGTGGACTTGGCCAGGCGCAGCGTAGCCGGCTGTGCGCTGATCTTCGGGAATTCCACGCCGTACTGCTGCGGGTGCAGGAAGATCCAGGCCGCCGCGATCACCATCGGCACATAGTCCTTGGTCTCGCCGGGGAACTGGTTGTAGACGCTGTCGGTCCAGAAACTCTGCCCGCCGCTCTGCTTGAACACGCGCGCCGCACGGCCCTCACCGCCGTTGTAGGCAGCCACCGACATTTCCACGTTGTTGTTCAGTTCGCGCAGGCGTTCGTTGAGATAGCTGGCGCTGGCCTCGGCGGCGCTGCGCGCATCGAAGCGCGTATCGAAGCCGGTGCCATCCGGGCCCAGGCCGAAACGACGACCGGTGGCCGGCATGAACTGCATCAGGCCCGCGGCGCCGGCACGTGAGGACGCATGCACGCGGCCGTTGGATTCCTTGGCCATGATGCCGAACAGCAGCGCCTCGGGCAGGCCGCGCTTTTCCCATTCCGGCCACATCACCGCGCGCAGGTTCTGGTAGTTCTCGTAGCTGGTCAGCAGCGCCGGGCGCATGTCGGTCAGCCAGCGGCGGATGCCCGCCTGCACGGCAGGGTTGTACTCGACCATGGTGTCGAAGGCGTGCCGCTTGTCGTTGAGCAGCGCGGCGGCGCGGGCGGCCTCGGGCACGTCGGCGGTGAGCGGGCCGATATGGTCGGGGTCGGCCTCCAGGCGGTCACCGCTCTCGTCGGCCACCTCATCGTTGCCTGCCGCATCGGCGTCGTGCTTGAGCAGGCGCTTGTAGCTTGCCAGCAGGGTGCCCATCTGGCAGCCCTTCTGCTTCACGCAGTCGTTGAGGACGTCTTCCATGTCCTCCAGCGCGGCATCAGCCTCGTTGCTGCCCTTCGGGTCGGAATTGGCGACCAGCAACAGGGCGTCGCTGTAGCGCTTCTCGGCGGCAGTCATGCGCTGCTGCAGCGCATCCACCTTCACCTTGTCCCGGGCCGAAACCCGCTGCGCATGGGCGTCGGGTGCCAGGGAAACCAGGCCGGCCAGGGCCAGCAGCGGCCAACCACGGGAAATCAGGACAGGAACGGGCATTGATGGCACTGTGTGCGAAACAGGCAGGCAGAGTAGCGGCGCCGCCAAGGTCCGGGCAAGCCGACCTTCGGCCCGTCTCCGCCGACGGTTAACATTGGGCTATTCACCACAAGGGCTGGACCATGGATCCGATTCTGCTCGGCAAAGGCATTACCGATGATATTGCCGTCACCCTGCTGCCGAAACTCGGCAACCGCCACGGCCTGGTGGCCGGCGCCACCGGTACCGGCAAGACGGTGACCCTGATGACCCTGGCCGAGGGTTTCTCGCGGCTGGGCGTACCGGTATTCCTGGCCGATGTGAAGGGCGATGTGTCCGGCCTGGCGGTGCCCGGCACCGGCGCCGAGACCCTGCTCCAGCGCGCCGCCGAGATCGGTGTGGCGGACTATGCGCCGGCCGGAAGCCCCACCATTTTCTGGGACCTGTACGGCAAGCTCGGCCACCCGGTGCGCACCACGGTCAGCGAGATGGGCCCGACCCTGCTGTCGCGCATCCTCGAACTGAATGACACCCAGGCCGGCGTGCTCGACATCGTGTTCAAGCTGGCCGACGACCGTGGCCTGCTGCTGCTGGACATGGCCGATCTGCGTGCGCTGCTCGGCCTGGTGGCCGAGGAGCGCAAGGACATCTCCACCGAGTACGGCCTGGTCAGCGCGCAGTCGATCGCCGCGATCCAGCGTTCGGTGCTGCGCCTGGCGCAGGATGGTGGCGAGAATTTCTTCGGCGAACCGGCGCTTGAGCTGGCCGACATCATGCGGGTCAATCACGACGGCCGCGGCGTGATCGGCATCCTCGCCGCCGACCAGCTTGTGCTCAAGCCCAAGCTGTATTCCACCTTCCTGCTGTGGCTGCTGTCGGAGTTGTTCGAGCAGCTGCCGGAGGTGGGCGACCTGGACAAGCCGAAGCTGGTCTTCATCTTCGACGAGGCCCACCTGCTGTTCGACGACGCACCGCCGTCGCTGGTGCAGCGCATCGAGCAGGTGGTGCGCCTGATCCGCTCCAAGGGCGTGGGCGTGTATTTCTGCTCGCAGTTCCCCGACGACGTGCCGGGCAACATCCTCGGCCAACTGGGCAACCGCGTGCAGCACGCGTTGCGTGCGTTCACCCCGCGCGACCAGAAGGCAGTGAAGACCGCTGCCGAAACCTTCGTGCCGAACCCGAAGCTGGACGTGGCCAAGGTGCTCAGCCAGCTCGGCACCGGCGAGGCGCTGGTGTCCACGCTGCAGGACAAGGGTGTGCCGATGCCGGTGCAGCAGACGATGATCGCGCCGCCGCGCTGCCGGATGGGACCGATCACCGAGACCGAGCGTACCCAGGTGCGTGCCGGCAGCCCGGTCGGCAGTCGTTACGACACGGCGATCAACCGTGAATCGGCCGCCGAACTGCTGGCCCAGCGCGCGCAGAAGACGGTCGAGCAGGCGCAGGCGCCGGCCGCCCGCAGCCGCGAGCAGGACGAAGCGCAGGAAGGCGGTTTCGGCCAGGCGATCAAGGATGCGATTTTCGGCACCAAGCGCCGCCAGGGCATGATCGAGACGATGGCCAAGCAGACCACGCGCACGGTCGGCACCAAGCTGGGCAACCAGATCGTGCGCGGCATCCTGGGTGGCATTTTCGGCGGCAAGCGCTGAGTTGCACCCGTTGGTGTCAGAGCCCTTTCCGTGTGAAAGGGATCTGACCCAGGGGTCGGATCCCTTCCGCAAGGAAGGGCTCTGACCGCTCTCCCCTTCGTCATCCAGAAAAGAAGTCGCACTGCATGTCCCGCTGGCGTCCCCCCGCAGAAAAGAGCACCGCCCTGATCACCGCCTCCGGGCATGCGCGCCTGAAGGCCGAACTGGATGACCTGTGGCGGGTGCGTCGCCCCGAGGTGGTGAAGGCGCTGGCCGCCGCCGCGGCCGAGGGCGACCGCTCCGAGAACGCCGAGTACACCTACCGCAAGAAACAGCTGGGTGAGATCGACCGCCGCGTGCGCTACCTGACCAAGCGGCTGGAATCGCTGCGCGTGGTCGACACCACACCGACCGATCCGCAGGCGGTGTTCTTCGGCGCGTGGGTGGAGCTGGAAAACGTCGACAGCGGCGACACCAGCCGCTATCGCATTGTCGGGCCGGATGAGACGGACGCGGGGCTTGGCTGGATCAGCATCGATTCGCCACTGGCGCGCGCGCTGCTGAAGAAGCGCCTGGATGACGAGTTCTCGGTGGAACTGCCCGGCGGGCTGTTCACCTTCGCGGTGATCGGCGTGGAATATGCCGCGTGACCGGCAACGAAACCGGGTCCTGTAGAGTCTACTGTCAGTCGACTACCGCGCGAAGCGCGGCACAAACCTCCGCAGCCGGACAGCAAACGCACCGCGATCCCCATCGCGGTTGATGACTCACCGATGCCAGCTGTCAGTCGTGCACGACATCGGAACGAAGAGCAGTCGACTGACAGTCGACGCTACAGGGTCATGTGCACCGGTGGCGGATACTGGCGCCCCGCACGCAACGGGCGGAAGTAATCGGTGTTGGCGTAGAAGGTGGCATCCTGCCCTTCATGCCAGCCGGGAATACCCGCCAGGGGCAGTGGTCGCAGCTGCAACGGATCGGTCAGCACCCTGCCCCCACCGATGGCCGCAGTGACTTCGGCAATGCAGGCATTGTCATCCCTGCCTTGTACCACCACGCATTTGCCCACCAGCAGACGCCCCGGGAGGAGCGCCTGTTCCATCAACGCGTGACCGAACACCGTGGCGATGGCGATGTCCCCGTTCTGCCAGCGCGCCGGCTCGAACACTGCAGGCCAGTCATGCGCGTCCCACGCGGCCAGCAGGGTGCCCTCGCGCATACGCACGATCACCCCGCTCTCGTCGAACTGGGTCAGTGCGGCCTGCGCACGATTGCGCTGACCTGCAGGCATGGCGTCGATATGCAGGCACTGCTGCACGTTGAGTACATGCTTGAGCTGCGGATGGCGCGCCCAGGCCAGCGCATTGAACAGGTCATGCCAGTTGTCGGCACGGGTAGCGATACGCCCCTGCGCGATGCGCACTTCGTAATGCAGGCCGTCTGCCAGCAGCGCGGCGTCCTGTTCCACCAGGCGCTTGCCCGGCACGGCCAGGCGTGCATCAAGCGCCGCGATGGACGGCCATGCTGTGCCGTCCAGCAGATCGCGGAAGTCATGCAGTCCGGCAAACAGCGGATGCTCGAACCGCCGCGCAGCTACCGCCGCGCGTGGCGGCGGCACGAAGCGCCGGGAACCGCCGCCGTCGCCGGTGGCGGTCGGCGCAAGGGTCACAGCAGCTTGAGGTCGAACGCCGGACGCGTGGCACTGGCCAGCGCGTCACCATACAGGTCGTGTTCGTCGCTCTCGGTGATCTCCACGTCGACGAACTCACCCACGCGCAGCGGCACCTGGTCGGCGTTCTGGATGTGCACCAGACCGTCGATCTCCGGCGCATCGGCCCTGGAACGGGCCACCGCGATATCACCTTCGATGGCATCGACCAGGCACTGCTGCACGGTACCGATCTTGGCTTCCAGGCGCGCGGCGGAAATCTGCGCCTGCTTCTCCATGAAACGGGCCAGGCGCTCCTGCTTCACTTCTTCCGGCACGGCATCGGGCAGGTCGTTGGCGGTGGCACCCTCGACCGGCGAGTAGGCGAACGCGCCCACGCGGTCCAACTGCGCCTCGTCCAGGAACGACAGCAGCTCTTCGAACTCGGCCTCGGTCTCGCCCGGGAAGCCGACGATGAAGGTCGAACGCACGGTGATGTCCGGCGCGATGCGGCGCCAGTTCTGCACGCGCTCCAGGGTCTTCTCGACTGCGCCGGGGCGCTTCATCAGGCGCAGGATGCGCGGACTGGCGTGCTGGAACGGAATGTCCAGGTACGGCAGGATGCGGTTTTCGGCCATCAGCGGCACCACCTCGTCCACGTGCGGGTACGGGTAGACGTAGTGCATGCGCACCCACGCATCCAGCTCGGACAGGCCTTCGCACAGCGCCTTCAGGCGGGTCTGGTAGGCCTTGTTGCGCCACATCTTCTCGGCGTACTTCACGTCCACGCCGTAAGCGGAGGTGTCCTGCGACACCACCAGCAGCTCACGCACGCCGCCGCGCACCAGGCGCTCGGCTTCACGCAGTACCTCGTCCACCGGGCGCGAGACCAGCTTGCCGCGCATCGACGGAATGATGCAGAAGCTGCACGTGTGGTTGCAGCCTTCGGAAATCTTCAGGTAGGCGTAGTGGCGCGGGGTCAGCTTGATACCGTAGTCCGGCACCAGGTCCACGAACGGATCATGCTTGGGCGGCAGCGCTTCGTGCACCGCCTCCATCACGCTCTGGTAGTCCTGCGGGCCGGACACCGCCAGCACGTTCGGGTACGCCTCGCGGATCTGCTCCGGGCGCTTGCCCAGGCAACCGGTGACGATGACCTTGCCGTTCTGGTTCATCGCCTCGCCGATCGCATCCAGCGACTCGGTCACCGCCGAATCGATGAAGCCGCAGGTGTTGACCACCACCACGTCGGCCGAATCATAGGACGGCACGATGTCGTAGCCTTCCGAGCGAAGCTGGGTCAGGATGCGTTCGGAATCGACAAGGGCCTTCGGGCAGCCAAGGCTGACGAAGCCGACTTTGGGGTTCAGCTGGGACATGGAATCGCGGGACTCTGGGGGCCTGGGCCCCTGCCGGCATGGCAGGGGTTCCTGGGGGCCGGGGCCTGAAAGGGCGCCAGTATACCGGGGTTGGCGGCCTCGCTCTGAACGGCCAGCCGCCCGATCGCGCACAGCCACTGACACCGCGCTAACCCGCGCAGCACCGACAATGCAGCCCTGTCCCCTGCAACGAGGTACCCGACGATGTCCGAATGGATCACCCTGGATACGCATCATGGCCCGGTCCGCGCCTGGCAGGTCCTGCCCAAGGGCAAGCCGCGCGCGGCGCTGGTGGTCATACAGGAAATCTTCGGGGTCAACGCGCACATGCGCGGGGTCGCCGAGCGCTTCGCCGCCGAGGGCTACGCGGTGCTGGCACCGTCGTTCTTCGACCTGGTCGATGGCCCGGAATCCGACCCTGATGCACTGCCCTACAGCCCCGAGGGCGTGAAGGACGGCCTGGAGCGGGTCAACACCCTGGGCATGGAGAAGGCGCTGGAAGTGGTCCGCGCCGCGGCGACGCGCCTGACCCCCTACGGCAAGGTCGGCACCGTCGGCTACTGCTGGGGCGGCAGCGTGGCCCTGCTGGCGGCGATGCGCCTGGGCCTGCCCTCGGCCAGCTACTACGGCGGCCGCAACGTCAATTTCCTCGATGAGACGCCGAAGGCCCCGGTCATCTTCCATTTCGGCGCCCAGGACAAGAGCATCCCGCCGGAAGCCGTGCAGGCCCACCGCGAAAAGCTGCCGCAGATGGCCACTTTCGTCTATCCGGCCGACCACGCCTTCAACCGGGAGGTCGGACATGCGTATGATCCAGACAGCGCCGCCCTGGCGCTGCAACGCACCCTGGACTTCTTCTCGGAGCATCTTGGATGAGCGATTTCGAACTCGATTCACGCTTGGCCACCGATAGCGTGCTGGTGGCTGAAGGACCGTTGTCGCAAGTGCGGCTGATGAACGACGAACGATTCCCCTGGCTGGTGCTGGTACCGCGCCTGGCCGGGGTCACCGAGTGGATCGAGCTGGACGGCGAACAGCAGGACAAGCTGCGCACCGAGCTCAACCGCGCCTGCAAGGCCCTGAAGGGCTCCGACGGGGTGGAGAAGATCAACATCGGCGCGCTGGGCAACATCGTGCGCCAGCTGCACTTCCACGTGATCGGTCGCCATGACGGTGATCCGGCCTGGCCGGGCCCGGTCTGGGGCAGCGGCCCGGCGCACCGCTACGAGGCGGCGGCACTGGACCAGCATGTCGCCTACTGGAAGGAACGGCTAGGATATCCAGCCCACACCTGAGCCTTCGCCGACCCGATGCGATTCAACCTCGTTGCCGCCATCCTGCTGATCCTGATCGGCCTGTTCATGCTCGCCAGCAATCTCGGCTGGACGCACCTGAACCTGTCCAAGCTACTGCTGACCTGGTGGCCAGTGGCGCTGGTGGGTGTCGGCATCGCGATGCTGTTCGGTCGCGGCAAGTAAGGTGGCGCCGGGCCATGCCCGGCGAACGCACCGCGAGACCCATGTGAAAACGCCGGGCATGGCCCGGCGTTTTCGTCATGCGATGACGCGGGCGATCAGGTCCGCGGCAGGGTTACGCCGGTCTGGCCCTGGTACTTGCCGCCGCGGTCCTTGTACGAGGTCTCGCAGATGTCATCGGCCGCCGCCTGGAAGAACAGCATCTGCGCCACGCCCTCGTTGGCGTAGATGCGCGCCGGCAGCGGCGTGGTGTTGCTGAATTCCAGGGTGACGTGGCCTTCCCATTCCGGCTCCAGCGGCGTCACGTTGACGATGATGCCGCAGCGCGCGTAGGTGCTCTTGCCCAGGCACACCACCAGGGTGTCGCGCGGGATGCGGAAATACTCCACGGTGCGTGCCAGCGCGAAGCTGTTCGGCGGGATGATGCACTCATCACCGACGATATCGACGAAGCTGCCCGGATCGAAGTGCTTGGGATCGACGATGGTCGAGTTGATGTTGGTGAACACCTTGAACTCGCGCGAGCAGCGCACGTCGTAGCCGTAGCTGGAGGTGCCGTAGCTGACGATGCGCTCGCCGTTGGCCTGCTTGACCTGCCCGGCCTCGAACGGCTCGATCATGCCGTGCTGCTCGGACATGCGGCGGATCCAACGGTCACTCTTGATGCTCATGCTCTGTCCTGGGGGTGCGAGGGGGCGCGAGGATTCTAGCAGGGGGCCGGGCGTCGCCGCCGGCCCCGCCGAGGTGCTTACAGCAGCGACGACAGGATCGGAATCGAGGCTCGCGGGCGCTTGCCCACTTCCTCGATCAGGCGCTGCGCGGCGTGGCGGTAGGCCTGTGCCGGTACCGAATCGGGCTGGGCCACGGTGATCGGGGTGCCGGCATCGCCCTGTTCGCGGATGCCGATCTGCAGCGGCAGCGAGCCGAGCAACGGCACGCCGTACCGGGCGGCCATGCGTTCGCCGCCACCTTCGCCGAACAGGTGTTCGACATGCCCGCAGTTGCTGCAGGTATGTACCGCCATGTTCTCGACGATGCCCAGCACCGGCACCTCGACCTTCTCGAACATCTTCAGCGCCTTCTTCGCATCCAGCGTGGCGATGTCCTGCGGCGTGGTGACGATCACCGCACCGGCCAACGGAATCTTCTGGGTCAGGGTCAGCTGGATGTCACCGGTACCCGGCGGCAGGTCGATCAGCAGGTAGTCCAGATCGTCCCACAGGGTGTCGTTGAACAGCTGGGTCATCGCCGAGGTGGCCATCGGCCCGCGCCAGATCATCGGCGTGTCCTCCTCGATCAGGTAGCCGATCGACATGGTGTCCACGCCGAACGCGCGCAGCGGCTCGATGCTCTTGTTGTCCGGGCTTTCCGGGCGACCTGACAGGCCCAGCATGGCCGGCACGCTGGGGCCGTAGATGTCCGCATCCAGCACACCCACCCGGGCGCCCAGCTGCTGCAGTGCGACCGCCAGATTGACCGCCGTGGTCGACTTGCCGACACCGCCCTTGCCCGAGCCGACCGCAATGACATTGCGGATGCGGGCATGTGGCGTCAGTCCCTTCTGGACCTGGCTGGCATGGGGACGGCGGGGAGAACTGTTCACAACGGGCACCAGCGGTATCGAGGGGGATAACCCAACATCATACAAGCTGGACGTAGCCTGACTGAAATTCAGGATTGCTACAGATTCGTGCACAGCTTGTTAAGTTCATGTTACGTTCGCTGAGCACTGGTTTTGGGCTGCGTCGCTGTTTCACGGCGCGCACGATGGCGCATGCGCAGTGCCGTATTCGTATTTGCTCTTTGAACGGAACTACATGAAAGACCTTCGCAATTCCGCACGTCGCAACACCCTCGCTGTCGCCTTGATCTCCGCCCTGGTCGCCGCCTCGCCGGCAATGGCCCAGGACAAGGCCACCAACCTGGACAAGATCACCGTCACCGGTTCGCTGATCCCGCAGACCCAGGTTGAGACCCAGACCCCGGTCATGACCATCAGCGCTGAAGCCATCCAGTCGCGCGGCTTCAACAGCGTCGCCGAAGTGCTGCAGCAGTCCTCGCTGACCACCGGCGGCATCCAGGGCGGCCAGACCTCCGCCTCGTTCACCCAGGGCGCCGAAGCCGCTGGCATGTTCGGCCTGAATCCGGGGTACACCAAGTACCTGATCAACGGCCGCCCGATGATGTCCTACCCGGCGCTGTACAACGGCGGCGACGCGTTCAACAACATCAGCGGCATTCCGATCGACATCGTCGAGCGCATCGAAGTCCTGCCGGGTGGCCAGTCCTCCCTGTACGGTTCGGACGCGATCGCCGGCGTGGTCAACATCATCCTGAAGGACCACATGGAAGGCGGCAGCCTGTCCGTGCGTGGCGGCACCTCCACCGAAGGCGGTGGCAGCAGCTTCCGCATCAGTGGTGCCCACGGCTTCTCGGCGCTGGACGACCGCTTCAATGCACTGGTCAACGTGCAGATCGAAAGCAGCAACCCGATCTGGGGTTACCAGCGTGACCTGACCAAGCAGAACAACACCCACGGCTACACCGCACAGCTGCCGTCGAACGACTTCGCCGTCATCGACGCCAAGACCAATGCGCTGTACATGATGGATCCGGGCAACTGCGCCAATGTCGCCGGCCAGTTCGGCGGCACCACCGTGCTGGGCAACCGCCCGACCGGCCAGTCCTGCGGCTCGGTGTTCGGCGCCGGCTACAAGACCCTGAAGAACGGCAAGGACAGCGGCCAGTTCTATTCGTCGATGACCTTCGACGTGAACGACGACTTCCAGCTGTTCGCCGACGTGCTGTACAGCAAGGAAAAGACCGAATTCACCTCGGGCTCGAACTACCTGTGGTGGGGCACCAAGAGCACCATGGGCGGCTTCTACGACCAGGCGTCGGGCAAGCTGGTCAACCTGCAGCGCGCATTCGCTCCGGAAGACATCGGCGGCGAAGGCTACAAGAGCATCCTGAACAACGACAAGAGCCGTGCCTACCAGGTCACCCTGGGCGGCAAAGGCGCAGTCGGCAACTGGGACTACAGCCTGAGTTTCACCCGCGGTGAATACCGCCTGGATGAAAGCAAGTTCCAGCGCTTCGGCAATGCCATCAACAGCTACTTCACCGACAAGGTGCTGGGCCCGCAGCTGGGCACCAAGGATGGCTTCGGCATCTACAACACCAACTGGGGCGCGTTCTACTCGCCGATCTCGCCGGAAGATTTCGCTGGCTTCACCGGTTACACCACCAACCACAGCCGCACCTGGCAGAACCTGGCGCGCGCACAGGTCACCAACGGTTCGCTGTTCTCGCTGCCGGGTGGCGATGCCGGCCTGGCCGTGGTCGTCGAAGGCGGCAGCGAAGGTTGGGACTACAGCCCCGACCAGCGCCTGCTGGACGGCGACGTGTGGGGCTCGTCGGCTGTTGCCGGCAATGGCCATCGCAGCAACTACGCGGTGACCAGCGAGCTGCGCATGCCGCTGCTGGAGTCGCTGACGGTGACCGCTTCCGGTCGCTATGACGCCTTCAAGATCGCCGACAACACCGTCGACAAGGCCACCTACAGCGTGGGCGTTGAGTTCCGTCCGATCGAAAGCCTGCTGTTCCGCGGCAAGTACGGCACCGCCTTCCGCGCGCCGACCCTGCCCGACGCCTTCCAGGGCCGCAGCGGCTACTACGCTGCCAACTCGACCGACTACTACCGTTGCGGCGAGCTGGGCTACACCCCGGGCAACACCGACGCCTGCCGCTACGCCGACAGCGTCTCGGTCTACTCCGAGCGTGCCGGCAACCCGGACCTGGAGCCGATCACCGCCGACGTCTGGAACGCGGGCATCGTCTGGGCGCCGATGGCGAACCTGTCGATCTCGGCCGACTACTACAACTGGAAGATCGAGAACGAAGTCGATACGGCCAGCACCGACCAGCTGCTGCTGGCCGAGTACTACTGCCGCAACGGCCTGCCGAACGGCTCCTCGGCCACCTGCCAGAACGTGGCTGACTGGGTCACCCGTGATTCGGCCGGCAACCTGAGCTCGCTGTACACCCCGAAGATGAACGTGGCCCGCCAGAACCTGCAGGCCGTGACCGTCGGCTTCAAGTACCTGCAGGACATCGGCCGCTTCGGCTCGCTGCAGTTCTCGGGCAACTACACCAACATGCTGAAGCGTGAAGTGCAGGCGCAGCCGGGTGAGGACTTCCAGGACCTGCTGGGCAACCCGAAGTCGATGTGGAACTACGACAGCTACGCCAAGGTCCGTTCCGATGCGTCGGTGGCCTGGTCGCTGGACAAGTGGACCACCACGCTGTACGCGAACTACATCGGCCACACCCCGAACTACCTGGCAGGCCTGAACGGCTACGAGTACACCCACGCCGCGTCGGGCTACAAGGCAGGGAAGTGGGCTTCGTACACCACGTACAACCTGAGCGTGAACTACCGCGCGCAGGATGACCTGACCCTGTCGCTGATGGTCAACAACGTGTTCAACAAGATGCCCGAGCAGCAGGCCCACAGCTACCAGGGCACCTCCGGCACGCCGTTCAACAACTACCTGTACAACGTCTACGGCCGCACCGTGTACGTGCAGGCCAAGTACGACTTCGGCAAGTAATCCCGTCGTTTTCCGGGTTTGATTCCGGACCAGGCCCCGCTTCGGCGGGGCCTTTTTTTTGCCTCCGGCGGGCGATTGACGACGGGATCGCCACGCGCGTCAACCCCGCCTGGGGATGACGCAAACCATTGATGCAAAAGCATTCCCTGTAGTACGACAAGTTGCCCCGTACATCGGCATGTTTTGAAACACACCAAAACAATTGCCGCTACCCATTGATTCTCCAGCGCTTTTCAACCGCAAGGCCATTTGGCGAGATGACGGCCATGTGTTCGTAACGTTAAACGCGTGTTACGGTCCAGCTGAATGGAATGCAACTGAACAGTTCGTTAAACCGACAAGGAGGCCGGTCGCCAGGACATTGCTCACTACGGGAATTTTCCATGTCTCGCCATCGTTCCACACTCTCGCGCCACCCTTTGACCCTCGCCCTGCTCGGTACCCTGCTCGCCTCCGGTACAGCGCTGGCGCAAAGCGGCAACGGGCCGACCCAGCTTGACCGCGTCACCGTCACCGGCTCGCTGATTCCGCAGACCGAAATCGAGAACCACACGCCGGTCCTGACGGTGACCGCCGAGGACATCCAGACCCGCGGTTTCACCAGCGTGGCCGACGTGCTGCAGCAGTCCTCACTGTCCACGGGCGGCCTGCAGGGCGGCCAGACTTCGGCCTCGTTCACCCAGGGCGCTGAAGCGGCCGGCATGTTCGGCCTCAGCCCGGGCTACACCAAGTACCTCATCAATGGCCGCCCGATGCTTTCGTATCCGGCGCTTTACAACGGCGGCGATACGTTCAACAACATCAGCGGCATTCCGATCGACATCGTGGAGCGCATCGAGATCCTGCCGGGTGGCCAGTCCTCCCTGTATGGCTCGGATGCGATTGCCGGCGTGGTCAACATCATCCTCAAGGAGCGCATGGACGGCGGCGTGCTCAATGTCCGTGGCGGCGCCTACAGCGAGGGTGGTGGCAACAGTTTCCGCCTGAGCGGCGCACACGGGTTCAATGGCGTCGATGACCGCTTCCACGCGCTGGTCAACGTGCAATACGAAAAGACCAGCCCGATCTGGGGCTACCAGCGCGACCTGACCAAGGTCAACAATCCGGACGGCTACAGCCCGCAGTACGTTTCCAATGACTTCCTGGTGCTGCTGCCGGCCGCCAACAACCGCTACGCCATGATGGACCCGAACCTGTGCGCCAACGTGGCGGGCCAGTTCGACGGCACCACCGTGCTGGGCACCCGCCCGACCGGCCAGGCCTGCGGCTCTGCATACGGCACCGGCTACAAGACCATCAAGAACGGCAAGGAAAGCGCGCAGATCTACAGCTCTGCCACCTTTGACGTGAATGACAATCTCCAGCTGTTCGGTGATGCGCTGTACAGCCTGGAAGAGGTCAAGTATGCGACCGGCTCCAACTACACCTGGTGGGGCACCTCGTCCGGCTGGGGTCGCTTCTACGACCAGGCCAGCGGCCAGTACATGAACCTGCAGCGCGTGTTCGCGCCGGAAGACATCGGCGGCGCCGGCTACCGCGACATCATGAACACCGATCGAAACAAGGCCTACCAGGTGACACTGGGCGGCCGCGGCACGGCCGGCAACTGGGACTACAGCCTCAGCTTCACCCGCGGCGAGTACAAGCTGACCGAGCGCAACTTCGTGCGCTGGAACGACCCGATCAACGACTACTTCGAGCAGCGCGTGCTGGGCCCGGTGCTGGGCACCACCAGCACCGGCTACAACATCTACAGCCCGAACTGGGAAGCGTTCTACTCGCCACTGCCGAGCGGTGATTTCCAGAGCTTCACCGGTTACAGCTACAGCCAGAGCCGTACCTGGCAGAACCTGGCCCGGGCCCAGGTCACCAACGGGTCGCTGTTCAAGCTGCCCGGTGGCGACGCCGGTCTGGCGGTGGTGGTTGAAGGGGGCAGCGAAGGTTGGGACTACACCCCCGATCCGGGCCTGATGGATGGCAGCGTGTGGGGCACGACCGCAGTCTCCGGTGCCGGCCACCGCAGCAACTATGCCGTGACCGGCGAACTGCGCCTGCCGCTGCATGACACGCTGACGGTGACCGGATCCGGCCGCTACGACGCCTTCAAGATCGGCAGCAACACCGTCGACAAGTCCACCTACAGCATCGGCATCGAGTTCCGCCCGATCGAGAGCCTGCTGTTCCGTGGCAAGTACGGCACGGCCTTCCGCGCGCCGACCCTGTCCGATGCGTTCCAGGGCCGCAGCGGCTACTACGCCAACGGCTCCACCGACTACTACCGTTGCGGCCAGCTGGGTTACGACCCGGCCAACACCACCGGCTGCCCGTACGACAGCGTGTCGGTGTTCGGTACCCGCTCGGGCAACCCGGACCTGGAGCCGATCACCGCCGATGTCTGGAATGCGGGTGTGGTGTGGGCACCGATCAACAACCTGTCGCTGTCGGTCGACTACTACAACTGGAAGATCAAGAACGAGGTCGATACGCTCAGCTCCGACCAGCTGCTGCTGGCCGAGTACTACTGCCGCAACAACCAGGCCAACAACACCTCTGCCAGTTGCCAGAACGTCAACGACTGGATCACCCGTGACGCCTCCGGTGTGCTGGACGAGATCTACACCCCGAAGATGAACGTTGCCCGCCAGAACCTGGAAGCACTGACTGCCAGCTTCAAGTACGTGCAGGATATCGGTCGCTTCGGTTCGCTGCAGTTCTCGGCCAACTACACCGACATGCTCAAGCGCGAACTGCAGCCGCAGCCGGGTGATGATTTCCTGGACCTGCTGCGTGACCCGTACGCGATGTGGGTGTACGACTCTTACGCCAAGGTGCGCGCGGACGGCTCGATCGGCTGGGCCAAGGACAAGTGGACCACCACCCTGTATGCCAACTACATCGGCAAGACGCCGAACTACATGGCATACGTGGGCAATGGCTACGACTACGTCCACAGCTCCGGCTACAAGGCGGGCAAGTGGGGTTCCTACACCACTTACAACCTGAGCGTGAACTATCGCGCGATGGACAACCTGACCCTGTCGCTGATGGTCAACAACGTGTTCAACAAGATGCCGGACAACCAGCGCTTCAGCTACGCCGGTACCAGTGGCCAGCCGTACAACAACTACCTGTACAACGCCTATGGGCGTGCCATCTACGTGCAGGCCAAGTACGAGTTCGGCAGCCACTGAGGCCGGCCGGTACTGCATGGAAGACCCCGCTTCGGCGGGGTCTTTTTTTGCCTGTGCGGCACTGCCACGGCTGGGGAACATCTGGTAACTTCCGATTTCGTTCACATTACAGTCAGCTTCACTCAATCAGCGCGCTGCTAAAGGACAAGACATGCACGTGATTAATGGCCGCACGCTGTGCGCCGCCCTCTCGCTGGCCCTGGCCGCCACGGCCGCGCACGCCGCCCCCATCCCGATCGAAGATCTGGCACGGCTGCCGGCCCTGCAATCGGTATCGATGAGCCCGGATGGCAAACATCTGGTGGCCCTGATCCCCTCGCCGGGCAATCCGGAAGAGACCGCACTGGCCAGCTGGGACACCGACGCCCTGGGCGGCGCCCCGAAGGTCATCACCCCCTCCGGCGAACGCATGAAATTCATCGCCGTCGGCGCACTGAAATCGGATCAGATTCTTGCGGTGGGCCGTCAGGAATGGACCGGACAACTGGGGGGGTGCGGCGAAGGCAGTGTGTCGGGGGCAACCAAGACCTTCGTGGTCAAGACCTACCTGACCGACCAGAGCCAGAAGAACTTCAACGAGGCGTTCGCCGACAACACGCGCAAACTCGGCGTCAGCGAACAGACTCAGCGCTGCCTCGAACTGGGTGGCAGCGCGTCACTGGTCAACATGCTGCCACTGGATCCCGACAGGGTCATCATCCGTCAGCTCAGCGAGATTTCACTGACCTCCAACTATTACCTCTACAACCTCAAGACGAAAGAAACCGAGCTCCTGTTCCGTGGCGGAACGCGCGCCCAGCCAGCACTGTTCGATCCACGAACCGGCAAGGTGCTGGCCAAGACCCAGATTGAACCGGTCAGTGGCGACTACGACCAGCAGATCCTGATCCTCGACCCGGCCAGTGGCCAGTACGTCCTTCAGAAGCCCCTGCTGTCACGTCTTTCCAACCGGCACACCGTGGAAGTGGCGGGCGTGGACGACGCCACCGGCAAGTACTACGTGCTGACCGATCTGTTCTCGGACAAGGTGCAGGTGCACCTCTACGATGCCAGGACCCAGGCATTCGACCAGGAACCGGTGCTGGCCAACCCGAATTTCTCGATCGCCGGCCTGGTGTTCAGCACCCGGCCGAGTACATTCAACCAGGTGGTGGGATTCACCCTTGATGGACCGGCGCTGCAGACGGTCTATGTCGATCCGACCATGAAGTCCATCCAGGAATCCCTTCAGCAGGCGGCTCCTGGCCGGCAGATCGAAATCACCCGGCTCAACGACGACTTCTCGCGCATTCTGTTCCGCGCGACCAGTGCGGATGCACCTCCCACCCACTACCTGCTGCTCGATCGGAAGAAGGTGGTGAACCTGGGCAGCGAACGACCGTGGATCAGCAGAACCGCGGTGGGTGAACAGCGCTGGGTCTCTTTCAAGGCGCGCGATGGCAGGGAGATACCCGCCATCCTGGACCTTCCTGCCGGATGGAAGGAAGGTGACGCCGCGCCACCGGCGATCATCCACCCCCATGGCGGTCCCTGGGCACGCGACTACATGCAGTGGGACCCTTCCGGATGGGTCGCGCTGCTGACATCGCGTGGCTATGCGGTGCTGCGCCCGCAGTATCGGGGCTCATCCGGGCTGGGTCGTGAGCTGTGGATCGCAGGCGACCGCGAATGGGGCCAGAAAATGTCCGATGACAATGACGATGGCGCAGCGTGGCTGGTAGCACAGGGACTGGCCGCAAAGGACAGGATCGCAATCTTTGGCTATTCCTACGGCGGTTTTGCGGCCGCAGCAGCCACCGTGCGGCCCAACTCGCCGTATCAGTGCGCGATCGCCGGCGCACCGGTCACCGATCTGGCGCGCCTGGGTACAACCTGGAGTGACAACCGACTGCAGCGCATCCTGCAGGGACAGACGGTCAAGGGCATGGATCCCATGCGGAATGCCGCAAGCGCCAACATCCCGGTGATGCTGTTTGTCGGTGACCGTGACGTACGTACGCCCTCCTTCCATGCACAGGGGTTCTATGACGCAGTGAAGGGCAAAGTGCCGGCGCAGATGCACCTGATTGCAGACCAGCAGCACAGCATGCCGTGGTATCCGCGCCAGCAACGGGAAACGCTCCACTTGATCGAGAGCTTCCTGAAGAACGATTGCGGACCTGGCGGACTTTGAGCACGCACACCGGCGTTGTTCGCTCCCGCCAATCCGGCGGGGGCGAAAACTAAATATGGTGAATCCGACATTAACAATTGAGGCAGGAAAGCCACATTTGTTCATGTTGCATTTACTTTACGAGAACCATACACTCAGTTAACCGAAGCGTAACAAATAAGGATATTTTCAAGATGCGCGACGTTTTCCGTCTTTCCACTCCGAAGCGTGTTCCGCTGACTCTTGCGGTCCTGGCCACCCTTGCCGCCGTGCCGGCATTCGCCCAGGAATCCACCCAGCAGGATCCGCCCCCGTCAACGACCAATACCGCGTCCAAGCGTGCCACCAACCTTGACACCGTCACGGTTACCGGCTCGCTGATCAAGCGCCCGGAGTACGAAAGCACATCGCCGGTCCAGGTCATTTCGATCGACAAGGGCGTCGCTGCTGGCCAGTTTGATACGGCCGACTTCCTGCAGACTTCGGCGATCGCGGCCGGCTCCACCCAGATGAACAATCAGTTCGGCGGCTATGTCGTCGAAGGCGGTACCGGCGTGCAGACCGTTTCACTGCGTGGCCTGGGCGCAAACCGCACCCTGATCCTGCTCGATGGCCAGCGCCCCGGCCCTGCCGGTACCCGCGGCCAGGTCGCCGCGTTCGACCTCAACGTCATCCCGCAGTCGATCCTGCAACGCATTGAAATCGTCAAGGACGGCTCTTCCTCGATCTATGGTTCGGATGCGCTGGCCGGCGTGGTCAATCTGATCACCCGCAAGACCCTTGATCGCCCGGAAATGACGTACGCGATGAGCGTGCCCGAACACGGCGGTGGCGAGCAGTTCTCGGCGTCGATCGCCAACGGCTGGAACTTCGACAAGGGGAGCATCGTGGCTGCGGTGCAGTGGGACCGGCTGAACGCATTGACCGTGGGTGACCGCGACTACTTCAGCTGTGCCCAGGATCGGGTGTGGGGCACGGACGGCCAGCGCATCGACCGCGAAGACCGCTCGATTCTGGCCGGCACCAATCTTGCCGGCTGCAGCTCCGGCAACCTGTACGCCAACACCATCATCCGGCTGAGCAACTCGGCGATCCGCTATGTGCCTTCGCCGGATGGCAGCACGGTCGGCCCCTTCCCGGGCTATCGTCCGCGCCCGCGACCGACCCCGACCTACGCCAATGGCGGCACCGCGTACTACCAGGATGTGCTGAACTTCCCGTTCTTCCATGACCAGGAAGTGATCAACCAGCGGGAGCGCGCATCGTTCTACGGGGCAACCGACTTCAGCTTCGACAGTTTCAACTGGAAGACCCAGTTCCTGTACAACCGTCGCGAGACCAAGGCCCACAGCTGGCGCCAGTTCTATCCGACCGTGTACAACGAAGCGGCAGATGACTACTTCCAGACCATCATGCCGTTCCCGAGCGACCAGAAGGTCACGGTCGACTACTTCTACGGCACCACCAAGTTCGATGGCCAGTTCAAGTCCACCGACAGCTGGTCCTGGGAAGTCAATGCCGGTTACAGCCGTTCGAGCGGCAAGTACAGCGCGCTCTCGATCGACGTCGATCGTGCGGGTGACCTGAACTACACCGACGACGACATGCCGGTGAATTACTTCGACCCGGGCTTCCTCAGCGGTGCCCGCATGGACGAGCTGATCGCTGCGGTCGGCCAATGGCATACCGGCAAGACGACCTATGAACAGTCCAGTGCCAATGCCATTTTCAGCGGCAACCTGTTCAAGCTGCCTGCGGGTGATGTCGCATCTGCGTTCGGCGTCGAATTCCGTCACTACAAGATCAACGACACCCCGTCTGACTTTGCGCTGGCCGATCGTTCCTGGAACTCGACCTCGGCAGGCGTGACCCGTGGCACGGACAAGGTCAAGGAAGCCTTCGCCGAGGTGGATGTGCCGCTGTTGAAGGGCATTCCCGGCATCGAGTCGCTGTCTGTCAATCTGTCAGGTCGTGTGTTCGAGTACGACTCGGTACCCGGTTCAGACCATGTCTGGAAGACCGGCCTGAACTGGCAGATCGTGCCGTCACTGCGCGTTCGAGGCACCATCGGTACCTCGTTCCGCGCACCGGGGCTGTACGAGCTGTACCTGGGTGACCAGACGGGCTTCAAGGCACAGAATCAGATCGATCCGTGCATCCAGTGGGCCGACAGCAACAACACCTTCATCCGTGCCAACTGCGCTGCTGCTGGCATTCCCGACACGTATGTCGGAGGCGGCACCGGCGCGACCATCTATTCGGGTGGTGGCGGCAAGAACAACCTGAAGCCGGAGACCTCCAAGGCCAAGACCCTGGGCCTGGTCTGGAGCCCGACCTTCGCCAACCTCAACGTCGCACTGGATTACTTCGATTACGACGTGCGTGGCGAAATCACCCAGCTTGACGAGTACGACATCGTCGCCGGTTGCTACGGTTCGGCGGTCTTCCCGAACGCGTTCTGCAACCAGCTGGTCCGCAACAGCCCCACGGATCCAACGGCGCCGAACAACATCACCACGATCTACAACAAGTACATCAACATCAACCGCGAGCGCACCCGCGGCTACGACCTGCAGATCAATTACGACAACGACTTCTCGTTCGGCAAGCTCTCCGCTGAAGCACAGGTGACCTATACCCTGGAGGACACCTATCAGTTGTTCGATTCGGCTGCTGAAAGCGGAATCAGCACCTCCGACCAGGTTGGCTACATCGGCCGCCCGAAGACCGTCGGCCTGGCCAGCGTCAGCCTGGAACGCGGCGATTGGACGTTCAACTGGCAGGGCACCTACGTCAGCAGCACGCAGAACAAGGACCTGAGCCCGAACTTCACCTATTCCGGCTACCAGAACGCCACCCGCGACATCAAGGCCAGCTGGCAGTTCCGTCATAGCGTCTCGGTCGGCTACGACATGGACGACTGGAACATCATGGTCGGCGTGCGCAACCTGTTCGACAAGGCGCCGGACCTTATCTCCGCCGGTGCCGGTGATCGCTACGGCAACGTGCCGCTCTACGCCTCGCAGTACGACTGGTACGGCCGGACGTTCTTCGCGCGCGTGTCCTACAAGTTCTGATCCTGCAGTGTATGACTCCTCCCGCCATGGGTTTGCACCTGTGGCGTGGAGGGTCCTGCCGCCTTCAGGTGGCCAAGGACGCCCGATGCACCGCATCGGGCGTTTGCGTTGGCTGTTCCGTTTCCGGGGCAGTCGTCATGGGAGGCCATGATGCCTGCCCTGACCCCGCTTGCCGGCCATGTCGGCGAAGCCACGCCAGCACCGTGCTGGATCCCGGGATCCCACAGGGTTCCCTGACGCCTTTCTGCAGGCCGGTTCCCCGCGTTCGACCGGATCGGCCACCGACGACTTGAAGGCCCTTGGAGCGTCCTGGAGACCCAGTTGACGCCACACATGGCGCTACCCGTGCGAACCGGATGCGCATCTCGAGATGCGCGCACTGCAGGAAAGCTCGACCACACCTTGACCACTGCCGTCCCGCAGCTGAATGCGGGAAAAGAGCAAAGGGAAAAGATCGGTCTGCCCCTCTCCAAAGCCCTTGCCAAGGCATAGCGAACCGCCTTTTTGCGCAAAGTTGAACTTAACGACCCATTCAGCATTCATCCCGCTATCTCGACAACGAAATTACAACTGATACCAAGTGCCTGTATTTGTTGCAGTTTTATGTAGCGAGTGGACACGGAGTGTGTCAATGCATACCTCAATTGGACAATTTGCGTTAAGGGCGTGTTAGGTTCGCGTCAAGTCAGGACGACATCTGAACACCAACATAACAACTGCACGGAAGCGACAGCATTCTGTCCACTAGGGGGATTCACTTGATGACGCACCACCGCACTCCCGGCCGCCACCCGCTGACCAATGCCCTGCTGGTCGGCCTGATGATGGCCGCTGCCGGCCCGGCCCTGGCCCAGGAAGCCAGCTCAGGTTCCAACCCGATCGACCTCGATCGCGTCAGCGTGACGGGTTCGCGTATCGCGCGCACCGGCTTCGTGACCCCCTCGCCGGTCACGGCCATCACCGCCGAAGAAATCCGTACCACCGGTGCGCTGAACATCGGCGACCTGATGAACAAGATGCCGCAGCTGACCCCGAGCTACTCGCTGGGCAACTCGACCCGCTTCATCGGCACCGCCGGCCTTGGCCTGATGGACCTGCGTGGCATGGGCCCATCGCGCACCCTGGTGCTGGTCAACGGCCGCCGCCATGTGGGCGCGAGCCCTGGCTCCACCTCCGTCGACGTCAACACCATCCCGGTGGAATGGATCGAGCGCGTGGAAGTGATCACCGGTGGCGCGTCTGCCGTCTACGGTGCCGACGCCGTGGCCGGCGTGGTCAACTTCATCATGAAGAAGTCCTTCGACGGCTATGAATTCCGTGGCCAGACCGGCCAGGCCAACGAAGGCGGCTTCGACCGTCGCTTCGCCAGCTTCTCGGCCGGCAAGCCCTTCGCCGACGGTCGCGGCAACGCGGCAATCGCCATGGAATACAGTACCCAGGGCCGCTTCGGCCGTGGCGACCGTGAAATCGGCCGTCGCTATCAAGTCTCGGTGCCGAACCCGAACTTCGATCCGACCCGTCCGCCGAGCGAAAGCAACCCGCAGACCATCCTTGACCGTCCGGGTGGCAATCACTCCACGTCCTACGGCGGCACCATGGACCTGGGCCAGATCACCATCTCGCCGACCGGCACCCGCTCCATCGCCTTCAACCCGGCCTCGCGCTACCTGTTCAACAACGATGGCACGTTCCGTCGCAACCGCTACGATGGCACCATCGTCAGCGCCAGCAGCTGCGTAGACTGCGACTTCACCGACCTCAACGCGGTGGCCGATCTGCAGCCGTCGTTCGATCGTTTCAGCTTCAACACGATCGTCAACTTCGACCTGAACGATGACCATCGCTTCTTCTTCGAGGGCAAGTACACCAAGACCGAGTCGGAGTTCTACGGCCAGCCCGCGTTCGACACCGGCCTGCGCCTGCGTCGCGACAATGCCTACATCTCCAACGAGCTGGGCGCCATTCTCGACGCGCGCACGGTGCGGGTGCAGAACCGCGATGGCACCAGCGTTGTCCGTGCAGTGTCGCGCGATCCGAATGCTGCTGAAAGCAACCTGGTGCTGAATCGCTTCAATGTCGACGCAGGCCGTCGTGGTGAGAAGATCGAGCGCCAGACCAGCCGCGTGGTGTTCGGCCTGGAAGGCAACCTGGGTGAGAACTGGACGTACGAAACCTCGGCCAACTTCGGCCAGACCACCATTGATCGCCTCAACCTGAACAACCGCATCAACGAGCGCTGGCACGCTGGCATGGACGTCATCCGTGACGCCAGCGGCAAGCTGGTCTGCCGTGCCTCGGTGGATCCGACCGCGATCAACCCGAACACCGGGCAGCGGTACAACCAGGCGCTGATCGCGGGCTGCGTTCCGTTCAGCGTGTTCGGCAACGGCGCGATCCCGGCCGATGCCGCCGCATGGTTCAACACCTCCTCGCAGAACCAGTCGAAGCTCAAGCAGCAGGTGTTCAGCGCATCGGCGGCCAACAACTCGCTGTTCTCGCTGCCGGCCGGTGACGTCGGCATCGCAGGTGGTGTCGAGTACCGAAAGGAGCAGAGCCAGGAGAACACCGACCCGCTGGCGGCACTGGGCCTGACCTTCCTCAACGCGATCCCGAGCCGCGGTGGCGAGTACTCCGTGCGTGAAGTCTTCGCCGAGACCACCGTACCGCTGCTGGCTGATCTGCCGCTGATCCGCCGCCTGAACCTGGACCTGGCCGGCCGCTGGTCGGATTACAGCTCCATCGGTGACACCAAGACCTGGAACGTTGGCCTGGACTGGGAAGTGCTGAGCTCGCTGCGTATCCGCGGCTCCTACGCCAGCGCGGTGCGTGCCCCAAGCATCGGCGAACTTTACAATCCGCAGTCGCAGAACTTCGCCACCATCAACGACCCGTGCAACACGCTGTCCACCAACAGCAATCGTCCGGCCACCGCCAAGGACCCGGCCCTGCGCGCCGCCAATTGCGCCGCGCTGGGCATCCCGAACAACTGGGTGGATACCTACACCGCAACCCGTCCGGGTGTCAGCGGCGGCAATCCGGATCTGAAGGCCGAAGAAGCCAAGACCCTTTCGTTCGGCTTCGTATGGCAGCCTGAGTTCCTCCCGGGCTTCGGCATGTCGATGGACTACTGGCGCATCACCCTGACCGATGCAATCGGAGCCGTGACCGCCCAGACCCTGGCCACCCGTTGCGTGGATTCGCCCGGGGGCGTGCAGAACAACTCGTTCTGCGACTCGATCAAGCGCGCCCCGGTCGGCGGTTACACCTCGCCGTCCGGCACTCCGTTCCCGGACTACAGCATCTACAACTGGACTGCGATTTCGGAGAACCTGGCCAAGTCGCGTCGCGTCGGTGTCGACCTGGAAATGGACTACCGCTTCGACCTGCTGGGCGGCTTCACCACCTTCCGCCTGGTCGGTACCCGCCTGATCCAGTCGCGTGAGTGGGCTTTCCAGTCCTTCCCGGACGAATACTCCGAGTACGTGACCTACTACACCGATCCGCGTTGGCGCGGTCAGTTCAGCACCAGCTACAAGCGTGGTGACTGGCGCGCGTCTTGGGACATGACCTACGTCGACGGCAACCTGCGCGTGACCCCGGACAGCTACAACTCCAACCCGGGTTCGCAGAGCCCGATCCGCAACCCGTCGTACCTGTACCACAACATGCAGGTTGGCTATAAGTTCCCGGGCTCGGGCATCGACGTCTACGTGGGCGTAGACAACGTGTTCGACAAGGATCCGCCGGTGAACTACTTCGGCGCGGACGCCGGTGCGGCGCTGTATGACAGCATCGGTCGCTACATGTACATGGGCATCACCTACAAGTTCTGATCCGTCCAGAACCGCAACACCCCGACAGACCCGGCTTTTGCCGGGTCTGTCTTTTCCGGCCGCAGCCCTGCCCCCTTGCGCCCGGCCATGACCTTCGACACCCTTGCAGGGCAGGCCGGCGGCGTATCGTTCGGCCCACGGCCGGCCCACGGCCCTTCCCTGACTCACTCGGCCTGGAGGCCATTCAAGTGACCCGTACTCCCAAGATCGTGCTGCTGACCCTGGCCGTTTCGGCCGCGCTGGTCGGCTGCGGCAAGACCGAAGCCCCGGCAAAGGACGCCACCGCCTCCACGCCGGCTGCCACCGAAGCCACCCACTACACCCTGGACGAGAGCAAGCTGCCGGCCTACAACGCCTTCCAGCCCAGCGACCTGGATACCAGCAAGGACGCCTGCGGCGCCTTCGGCGACTACGTCAACAGCAAGTGGCTGGCCGCCAACGAGATTCCGGGCGACCGCACCAGCTGGGGCGCCTTCACCATCCTCGACGAGCGCTCGGTGGCCGTACAGCACCAGCTGGCCGAGCAGGTGGCGCAGGTGAAGAACCCGAACCACATCGAGAAGATCGTCGGCGACCTGTGGGCCACCGGCATGGACGAAGCCAAGATCAACGCGCAGGGCATCGAGCCGCTGAAGGCCGACCTGACCGCGATCGACGGCCTGCAGGACAAGGCTGCCATCGCCAACTACCTGCGCACCAGCGCGGCCAAGGGTGACAACATCCTGTTCGGCTTCGGCGCCGAAGCCGACTTCAAGAACTCGGCCGTGAACATGGCCTACGCCAGCCAGGGCGGCCTGGGCCTGCCGGACACCACCTATTACACCGATGCCAAGAACGCCGACAAGCTGAAGGCCTACCAGGCACACGTGGCCAAGGTGCTGGAACTGTCCGGCGTCGCGGCAGCCGACGCCGCCAAGCAGGCCGAGGAAGTGGTGAAGTTCGAGACCCGCCTGGCCAAGGCCTCCAAGTCGCGCGTCGAGCTGTCGCGCAACGTCGAGCTGTTCTACAACCCGGTCACCCTGGCCGACGCCGACAAGCTGACCCCGAACTTCAGCTGGACCGAGTTCTTCAAGTCGCAGGGCGTGGCCGCGCCGGAGAGGTTCTCGCTGGCCATGCCGTCCTTCCATGAAGAAGTGAGCAAGGCGCTGGGCGACACCGATCCGTCGGTGTGGCGTGCCTACCTGCGCTTCCACACCGTGGACAGCGCCTCGCCGTACCTGGCCGACGCCTTCGTGCAGGAGAACTACGAGTTCTACGGCAAGACCCTCAACGGCCAGAAGGAGCAGAAGCCGCGCTGGAAGCGCGTGCTGGGCACCATCGAGAACGACGCCGGTGAAGCCTTCGGCCAGCTGTACGTGAAGGTCGCCTTCTCGCCGGAAGCCAAGGCGAAGATGGAAGAGCTGGTGAAGAACCTGGCCGCCTCGCTGAAGGAACGCATCCAGGGCCTGAGCTGGATGAGCGAGGAAACCAAGGCCAAGGCCATCGCCAAATGGGAGACCTTCACCCCGAAGATCGGCTACCCGGACAAGTGGCGTGACTGGTCGGGCCTGCAGACCCAGCGCGACAGCTTCCTGGGCAACGTGCGCGCGGCCAACGAGTTCAACTACAAGTTCAACCTGTCCAAGATCGGCAAGCCGGTGGACAAGACCGAGTGGGGCATGACCCCGCAGACGGTCAACGCCTACTACAACCCGCTGCAGAACGAGATCGTGTTCCCGGCCGCCATCCTGCAGCCGCCGTTCTTCGACCCGAAGGCCGACGACGCGCTGAACTACGGCGGCATCGGTGCGGTGATCGGCCACGAAATGACCCACGGTTACGACGACCAGGGCGCGCGCTTCGGGCCGACCGGCAACATGGAAGACTGGTGGACCCCGACCGACAAGAAGAACTTCGAGGGCCTGACCGGCAAGCTGGTCAAGCAGTTCGACCAGTACAAGGTCGACGGGCAGCCGGTGAACGGCCACCTGACCCTGGGCGAGAACATCGCCGACCTGGGTGGCCTGGCGACCGCCTACGACGCCCTGCAGAAGGCCACCGCCGGCAAGGAAGATGCGAAGATCGACGGCTTCACCCGCGACCAGCGCTTCTTCTTCAACTGGGCCACCGTGTGGCGCACCAAGTACACCCCGGAAAACGCCAAGGTCCGCCTGGCGACCGACCCGCACGCCCCGGCGCAGTTCCGCGCGATGGGTGCACCGTCGAACCTGCCGACCTTCGCGGCGGCCTTCCAGTGCAAGGCCGGTTCGCCGATGGTCCGCACTGGCGACCAGCAGGTGGTGATCTGGTAAGCCACGGCTGACGCCAAGGTAGACCTGCAAAGGCCCGGGATTTCCCGGGCCTTTGTTGTTTGCAGAGAGCGCCATCCACGCACGGCGTGGATCTACTGATGCCGGCGATCTCCGGTTGCTGCCGACATTGGTCGGCGTCCGTCATCCACACGGGACGTGGACCCACCGCAGCACCGCAACGCGTGCATGCCGCGTCCATGCCCGGCTTGCTATAGTGCGCGCGCCCTCAATCCATCACGGATTCGTTCCACATGCCCAATTTCCGTCCGCTTGCCGTCGCCCTGGGCATCAGCCTGGCGACCCTGGTTCCGACCCACGATGCGTTCGCCGCCGCCAAGAAGAAGGCCGCCCGCGCCCCGGCTGTCAGTGCCCAGTGCAGCGACTTCTATGACGCCACCAACGCAGGCTGGCTGAAGGCCAATCCGGTGCCGCAGACCGGTGCCACCACCGCGCTGGGCCAGCTGGTCGACCGCAGCCGCCAGCAGCAGCGCGAACTGCTCGACGCAGCGATGAAGTCGCCGCAGGGCAACGTGCAGAAGCTGCTCGGCGATTTCTGGGCCAGCGGCCTGGACGAAGCTGCCGTGGAAGCCGACGGTTCCAATCCGATCGCCCCGCTGCTGACCCGCATCAACGCCATCAAGAAGGCCAAGGATGTGCCGGCCTCGATCGCCGCGCTGCACCAGGTCGGCATCCCGGTGGCCTTCAACTTCGGTCCCGACGTCGACCTGAAGGCGCTGGACCGCCACATCGGCTACTTCATGCAGGGCGGCATGGGCCTGCCGGACCCGGCGTTCTACACCCGCACCGATGCCGACACGGTTGCCCTGATGGGCCGCTACCGCAACTACGTCAAGCAGATCCTGGCGCTGACCGGCACCCCGGCCGCCAAGCTGGATGCCGAGTCGCAGTCGGTGATCGCGCTGGAAACCGAACTGGCGCGCAACGCGCAGTCGCTGGCCGGCATCAACAACCCGTTCAACAACTACGCGCCGATCTCCACCAAGGAGCTCAACAGCCGCTACCGCAACCTGCAGCTGGATGCCTTCCTGAAGGCACAGGGCGTGGACGACGACCTGGTCTCTCTGGCCGACCCGGGCCTGTTCAAGCAGCTCGACGGCATGGTCACCAAGCTCAAGCCTGACCAGTGGAAGGCCTACCTGCGCTGGCGCGTGGGCGACTCGATGGCGCCGTACCTGTCCAAGGCCTACCGCGACGCCGAGTTCGAATTCCGCGGTCGTGTGCTGCGCGGCGAGACCCTGCCGCCGCAGCGCTGGGAAGACGTGCTGGACGCCATCAACGTTGCCGCCGGCCCGATGGTCGGTCGCGAGTACGCCGCCCGTTATCTGTCGGCCGAAGATCGTCGCCAGGCGGCGTGGATCGTCGACAAGGTGCGCGAAGTGCAGATCGAGGCGGTGAAGAACAGCAGCTGGATGAGCGCCGAGGCCAAGACTGAAGCGCAGGCCAAGCTGGCCGCGCTGAAGATCGAAATCGGCACCCCGCTGCGTGACCTCGACTACAGCGTGCAGCCCATGGGGCGCGGCTCGTTCGGCGGCAACATGCTGATCGCTTCGACCTGGCGCCATCGTGAGGAAATGAAGCGAATCGGCAAGGGCAACGCCGACCGTCGCTGGGACGTGCTGCCGCAGCAGCCGTCGCTGGCCTACGATCTGGCGCAGAACCGCCTGATCGTTACCGCCGCGATCCTGCAGGGCCCGGTGTTCAACGCCAAGGCCGACGCCGCCGACAAGTTCGGCAGCTTCGGTGGCCTGGTCGGCCATGAGCTGACCCGCGCGATCGATGCCAAGGGCGCGCTGGTCGATGCCAAGGGCGAGCTGCGCAGCTGGTGGACCCCGGCCGACAAGACCGCCTGGACCCTGCTCGGCAGCCGCGTGGCTGCGCAGTACAGCGCCTACGATTTCCCGGGCGTGAAGGGCGCCAAGGTCAACGGTACGCTCACCCAGGAAGAGAACCTGGCTGACATCGCAGGCCTGGAACTGGCCTGGGCAGCCTACACCGCGCAGGAACCGAAGGCCAAGCAGGCACAGCAGCAGGGCTTCTTCCGCGCGTGGTCGGCGCTGTGGGCGCAGCAGCTGTCGCCGAACGAGGCCGCGCGTCGCCTGACCGCCGACATCCGTGCACCGGGCCTGTGGCGCAGCAACGGCACGCTGGCCAACCTGCCGGCATTTGGCGCCACGTTCAGCTGCAAGGCCGGCCAGCCGATGCAGCGCAGCGACGCCGACCAGATCAAGGTCTGGCGCTGAGCCTGCTGATGGACAGGTAGTGCAGAGGGCGCCTTCGGGCGCCCTTTCTGCATGTGCAGCACGATCCGGGGTTAACACCGGGCGTGCTATCGCTGCGGCTTCGTCCATCGCGGAGCCCCGACATGGCACACAAGAACACCATCTGTGTCTGGTACGACAACGGCGCGCTCGAGGCCGCCACCTTCTATGCCAGCCTCCTGCCCCACAGCGCGGTCACCGCCGTGCATCACGCGCCGGGCGACTACCCGGACGGCAGGGAAGGCAACGTGCTGACCGTCGAATTCACTGTCTGCGGCATTCCCTGCGTCGGCCTCAACGGCGGCAGCGCGTTCAAGCACAGCGAAGCCTTCTCGTTCCAGATCCAGACCGAGGACCAGGCCGAGACCGACCGCCTGTGGGACGCCATCGTTGGCAACGGCGGACAGGAGAGCCAATGCGGCTGGTGCAAGGACCGCTGGGGCATCTCCTGGCAGATCAGCCCGCGCATGCTGATCGAAGCAGTGACCAGCGAGGACAAGGCACTGGCCAAGCGCGCCTTCAACGCGATGATGCCGATGAAGAAGATCGACAGCGCCACCATCGAAGCCGCCATCCAAGAAGGGGGCGGAGGGAATTAAGTCGCTTCCCGCACGGGTCTGTGCTCAGATGCTGATTGCAACGCAATCCCCTCCGTCCCCTTTCTTCAGAGGTGCTGATGACCTGGGATGCACTCATCGTCGGTGGTGGCCACAACGGGTTGGTCTGTGCAGCCTATCTGGCACGCGCCGGCAAGCAGGTGCTGGTGCTGGAACGACGTGGCGTGCTCGGCGGCGCCGCGGTCACCGAGGAATTCCATCCCGGCTTCCGCAACTCGGTGGCGTCGTACACGGTGTCGTTGCTGCAGCCGAAGGTGATCGACGACCTGCAGTTGCAGGCGCATGGGCTGCGCATTGTCGCGCGCCCGGCCAACAACTTCCTGCCATTGCCGGACGGCCGCTACCTGTTGTCGGCGCCCGGCCGCACCCGGGCCGAGGTGGCGAAGTTTTCCGAGCGGGATGCACAACGCCTGCCCGCATACGAAGCGCGCCTGGAGGTCTTCGCCGACGTGCTGCGTGCGTGGGCGCTGCGTGCGCCGCCGGACATTGGCGTTGCCGGTGGCTGGCGTGCGCTTCCCGCACTGTGGCAGATGGGGAAACTCGGCCGCGAACTGGCAATGCTGGACGCTTCGCTGCGTCAGGAGCTGCTGGACCTGTTCACGCTTTCAGCGGCCGAGTACCTGGACCGCTGGTTCGAGAGCGCGCCGATCAAGGCGCTGTTCGGTTTCGATGGCATCGTCGGCAACTATGCCAGCCCCTACACGCCCGGAAGCGCCTACGTGCTGCTGCACCACGTGTTCGGCCAGTGCAATGGCATCAAGGGTGCCTGGGGCCATGCAATCGGTGGCATGGGCGCGATCAGCCAGGCGATTGCCGCTTCGGCGCGCGAAGCCGGGGCCGAACTGCGCGTGGATGCCGGCGTGCAGCGGCTGCTCATCGAGGGCGGCCAGGCGGTCGGCGTAGTATTGACCAGCGGCGAAACCCTGCGCGCACGCGCGGTGATCGCCAACGTCAACCCCAAGCTGCTGTACGAGCAGTTGCTGGAACCGGCGCAGGTACCGGCGGCGACGCGCGAGCGGATGGCACACTGGCGCTGCGGTTCCGGCACGTTCCGGATGAATCTCGCGCTGTCGCGGCTGCCGGACTTCCGCTCCCTGCCCGGCTTCGGCGATCACCTCAGCGCCGGCATCATCATGGCGCCCAGCCTCGACTACATGGACCGCGCCTGGCTGGATGCGCGCCGCGATGGCTGGTCACGCGAACCGATCGTGGAAATGCTCATTCCCAGCACGCTGGACGATTCACTGGCGCCGCCCGGACAGCATGTGGCCAGCCTGTTCTGCCAGCATGTGGCACCGGTGTTGCCTGAAGGCCGCCATTGGGATGATCACAAGGAGACCGTGGCCGACCTGATGATCGCCACGGTCGAACGGTATGCGCCCGGCTTCACCGCCAGCGTGCTCGGTCGGCAGGTGCTGTCACCGCTGGATCTGGAGCGCACCTTCGGTCTGCTCGGCGGCGACATCTTCCACGGTGCGCTCAGTGCCAACCAGTTGTTCTCGGCGCGGCCGATGGTGGGCCAGGCCGGCTATCGCGGCGCCCTGCCCGGGTTGTATCTATGCGGGTCGGGTACCCATCCCGGTGGTGGTGTCACCGGTGCGCCGGGCCACAACGCCGCGCAGGTGGTGTTGCAGGATCTGTAGAGGTGTGCCGAGCAACGTTCGGCACCTACAGCATCAAAGGATCCCATTCAAAGCGTGCCAACCAAGGTTGGCACCTACCCGCGTGAAGCGAGGCGCATCGCGCCTCACTTCACGCTTCGCAGATGGTTCGGGCGGTTCGGCGGGCCGGGCGGGCGGCGCTTGTTGAACGGTGGCTGCCCGCGCCAGTAGCGGATCAGCAGCCAACCGAACAGCATGCCACCCAGGTGCGCGAAGTGGGCCACGCCCGGCTGCCAGCCGGTCATGCCCAGCACCAGCTCACCCACGCCGAACAGGATCACGAAGGTCCGCGCCTTCATCGGAATCGGCGGGAACAGCAGCATCACCCGCTGGTTGGGGAACAGCATGCCGTAGGCCAGCAACAGGCCGAACACGCCGCCGGAGGCGCCCAGCACCGTGGCCGGATTCTCCAGCAGGGTACCCACCAGCAGCTGGCAGACACCGGCGCCGGCCACGCACACCAGGTAATACAGCAGGAAGCGCTTCTCGCCCCAGGTCTGCTCCAGCGGCGCGCCGAACATGAAGACCGCCAGCATGTTGAAGAACAGGTGCCCGAAACTGCCGTGCAGGAAGCCATAGGTCAGCAGCTGCCACGGCTGGAAGTTGCCGCCCGGCGAGAACGCATCGAAGCCCTGCTGCAGCGGTTGCAGCATGAACGGCTCGAAGGTCTGCATGCCGAGCAGGAACGGCTGCTGCAGCAGGAACAGGATCGCATTGGCGATCAGCAGGGCCTTGGTGACGGTGGGCAGTCGCGGGAACATGGGAGTACCGGCATGGAACGACCTCCATCATAGCCGCAGCACCGCGTCTTGTTGGCGACCGGCAGGCGCAGCCCGTTCAGTCGCCAGCGGCGCTCAGCCCGGGCCCCACACGGCGGCATCCAGTGCGGCCGCCGGATCGGTGGCCGGCATCCGCACCCGGCCGTTCTCGACCACCACGCCCTCCGCGCGCAACCGCTGTGACTGCTCGCGCCAGCCGGCCGATCCCTCTTCCATGGCGATGCGCCCATCCGAACGCAGCACGCGATGCCAAGGCAGGTCCGGGTCGTCGTTCTGGCCGAGGATGCGTGCGGTCAAACGCGCACGCCCCGGCAGGCCGGCGCGCATCGCCACCTGGCCATAGCCCATCACCTGCCCCGCCGGGATAGCGCGGATCACCGCCAGGATGCGCGCACGTGCCTGCTCCGGCGTCAGCGCCGCAGGCGGGTCACCAGCAGTACGCCGATCAGCACCAGCACGGTGCCGGCGATCTGCGCCGGCCCCATCGGTTCCTCGAGCAGCCATAGGCTCATCACGATGGTGGAAACAGGGCCCAGCATACCGACCTGCGCGGCCAGCGACGAACCCACGCGCTGCACCGCCAGCATGATCGCCAGCACCGGCAGCACCGTGCACACGGTGGCATTGACCAGCGACAGCCACTGCACTGCTGCCGGCGCCTGCCACAGCAAGGGCAGCGGGTGGGTCACCGCGAAGTGCAGCAGCACCAGCACGCTGGCCACGCAGCTGGCGTAGGCGGTCAACCGCACCGCGCCGATGCGTGCCACCACCTGCCCGCTGCCGAACAGGTACAGCGCGTAGCTGAGCGCACTGCCCAGCACCAGCAGGCTGCCGACGATGATCTGCCCACCTTCGCGCTGCAGATCGTGGCCGAAGGCCAGCAGCACGCCCAGATAGCTCAGCACCAGCGCGCCGATCTGCCAGCGGCCCGGCCGCTGCCGTGCCAGCAGCACGTTGATCAGCAGCACCAGGGTCGGGTTCAGGTACAGGATCAACCGCTCCAGCGTCACGCTGATGTACTGCAGGCCCTGGAAATCGAGCAGGCTCGACAGGTAGTAGCCGGTGAAGCCCAGCCACAGCACGCGGGCGCGGTCGGCCCAGGACAGCGGCCCGGCCCGGCGCGCGGCCCACAGTGCCATCAACACGAACAACGGCAGCGCCATCAGCATGCGCAGCGCCAGCAGCGTGGTGGCATCGACGCCATGACGGAGGCCGAGCTTGACGATGATGGCCTTGCCGGAAGCAGCAATGGCGCCGATCGCGGCCAGGCCGATACCCCCCAGCGCGATGCGGGGGGAAAGCGTAGCGATGCGGGAAGCGGGAGTGGACATCAGGACGACGGCGGGCCGCGCAGAGCGGCCCGGTAAGGCGTGGGGACCCTCATTGTCGCATGGGTGCGACAGGAGCCCTGTAGAGCCGAGCCTGCGCTCGGCTGCAACAGGACTGCACGGAAAGCAGCCGAGCGTGGGCTCGGCTCTACAACAGCCCGGCTCAGCGCATCAGCACCACTTCCTCGGCCGAGGTCGGGTGGATCGCCACGGTGTCGTCGAACTGGGCCTTGGTCGCGCCCATCTTCACCGCCACCGCGAAGCCCTGCAGGATCTCGTCCGCCGCTTCACCCAGCAGATGGATGCCCACCACGCGTTCTTCCGGGCCCGCGCAGACCATCTTGAACAGGCTGCGCTGGGTACCATTGGCCAGCGCCTGCAGCATCGGGCGGAAGCGGCTGTGGTACACGCTCACCTGGTCGAAACGCGCTCGCGCCTCTTCCTCGCTCATGCCCACCGCACCCAGCGGCGGGTGCGAGAACACAACGCTGGCCACGTTCTCATAATCCATCTTTGACTGCGGGCGTCCGCCGAACAGGCGATCCATCAGGCGCCGCGATGCAGCCACCGCCACCGGCGTCAGGCCGACCTTGCCGGCGATGTCACCCACGGCATGCACACTCGGCACGCTCGTGGTCTGCCATTGGTCCACCTCCACCTGCTGGTGCTCGCCAATGCCGATGCCCAGCGCTTCCAGTCCAAGATCGCGACTGTTGCCGCGGCGACCGGTAGCAAAGAACACCGCGTCGAACACGCTGTCGAGTGGGCCGTCATGGCCGAACGCACGCACGCGTTCGCCATCGCGCTGCAGTTCGCGCAGGCGGTAGTCGAAATGGATCCGCACGCCCTGCTGCCTCAGGTTCTCGGCCAGCTGATCGGTCAGTTCGAAGTCGAAGCGCTCCAGCAGCCGCTTGCCGCGCACCAGCAGGCTCACCCGGCTGCCCAGTGCCTGCAGCAGGCCGGCCAGTTCCACGGCGATGTAGCCACCACCAATGATCGCGACCTCGGCCGGTGCCGCGCGCAGATCGAAGAAGTCATCGGAAACCAAGCCCAGTTCCGCACCAGGAATGTCCGGGCGCAGCGGATGCGCGCCAGTGGCGATCAGGATGTGTTCGGCGCTGTAACGCACGCCGTCGCTGCAGGCCACCGTGTGCGCATCCAGCAGATGGCCACGCGCAGGAATGCGCACCACGCCGGTTTCATCCAGGCGCTTGTGATAACTGGTGTGGATGTTGCTGATGTAGGCCTGGCGATGGATCACCAGCTCCTTCCACGACAGCGCCGGGCGCGCTTCGACATCGAAGCCCATCGCGCTGGCCAGGCCGATGCGCTCGTGCAGGTCGGCCGCCAGCCACATCGCCTTCTTCGGCACGCAGCCCACGTTGACGCAGGTGCCGCCCAGTTCGCCAGGCTCCAGCATCGCCACCCGCTTCCCATGCTGCGCCGCGCGGATCGCACCGGCCAGGCCGGCGGAACCGCCGCCAAGGACGATCAGGTCGTAATCATAGGGTGCAGTGCTCATCGGAATCGCTCGGGTCGGTAAGGGGCAGGATCGATCGCCGGCGTGCAGCCACAGACCAGATCGGCAATCAGCTGGCCGCTGCCGGCGCTCATGCTGATGCCGAGCATGCCATGCCCTGCTTCAAGCCAGACGTGAGGATGCGCGGGCGCGCGGCCGATCATCGGCACATCGTCCACGCTCATGGGACGCCACCCGCACCACTGCTCCTGCAGCTGCGCGCCACGCGGCGTGCGCAGGTAGTGGTCGGCGGCGCGCTGCAACGCCTGCAGGCGGGTCGCACGCAGCTGCGGGTCGGCACCCGCGAATTCCATGGTGCCGCCCAGGCGCAACGCGTCGCGCCAGGCGATCACGAACACGGAATGGTCCTTCAGCACCACCGGACGCTGCGGCACCTGCGCCGGTCGCGACCAGGTCAGCGAGTAGCCCTTGCCCGGCTGGATCGGCACGCGCAGGTCCAGCTGTCGTGCCCAGCGCGGCGACCACGGGCCAGTGGCCAGCACCAGCTCGCGCGCCCGCAGCGTGCGTTCGCCGACGTGGACGCGCACACCCTGCGTATCGGCACTGAAATCCTGCACATCCGCGTGTTCCTCGATGACCACGCCCTGCGCACGCAGCACGCGCGCCAGCTCGGCGGTATAGCGGTCCGGGCGAAGCTGTGCATCGCCGGAAAAGTGGACGGCACCGGCAAGGCGATCATGGAACGCAGGATTGTCGCGCGCATAGTCACTGCCCGCGATGCAGGTCGCGGCGATACCCTGCGCGTTCAATGCCTCACACTCGGCCGCGTAACGGTCGAAGGTGTGGGCGTCACCGAACACATAGTCCAGACCGCGCGCCTCGAATTCGCAGTCCAGCGCATGCGTCTTCACCCACTGCGCCAAGCGCAGCCGTGAATCATTCAACAGTGCGCCGCGTGCCCGCGTGGACTGCAGCCAGTCACGCGCGTTGCAGCGCGCACCGAACTGCAGCAACCAGCGCCACAGCGCCGGATCCAGCCGCGTGCGCACATACAGCGGTGCGCGCGGGTCGAGCATCCAGCGCAGCGCACGCAGCGGTACGCCGGGGGCCGCCAGCGGTGGCGCATGACTCGGCGTGATGGTGCCGCAGTTGCCATGCGAAGTCGCCGCACCCACGCGTCCCCGCTCGATCACACGCACCTGCCGCCCGTGCGCGCGCAGCGCAAGCGCAGTGGCCAGGCCGATGGCACCGGCGCCCACCACGATCACATCCTCGCGCGCGCCCTGCATCGTTCAGCCCTGCCCGGCCTCGCGCCGCATCGGCGGCCACTGCCGGTAGGTCATCGCGCGCCACAGCCATTCCATCGGACCGAAGCGGAAGTGGCGCAGCCAGGCGTGCGAGAGGCCTGCCTGTGCGGCGAACAGCAGCAGCGCGAACAGCAGCTGCACGCTGCGTGGCATCATTTCGAACGCGCCCAGACCGTAGTGGTAGAACAGCCAGGTGCACAACACGGACTGGCCAAGATAGTGGGTCAGCGCCATGCGCCCGACCGGTGCCAGCCACGCAAGCCTCGCGCGCCAGTGCACGATCCACGCCAGATAGCCCAGGCACATCGGCAACCCTCCGATCGACACCAGCGCCATCGCTGCCGTCACCGGAAGATCGTAGGCCCCCGGGGCCAGATACGGCTTCCAGGCCACGCCGAGCAGCGTGACCAGCAGGCCGAGGGGCAGCGCCACCCAACGCAACACCGCGTACAGCCGCGGGAAGCGTTCTGGCGCCGACAGCGCGCCGCTGCCGGCAAACCAGCTGCCGATCAGGAACATGCCCAGTATTTCCGGGCCAGTGATCAGCAGCGCGCCCATCGACGCGCCAAATTCACCCAGGCGCTGCGCTGTGGCCTGCATCCAGCTGCCGTGCCCATACACCTGCCGCTGCAGGTCGATGCTCTGCTGCGCGTCGGTGAGCATCTTCTGCACGTCCTCGGCCGAGGCCATCGACACCATCGCGCCGACCAGCAGCATCATCGCCACGCCGCCCAGATAGACGATCGCGCCCATCCACGGCAGCCAGCTCCGTGGTGCCTCGCGGCAGGCCAGCAACGGCAACGACACCAGCGCATACAGCACCAGGATGTCACCGGACCAGACCAGCAGGGCATGGCACAGGCCGATCAGCAGCAGGCCGGCACTGCGACGCAGATAGAACGGGGTGAAATCACGCCCGGCCAGCTCGGCACGTTGCGCCATCACCGCAAAGCCGGCGCCGAACAACAGCGAGAACAGGGTAAAGAACTTGCCCTGCACGAACACGTAGACGAACGCATCAGCCCAGTAGTCGATGCCCTGCCAGTGCGTGTCGATGCCGGTGAAGGCCAGGTCCAGCGGTCCGCTGAAGGCCTCGATGTTCATCAGCAGGATGCCCAGCAGCGCGGCACCACGCAGCACATCCAGCACGGCGATGCGTTCGCCGGAGGCCATCGGCTGCAGGGAAGAAGAAGCGGCGTTCACGGGGCATCCGTCGGGCAGGTCCGCCATTATGCAGCCCGCCTGTGCGCCATGGATGGCCGCGCCGTGTTCCAGACACGCAACGGCCCGCCGAAGCGGGCCGCTGCTGCCATCACGATCGCGCTGCGATCAGTGGTGGTGACCACCGTCGCCGTGGACGTGACCGTGGTCGATCTCTTCCTGGCCGGCTTCACGCACATCAACGATTTCCACGTCGAAGTGCAGGTCCTTGCCGGCCATCGGGTGGTTCAGGTCAACGTCGACCACGCTCATGCCGACCTTCTGCACGGTCACTGCACGCGGGCCGAAGTTGGTCTGCAGCACGACCTGCTGGCCCGGGGCCAGCTTGGTGTTGCCGAAGTGCTTCTTCGGCACGCGCTGGGACAGGCCCTCGCGGCGCTCGCCGTAGGCATCGGCCGCATTGACGTCGACGCTGAAGGTCGCGCCGGCTTCCTTGTCCATCATGGCGTTTTCCAGGCCCGGGATGATGTTGCCGTGGCCGATCAGGATCGCCAGCGGCTCGCCGCGGTCCTTGGACGATTCGATCGGCTCCTGGCCGACTTCGGAAACGGTGTAGTGGAAGCGGACAACGCGGTCTTTTTCGATCTTCATGCGCAACTCTGTCTGGATCTGCCGGAGGCAGGCGGGTTGGGGCGGGTTGTCGCCCGGCGGGGACGCCGCCATCATGACGGCCAATCCAAGGTGGCGCATTATCCGGAGATCATGCACATCACGCCAGTTTCGTCCGGCCTGCGCCGGCGCTTCGCCCCGGCCCTGCTGCTGGCCCTGCCCCTGTTGCTGACCGCCTGCGGCGGCGGCAAGGCCACCCGCACTGCACCTAGCCCGCCTACGGCGAACTGGCCGAAGACCGTGCCGGACAACCGCGAGGCGGCCAACTCGGTGCTGATGCGCGCCATCAGCCTGGTCGGCACTCCCTACCGCTACGGCGGCAACACCCCCGATTCCGGCTTCGACTGCAGCGGCCTGGTCGCCTATGTCTATCGCGAGATGCTGGACCTGAAACTACCGCGCACCTCGCGCGACCTGGCGGCGGTACAGGGCCCGAAGATCGATCCGCAGCGCCTGGCCACCGGCGACCTGGTGTTCTTCGGGAGCCGCGGCAGCGTCACCCATGTCGGTATTTATGTGGGTGAAGGGCGCTTCGTGCACGCGCCGAGCACCGGCGGCACGGTACGCCTCGACTCGCTCAGCGGTCCCTACTGGAGAGACCACTACACAGGGGCGAAACGTGTCCTTCGCTAAAATGAACAGGCGATATGTTCAAAACTGTGACGCCAATCACTCGCAAACTAACGATTTACTAACGGAATTTTTAACTTATTGCCGCTTTTACAGGGCATGATGCCCCATCGTTTTTTTCCTGTGACCGACGCGTGACGACTGACGACCTGAAAAGCGAAGGCCAGACTTCCGTATCTTCACGTAGTGCCCGCCCGCTGTTGCTTGGCCTGGCACTGTGTCTGACCAGCCTTCCGGCCTGGTCGCAGACCGCTCCGAACCGCTCCGATGTGACCCCGGCCCCGGTGGCCGAGAGCACCGCCCGACCGGCCGCCAAGGCCGAGGCTGCCGCTCCCCAGCGCAGCCGCGTCGATGCCGCCGCCAGCGCCACGCTGGCCGCCCTGCTGCCGCACCTGGCCGCCAACGACACCATTCCGCTGATGGACCGCTCGGCCGTGGTGGCCGGTGACCTCAGCCGCCTGCTCGCCAACTACGACACCAGCAGCGCCGCCAATGGCAGCGTTGTCGGTACCGCTGCCGACAACGGCAAGGTGCAGTCGCTGCTGCGTCGCGCGATGACCCTGCTGGGCACCCCGTACCGTTGGGGTGGCAGCAACCCGGACAGCGGCTTCGACTGCAGTGGCCTGGTCGGTTACGTGTTCCGCTCGGCCCTGGGTATCGAGCTGCCGCGCGTCTCGCGTGAGATGGCACACGACGACAACGCCGAACTGATCAACGACCGCACCGCGCTGGCCGCCGGTGACCTCGTCTTCTTCGGCCGCAAGGGCCGCGTCGACCACGTCGGCATCTATGTGGGTGATGGCCGCTTCCTGCATGCGCCGAGCTCGGGCAAGGACGTGCGCGTGGACACCCTGCTCAGCGGCTACTGGGGCAACAAGTTCATGCAGGCCCGCCGGGTCGACCTCTGACCGGTTGGCGCCATCGCGCCGCCTGATGCGAGAAGCCGCTGCCCTGCAGCGGCTTTTTCGTTTGCGCCCCGGTGGGTGCCGACCTTGGTCGGCACCGCCGCCATCCACGCATGGCGTGGATCTACCAGCGGCCGCCCTTGGCCGGCACCGCATCAACGATCCCCCAGACAAAAGACCCGCCGGTCAGGGCGGGCCTTTCATCTCCACGCAGCTCAGCGCTGTGGCGGCGTCGGGTCGGGATCATCCACGCCCACGTTGCTGGACGGGTTGTCATACACCGCCTGGTCGAGCAGCCCGGTTTCCTTGGCCACGATTACCGGCACCAGCATCTGGCCCGTCACGTTGGTCATCGTGCGCATCATGTCCAGGATGCGGTCGATGGCATACAGGTAGCCGATGGTCTCCAGCGGCAGATTGGCCGCGCTCAGCACCACCGTAGCCATGATCACCGCGGTACCCGGAACACCGGCCGTACCGAAGCTGCCCAGCACCGAGGCGATCAGCACCACCACGTACTGTTCCGGGGTCAGCGGCACACCGCTGTACTGTGCAATGAACACCGCGCACAGCGCCGGATAGATCGCGCCGCAGCCGTCCATCTTGATGCTGGCGCCCAGCGGCACCGCGAACGAACCGTAGTCCTTGTTCACGCCCAGGTTGTGGGTGATCGAGCGCAGCGCCACCGGCATCGCGGCGAAGCTGGACGAGCTGACGAAGGCCACCTGCATGCCCGGCGCCGCGCCACGGAAGAACTTCAGCGGGTTCAGGCCGTGCGCCAGCAGCAGCGCACTGTAGACCACCACGATATGCAGCGCGCAGGCCACGTACAGGGCCAGCACGAAGTGCCCCAGCGGCAGCAGCTTCTCGAACCCGTAGCTGCCAACCAGGCCGGCAATCAGGCCGAAGGTGCCGATCGGGGTGACTTCCAGCACGAAGCGGGTCACCTGGATCATGATGTCGCTCATCTGGCCGACCAGCTTGCGCGCCTCGGTCACCTTCTCGCCCAGCTTGACGATGGCAAAGCCCACCAGGCCGGCGAAGAAGATCACTGGCAGGATCGAGCCACGGCCCGCGGCCAGCACGGTCTCACCGGCGGCATTGACCTTGGTGCCGATGCCGGACAGCGCATAGAAGACATTTGCCGGCACCACGTCCAACAGCACCTGGACGACGCTCGGCACTTCGCGCGGCACGTAGTTGCTGGCCATCGACAGCTGCAGGCCACCGGCGCCGGGCTGCAGCACGCTGCCTACGGCCAGGCCCACGCACACCGCCAGCGCAGCGGTGATCACGAACCACAGGAAGGTGCGGCCACTGAGCGCGGCGACCGATTTCTGGCCGTGCAGCGACGAGATCGCATTGATGACTGCGAAGAACACCAGCGGCACCGCGATCATCTTGATCAGGGTGACGTACAGCTCGCCGAGCGGGCCGAACCACGTTTCCGCGGCCGGGCCAAGCGCCCAGCCGGCCAGCGCGCCGAGCACGAAGCCACCGACCACGCGCTGCCAGAATGGAATCCGCAGCCAGGCAGAGACCAGTTTCATAGGCAATCCAGAGGGAAGGAAGGGATGCTGGCACGATAGCCCAACGGGGGCCGCGGAACGACCGCCACGCCGACAAATCAGTGTGTCATCGGCGTGCCTTGCAGGGGCGGGCATAATGAACGTCCCGTTACAGTTTGTGAGATCCCAGCGTCCATGCGCCGTTCCGTCTCCCTGTTGGCCGCCTGCGCCACCACCCTGCTGCTGGGCGCCTGCGCCAGCACCGCCCCCGCGTCCGCTCCGGCCGGCCTGAAGGTCGCCGTCGATCCCGTCGCCCACCCGGCCGGCGAGACGCCGCAGTGGTGGTACCGCAGCGGCGCCGCCCAGGCCGCCGCCAACGGCGCGATGTCCGGCAAGGCCAAGAACGTCATCCTGTTCCTCGGCGACGGCATGAGCCTGACCACGGTGGCCGCTTCGCGCATCTACGAAGGCCAGCAGAAGGGGGGCTCGGGCGAAGAGAACCTGCTGTCCTGGGAACGCTTCCCGGCCACGGCGTTCAGCAAGACCTACAACACCGATTCGCAGACGCCCGATTCTGCAGGCACCATGACCGCCATCACCACCGGCGTGAAGACCCACATGGGCGCGATCGGCGTCAGTGCCGGCAGCCGCACCGACTGCGCCGACAGCCTGTCCAAGGGCCTGTTGACCTGGCTGCAACTGGCCGACAGCGCCGGCCTGGCTACCGGCGTGGTCTCCACCGCGCGCTTGACCCATGCCACCCCGGCCGCCACCTATGCGCACTCGCCCGAGCGCAACTGGGAAAACGACACCGACCTGACCGAGGCCGCCAAGGCCGCCGGCTGCAAGGACATCGCCCAGCAGCTGCTGTCGACCTCTCGCTATGGCCGCGGCCCGCTGGTTGCCCTTGGCGGCGGCCGTGGTGAGTTCACCACCGTGGAAGAACGCGATCCGGAATACGACGACAAGGTCGGCCAGCGCCTGGATGGCCGCAGCCTGGTGCAGGAATGGCAGCAGGCCCATCCGCAGGGCGCCTACGTGTGGAACAGCAAGCAGCTGGCAGCCGCCGCCAATGCGCCGGCCATCCTGGGCCTGTTCGAACCGGACCACATGCGCTACGAGTACGAGCGTCCGCAGGATCCGGGCGGCGAGCCGAGCCTGGCCGAACTGACCGCAGCGGCGATCAAGAACCTGTCCCAGCACCAGGAAGGCTACGTGCTGATGATCGAAGGTGCGCGCATCGACCATGCCAACCACAGCGGCAACGCCTATCGTGCGCTGACCGAAACCGTGGCCCTTTCCGACGCCGTGCGCGTGGCCAACGAGCTGACCTCGGCCGATGACACCCTGATCATCGTCACCGCCGACCACTCGCACACGCTGAACTTCGTCGGCTACCCGGCACGCGGCAACCCGATCCTGGGCAAGGTGAAGGACAAGGGCGGCGAAGACGGCGCCGGCAAGCTGGATTACGCGCTGGACGGCACCGGCCAGCCGTACACCACGTTGAGCTACGCCAATGGCCCGGGCCATACCGGCAGCAGCAACCAGCAGCCGGCCGGCCCGAAGCGCTACCCGCACAATCCGAGCAGCTTCGAACCGGCCAACGGCCGCCCGAACCTGCGCGAGGTCGACACCGAGCATCCGGACTACATGCAGGAAGCACTGGTGCCGATGAAGTCCGAATCGCACGGCGGCGAAGACGTCGGCATCTGGGCACGTGGCCCGGGCAGCAAGGCGATCCGCGGTACGCTGGAACAGAACGCGATCTACCACATGATCGTGCAGGCTACCCCGGCCTTGCGCGAGCGCCTGTGCCAGGCCGGCACCTGCGACGACAAGGGCGTGCCGGTGCAGCTGCCGGTGCCGACCGCGTTCGAGCGCAAGGCCGAAGCCAAGTGATCGAACGGCAGGCCTGCGCTGCCCCCGCCGGCGGCCGCCTCGCGCGGTCGCTGGCCCTGTTCGGCATGCTGGCCAGTGCCAACGCGCTGGCACAGGCACCGGCGTGCAAGCTGCTGACCGACGAGCATGGGTTATGGCCGCTGCCCAACTGCGAAGTGGTCGACCACCGGCCGAAGATCCAGCCGGACACCCTGAAAGACCTGAACTTTGATGACCACGGCCTGGCCGTGGTGTATGCCGACCAGGGTTTCCACTACGTCGACCGCAAGGGCCGCAGCCTGCCGGTACTGACCTGGGACAACGGCCCGGAGATACCGGAAGAAGGCCTGCTGCGCGGCCGCGTCGGCAATCGCGTGGGCTACTTCGATCTGGCATTCCGCCAGGTGGTGCCGGGCACCTTCGATTTCGCCTGGCCGTTCCGCGACGGCGTGGCCGAGGTCTGCAACGGCTGCCGTCGCGGCACGCCGGATGCCGATGGCCACTCGCCGATGGAAGGCGGAGAGTGGTTCCGGATCGACCGCGCGGGCCGTCGGGTGAAGTAGGGGTTTCGGCAGGGCTGCGCCCTGCACCCGCTACGAGCCAGAGCAACAGCAACAGCCAAAGCGGCTCTGGTTTTCTGTGAGTTGGGCGGGGCGGTGTGGGGGGGCAGGACACGCCGTAAACCCGTCCCTGGGGGCTCGATGGCGCCATCCATGGCGCCAACGGTCCTGCCCCCCACACCGCCCCACCCCTGACAGATTTCCGGTGACGGCTGGACCATCCACGCTTTGCGTGGATCAGATCTGTGAGAGATCGAATTGAATCCGGGGTCAGATCCGTTTTCCGCAGGAAAACGGATCTGACCCCATCGGCATTTCCAACAGACTGCAGGAATCTGTCGAAGGCGGGGTGGGTCCGGTTGCGGGAGTGTCCGCGGCATGGATGCCGCGGCCAAGCCCCCAAGGACGGGTTTACGGCGTCTCCCGCAACCGGACCCACCCCGCCCACCTTCATGAAGCCAGCTTCTGCCGTTGCTGTTGCTCTGGCTCGTAGCGGGTGCAGGGCGCAGCCCTGCCAGGCAAACCCCACCCTATACTTGCCGCCGTGACTGCCTTCCCCGCCCTCGTTCCGCTGGATGCGCCGCTGCTGGTGGGTTACAGCGGCGGTGTCGACTCCACCGTACTGCTGCACTGGCTGTGGCGCTGCGCACAGGCCACCGGCACCCCGCTGCGTGCGGTGCACGTACACCACGGTCTGCAGCCCGCCGCCGACGACTGGGTGCGGCATTGCCAGCAGCAGTGCGCCGCGCTGGGCGTCGAGCTGGCCGTGCACCACGTCCAGGTCGACGACTCCACAGGCCTGGGCCTCGAAGGCGCGGCGCGCCAGGCACGGCGTGCGGCGTTCGCCACCGAGTTGCGCGAGGGGGAAACACTTGCGCTGGCACAGCACCAGGACGATCAGGCCGAGACCTTCCTGCTGCGCGCGCTGCGCGGCTCCGGTGTCGATGGCCTTGCCGCGATGGCCGAACATGGTCGGCTCGGTACGCATCGCCTGTGGCGTCCTTTGCTGCACGCACCGCGCAGCACGCTGCTCGACTATGCCCGGCAACACGCGCTGCACTGGATCGAGGATCCCAGCAACGCCGAAGACCACGCCGATCGCAACTTCCTGCGCCTGCAGGTGCTGCCACTGTTGCGCCAGCGCTGGCCGCACGCCGCCGCCGCGCTGGCCGGCAGCGCCCTGCATTGCCGGCAGACCCGCGAACTGCTGGATGAGGAAGACGCCGAACTGATCGCGCACCTGGAAGTGGCACCGCGCGTGCTGTCGCTGCAGTTGCTGCGCCAGGTATCATCGGCTCGCGTGGCACGCGTGCTGCGCACCTGGGTGATCGGCCATGGCGCAGCACCGCTGCCGGCCACAGTGCTGCAACAGGCACTGGATGAACTGCTGCCGGCCGGCAACGATCGCCAGGCACGGGTACGCTGGCACGATCACGTGATCCAGCAATGGCGTGACCACGCCTATCTGCTGCCTGCGCAACTTCCCAGCCTGCCGAGCGACTGGCAGACCGAGTGGGATGGGCAGGTACCACTCGCACTGCCCGATGGCGGCCAACTTCGGCTGCAGGGCGCGACCGCTTTCGAACAGCCACTGCAGGTCCGTGCACGCGTGGGCGGCGAGCGCATCCTGCTGCCCGGCCGCCAGCATTCGCACGCGCTGAAGGACTGCCTGCAGCGCGAACATCTCGCGCCGTGGCGACGCATGCAGCTGCCGTTGATCTTCGATGGTCCGCAGTTGCTGGCCGCCGCCGACGTGGTCATCGCCGCGCCCCTGCAGGCCTGGTTGCAGGCGAATGAGGCACAGCTGCAGTGGCATCCCGGCGGCTGGTGAATTGACCCCCGCGCGCGGCCCGTCCACACTTGCCGCATGGCCAAGAAGTCCCCCGAAAACGCCTCCCCGGTCGCCCAGTTCGAGCAGTCGCTCGAATCGCTGGAGCAGCTGGTGGAGCAGATGGAAACCGGCGAGCTGAGCTTGGAAGCATCACTCAGCGCTTACGAACGTGGCGTCGGTCTGTACCGGCAGTGCCAGCAGGCACTGGAGCAGGCCGAACTGCGCGTGCGCCTGCTCAGCGATCCCGCCCAGCCGGAAACTGCCGAGCCCTTCGATCCGCCCAGCCATGACGGCTGAGGCGCTGTTCGCGCGCTGGCGCGACCGTATCGAAAGCCAGCTCGACGCTGCCCTGCCCTCGCCTGCTGACCCTCCCCAGGGCCTGCACCAGGCCATGCGCTATTCGGTGCTGGGCGGTGGCAAGCGCATGCGCCCGCTGCTGGTGTACGCCAGCGGACACCTGTTCGGCGCGCAGGCGGAACACCTGGATGCGGCGGCGATGGCCGTCGAGCTGATCCACGCCTATTCGCTGGTGCATGACGACCTGCCGGCGATGGACGACGATGCCCTGCGCCGCGGCAAGCCGACCACCCACATCGCCTTCGACGAAGCCACCGCGATCCTCGCCGGCGACGCCCTGCAGACCCGCGCCTTCGGCCTGCTGGCCGATGCACCGCTGCCGGCCACCCTGCGCGTGGCCTGCCTGCAGACCCTGGCCCATGCCTCCGGTGCCGCCGGCATGTGTGGCGGCCAGGCGCTGGACATCGATGCCACTGGCCAGCAGCAGACGCTGGCGGCACTCACCCGCATGCATGCGCTGAAGACCGGTGCACTGATCCGTGCGGCGGTGCGCATGGGCGCGCTGTGCGGCCAGGCCCACGAGCCACAGCTGGCCCAGCTGGACAGCTTCGCCGATGCGCTCGGCCTGGCGTTCCAGGTACGCGACGACATCCTGGATGTCGAGGCCAGTTCCGAACAACTGGGCAAGACCGCCGGCAAGGACCAGGCGCAGGACAAGAGCACCTTCCCCGCCCTGCTCGGCATGGACGGTGCGAAGGCACAGCTGCATGAGCTCGCTGCGCGCATGCAGTCCCTCCTGGCCGGCTACGGCGAAGAGGCCGATGCGCTGCGTGCGCTGGCCACGCTGGCGGTGGAACGCGATCACTGATCGCTGGCGCGAGGCGCGCTCACCGGGCATGGCCCGGCGTTACCGCGCAACGGAAAACGCCCGGCAGTGCCGGGCGTTTTCGTATCCGCGTGCGGACGCTCTTACTTGACCAGGCGCAGCGCGAACGGGTAGCGGTAGGCTTCGCCGTTGTTGGCCTTCACTGCTGCAATGATGCAGAACACCAGGTTGAGCAGGCCGACGATCGGGGCCAGGATGCCGCCGATGATCACGATGGCCAGCACGATGCAGATCAGCATCGCGATGGTGATGGTGATCTGGAAGTTCAGCGCTTCCTTGGCCTGGTCGGTCACGAAGGACTTGCTGGCATCGTCCTTGTTGATCAGCCAGATGATCAGCGGGCCGATGAACCAGGTGAAGATGCCCAGCAGGTGCGCAGCCAGGGCCATGGTGCGCTGGTCGGCCGGTGCGTTGGTGGTGGCCGGCGGCGGCGGGACGTTATCGAATTCACTCACGACAAAACTCCTTTTCATTGGGTGGTCTTGACCCACCAGCGCAAGGCTGGCTGCGTCAGGCGGGCATAGCTTACGCCATCAATGCCATCAATCATTACCCGCGATGGTCATCCGCCCCAGCAGGATCGAGCCGGTCCGGATGTGCGAGCGCGGGTCAACGTCGCTGCCGACCGCCTCGATGCTGCTGAACATCTCGCGCAGGTTGCCGGCGATGGTGATGCCGTCCACCGGGTACTGGATCTCGCCGTTCTCGACACGGAAGCCGCCGGCGCCGCGCGAATAGTCGCCGGTCACCCCGTTCACGCCCTGCCCCATCAACTCGGTCACCAGCAGGCCATCGCCCATCTGCCGCGCGATCTCCTGCCGGGAGCCTGCGTTGGCGGCCAGTTGCAGGTTGTGCACGCCACCGGCATTGGCGGTGGTCTGCAGGCCCAGCTTGCGTGCCGAATAGCTGCCCAGCACGTAGCGCTGCAGTACGCCGTCACGGACCAGCGCCGAGGCACGGGTCGCCACGCCATCACCGTCGAACGCCGCCGAGCGCAGGCCACGGCGCAGGTGCGGCAGCTCGTCGATCTGCATCCATTCCGGGAACAGGCGCTGGCCAACGCTGTCCAGCAGGAAGCTGGCCTGGCGGTACAGGGCACCGCCGGACACCGCCGACAGCAGGTGACCAACCAGGCTGCGTGCCACTTCCGGGGCGAACAGCACCGGCATGCTGCCGGTGGCCATCGAGCGGGGCTGCAGGCGGGCGACAGTGCGCTCGGCGGCACGGCGACCGACAAGGCCGACATCCTCCAGGTCCTCGCGAGCCAGCGCGCTGGTGTACCAGCCGTCACGCTGCATGCCATCGCCCTGCCCGGCGATCAGCGCACAACCGACCGAGTGGTGGGTGCCGCGCTCACGGCCGATGAAGCCATGCGAATTGGCATAGACCGACAGGCTCTGCATGCTCGACACCGAGGCACCGTCGGAATTGCGGATCTGCGCATCGGCCTCACGGCCTGCGGTCTCGCAGGCCAGGGCCAGGTCCACCGCCTCGTCGGCCTGCAGCGACCACGGGTGCCAGCCGTCCAGGTCCGGGAAGTGGGTGGCCATCAGGCCGGCCTCGGCCAGGCCGGCGGCCGGATCGTCTTCGGTATGGCGGGCGATCGCGCAGGCCTGCTCGACGGTGGCTGCGAGGCTGCCCTCGTTCAGGTCACCAGTACTGGCACTGCCTTTGCGCTGGCCGAAATAGACGGTGACAGCGATCCCGCGGTCGCGGGTGGACTGCACGGTCTCGACCTCGCCAAGGCGGACATTGACCTCCAGCCCACGGTCCTCGCTGCAGCTGACCTCGGCCTGGCTGGCGCCCAGCGCGCGGGCGCGGTCGAGCAGCTGCTGGGAGAGGTCGGCCAGCCGTTCCAGCCGGGCCGGGCTGTCGTCGCCAACGGCGGCTTCAGGGGCGATCACGTTCAATGCTTTATCCTGTACAGGTTGGGCCCGGCATCACGCCGGGCGACTTTTTTTGAGATCAGGTAGGGACGATGCGCGGACGCGACGAAGAAACCGGTGAATTCCACGACAAGAGCCGCAGCCAGAACCGGCGCGACGCGCTCGACGTCCTGGCCCTGGGCGAGAAGCTGGTGTCGTTGACCCCGGCCCAGCTGGCGCGCCTGCCGATCCCGGAAGACCTGCTGCCGCACATCGCCGAGTGCAAGCGCATCACCGCCCACATCGCGCACAAGCGCCAGCTGGCATTCCTGGCCAAGCACATGCGTCGCGAGGAGGACGCCACGCTGGATGCGATCCGCGATGCGCTGGATGCCAACAGCGAAACCGGCCGCCGCGAAGTGGCGATGATGCACCGCGTGGAAGACTGGCGCGAACGCCTGCTGGCCGAAGGTGACAAGGCGCTGGCCGCCCTGCTGGACGACTACCCGCAGGCCGACCGGCAGCAGCTGCGCACGCTGGTGCGCAACGCGCAGGCCGAGAAGGCGAAGAACAAGCCGCCGCGTGCCTACCGCGAGATCTACCAGGTGCTGCGCGCGCTGATGCTGCCGGCGGCGCTGGGCCTGAAGGCCAGCGGCGAAGACGCTGGCCACGTCGAGACCGACGAGGCCGACGAGGGCTGAGTCCGCGCCGGTCGGGGTGGTGGCGCTGGCCATCGCCCGGCTCAGGCCTGGGTACCGCCGACGGTGATGCCCTCGATCAACAGCGAGGGCTGGCCGACACCCACGGGCACGCTCTGCCCGTCCTTGCCGCAGATGCCCACGCCCTCGTCCAGGGCCAGGTCGTTGCCGACCATGCGCACCTTCTGCATGGTTTCCGGACCGTTGCCGATCAGGGTCGCGCCCTTCACCGGCGTGGTGATGCGGCCATCCTCGATCAGGTACGCCTCGGTGGCCGAGAACACGTACTTGCCGCTGGTGATGTCGACCTGGCCGCCACCGAAGTTGACCGCGTACAGGCCCTTCTTCACCGAACGGATCATCTCCTGCGGGTCGTGCTGGCCCGCACGCATGTAGGTGTTGGTCATGCGCGGCATGGTCATGTGCGCGAACGATTCGCGGCGGCCGTTGCCGGTCGGCGCTACGCCCATCAGGCGCGCGTTGAGGCTGTCCTGCATGTAGCCGACCAGGATGCCGTCCTCGATCAGCGTGGTGCACTGGCTGGGATGACCCTCGTCGTCGATGTTCAACGAGCCACGGCGTCCGTCCAGCGTGCCGTCGTCGACGATCGTCACGCCCGGGGCGGCAACGCGCTCGCCGATCCGGCCCGCGTAGACGCTGGTGCCCTTGCGGTTGAAGTCGCCTTCCAGGCCATGGCCGACCGCTTCATGCAGCAGCACGCCGGGCCAGCCCGGGCCCAGTACCACCGGCATCACGCCGGCCGGTGCCGGTACCGCTTCAAGATTCACCAGCGCCTGGCGCAGCGCCTCACGGGCAAAGGCTTCCGGGCGGCCATCGGCGAACAGCGCCTCGTAGCCATAGCGGCCACCGCCACCGGCATAGCCGGACTCGCGACGGCCGTTGTGCTCGACGATCACCTGCACGTTCAGGCGAACCAACGGGCGCACGTCGGCGCCCAGCACACCGTCGCTGCGGGCGATCAGCACCGTGTCAACGCCACCGGACAGGCTCACCATCACCTGCTTCACGCGCGGGTCGGCGGCACGCAGATAGCCGTCCAGGCGCTTGAGCACCTCGACCTTGGCCTCGTTGCCGATGCCGTCGATCGGGTCCAGCGCCGGATACAGCGCGCGCGCATTGCCCCGCAGCAGCGAACGCCCGGTCTGGGCGCCACCTTCGCGCGAGATCGCACGCGCCGACTGCGCCGCAGCCAGCAGCGCGTCGGCATGGATGTCATCGGAGTAGGCGAAGCCGGTCTTCTCACCGGAAATCGCGCGCACACCCACGCCCTGCTCGATGGAATGGGCACCGTCCTTGACGATGCCATCCTCCACGCTCCAGCTCTCGCGGCGGGCGTGCTGGAAGTAGAGGTCACCAAAGTCCACACCGGGGCCGAGCAACTGCCCGAAGGTGCGCTCCAGGCCAGCGGTATCCAGGCCACCAGGGCGCAGCAGGCGGTCTTGGGCAAGCGTCAGGGCGATATCAGTCATGGTCTCGATCTGGGGGTGCGGGGGCGCTCAGGCAAGCCCCGTGAACGGGAACACCATGCTCAGCGTGAACGCGAGCGTGGCAGGTCGGTCACCGTCGGCGGAACCGCCGGTGCCGGTGTGGGTGCGGGCGGCGTCTTGTCGCGGCTGCGTTCGATCACTTCCACCTTCGGCTCCTTCCATGGACCGGTCACCTTGTAGGTGCGGGCGCCGATCTCGCCCAGTGGCTTGGACAATACCGCATTGGTCGCCGCGCCGAGCGCCGCGCCGACCGGGCCGCCGGCGACGGCCCCCACCACGGTCAGCAGGTTGCCGGCGCGCGGGTTCACGTCGATGGTCTGGTCGAACTGCTGGTTGCGCAGGTCGGCCTGGCCACGGATGGTGATGTTCGCCGCCGGACCCTCGATCAGTACCTTGTCGGTGCGCGCCACGCCCTGCCCGAACTGCACGCTGCCATCCACCTGGTTGAACGCGAAGCCCTTGGAGAAGAAGTCGCGGAAGTCGAACATCAGGCGACGCGGCAGCTGGGCCACGCTGAGCAGGCCGAGCACGCGGCCGGCGCCGGGCTCCAGTTCCAGCAGCTGGCCGTTGCGTGCGTGCAGGTCCAGGCGCCCTTGCAGGTTGGCGAGCTGGAAGTCCGAGGGACCCCCGCTCCACGACGCCTGCAGCTGTGCCTGGCCGGAACCGCCCCGCAGCTGGCCACCGTAGTCGAGGTTCTGCATCAGGCCCCCCAGGTCTTCACTGCGCACCTGCGCGGTCAGCTCGGTGCGGGCGCCACCGGTGCGGCCCAGCCAGCGGCCACTGATGTCGATCTCCTGGTCCGGTGCACGGAAGCGCAGCTCGTCCACGTTCAATCCGTTGGCCAGCGGCCGCGTGCGCAGCACCGCCTGGCCGAGCACGACCTTGCCGAACTGCAGGTCGGCGATGTCCAGTGCGAACGGCGGCAGCTTGGCCGGATCCATGTCATTGGCGCCCGCCTGCACCCGCGCTGGCGCGGCCGCGCCCGGTGCCGGCGGCAGCGACTGCCAGTGCACGCGGTCGAGTTGGCCACTGATGGTGCCCCCTTCGGCATTGGGTACGGTCAGGCGCCCGGCCAGCGAAGGTCCATCCAGCCGCACATCCAGTGCCTGCGGGCCCGGCTGCAGCTGCAGGCGGGTCTGTTCGAAGACGCCACCGATCAGCATCAGCTTTCCAACCTGCACGTCCACCGCGCGCAGCGGCATGCCGTCATCGTCATTGCCACCACGGGCCAGGCCGATCCACTCCAGCGCATCCAGGGTCGGGCTGCGGCCGTCGACGGACAGCCCGCTCGGCGGCGGCTCGCGATCGACATGGTCGCTGCCCAGGGTGACCTGCACACCGGTCTGGTTGTTGTGGCTACGCGCGGCCAGGGCCAGGCGCTGGCCAAAGGCTACGTCGATGCGGCCCGCGCCCATCGGCAGCTGCGCAGCCACCGTGGTCGCCAGCGGCTCACCCGCAGGCTTGTCCAGCGGCGCCGGCAGGTCCAGCCGGGTGCCGACCAGGTCCGAACTCAACCGCAGTTCGCTTGGCGGTGCCGGGGCTCCCGGCGCGGCCTTTGGCAGGTTGACCGCGATCGTCCACGGCGAGGTACCCGCAATATAGGGCTTGAGCCACGCCATTTCCGGGGCACGGTCAATCAGCACGCCGGCATCGAGGCGGGCCGTCAGCTGCGACTCGAACGCCAGCTTGCTGTCGTGCACGTAACCGCCGGCACGCAGGCTCAAGCGACCGTCCTGTCCGAGGTGGCGCACGGCCAGGTCTTCGGCACCGAAGCCACCGTTGCTGTAGCGCGCCTGCCCGTGCATGTTGTCGAAGGTCAGCTGGAAGCGCTTGTCCACCAGCTTCACGCCGCTCAGGTCAACCGTGCCCTGCAGATGCCCCTGGCCTTCATCCTCGTGCAGCGGCTGCAGCAGGTCGAAGGTCACGTGCGCCGGACCACTGGCGACCAGGTTGTCCAGGGTATCGCCATAGTCCTTGTGCAGCGGGCTCTGTCGCAGCATCGCCAGCAGCTTGGCGGCGTCACTGGGGGCATCGGCGCGCACGTACAGCGGCTGGTGACCGAAGTCCGGAATGCCGGCTTCGAAGGCCTGCACCGCCACCCCGGCCAGATCGCCGCGCCCACGCATGTCGAAGCCGGGGCCGATGAAGGCGATGTCGGCGTCCACCTGGCGCATCAGTGGCCAGTCGTGCTGGAAGCGGATGTCGCCGTTGCTGATGTGGCCGGTGGCCTCGAAGCGGCCATCATTGTTGTCGAACGGCCAGTCATCCAGGTCACCGCTGACCAGGCCGACACCGTTGCGCACCTGCCCACCGGCCAGTGCCATGTCCAGCCAGTCGGTGGCGCCCTTGCTCATCTTGGAGTGGATCCAGAAGCGCTTGGCCGCGGTCATCGGCACATCGTCCAGCTTGGCCGCCAGCTGCAGCCACGGCCGCGTACCGTCGCCCTGGAACCAGACGCCGCCACGCACGTCGGCCGCATAGTCGGTGCCTTCCACGCGCATCGCTGCAGTGCCGATGCGCCAGCCGCCGCCTTCATCGCGCCAACCCACCACCTGGCCCGCCAGGTGCAGGTCATGGCGCACGCCGAAACCGGTTGGCCAGTCGAACTGCAACTGGCGCTGCGGCTGCAGTTGGAGGCTGAAGCCATTGGCATCGCCCTCGAAGCGCCCGCCCAGGCCGCGCAGGCCCGGGGAATGCCCCACGCTGGCAAAGCCCAGCGACGCCAGTTCGCCCTGTGCCCA